>CAJBME010000337.1 GCA_903954065.1 uncultured bacterium
GAGTTTTGTGGCGCGTGGGGGGTGGTGTGGATGGAGTGATGGGGGATGGGTGTTTGGACTGGGCAGAAACTGGCAGTTCAGTTGAGGTGATTTCCCTCTTGCGCCCGGGCTGGAGCCGACAAGGTTGTGCCCCCACATCCGCGCCCCCGCTTTATCGGAGCGGCGGCGCGTTTTTTTTCCCATTCATTCGTCATCCGCCCCCTTTACGCTGCCACCATGAACCAGATCGCCGAAAAAGTCGCCGCCGTTTCTCCTTCCCTGACCCTCGCTATCACCGCCCAGGCGGCGAAGCTGAAGAAAGAGGGTATTGATGTGTGCAGTTTTGGAGCTGGCGAGCCGGACATGGATACCCCGGACTTCATCAAAGAGGCGGCCGTCAAGGCGCTGGCTGAGGGCAAGACTAAGTATACCGCGGCCGAAGGGTTATTTGAGCTTCGCGAGGCGATTGCCACCAAGTTGATGGTGGACAACAACCTTGAGTATACGCCGCAGCAGATCACGGTGAATTGCGGGGCCAAGCATTCCTGCTACAATGCCATTCTGGCGGTGTGTGATCCGGGTGACGAAGTCATTATCCCGGCGCCATATTGGACCAGCTATCCGGAAATGGTGCGTCTGGCGGGCGGGGAGCCGGTCATCGTCGAAACCAGCCAGAAAAACGGCTGGAAACTGACGGCGGAGAATTTTGAGGAGGCCATGACTCCTCGCACCAAGATGCTGATCCTCAATTCGCCAGGCAACCCAACCGGCTCCCTTTACTCCCGGGCTGAATTGGAGAAAATTGCCGAGATTGCGGCCGCCGAGGACATCGTCATTCTCTCGGATGAAATCTACGAAAAGCTTATTTACAACGAATCGGAGCACATCTCGATTGCCAGTCTCTCCAAGGAGATTCAAGCGTTGACGATTGTCGTGAATGGTTTCTCGAAGCCATATTCCATGACGGGCTGGCGGATTGGTTACACCGCGGCTCCCAAGGCGTTGGCTGAGGCCATGAACAACATCCAGAGCCACACCACCAGTGCGCCGACGACCTTTGCGCAGTGGGGAGCGCTGGCCGCCTTGACGGGTGACCAGCAAGTTGTCTCGGACATGCGGGACGAGTTTGATGTCCGTCGGAATTACATGCTGGACCGGTTCAGCAAGATTTCCAATGTGTCGGTGGTGGAGCCGCAAGGAGCCTTCTATTTCCTAGTCAACATTGAAAGAATGGGGCTCAAATCGATGAACTTTGCGGAGAAACTGTTGAGTCGCCAGCAGGTGGCGGTGGTGCCGGGACTGGCCTTTGGGGCTGACCACACGGTGCGTTTCAGTTATGCTTGCGGACTGGACGTGATCAAGACTGGGCTCGACCGTTTTGAGCAATTCTGTCTAGCTCATTGATAATTATGTTGTTGGGCTGGGGCTATTGAGTGCCTCAGCTGGGGCTGGGCGGCGTGCTGCGGGGTTCAATTGGATCTGGCGGTTGCGGCGGTCCCGGCAGTTTTGGCGCTCGTGGCGGTTTGACGAGCGGTTGGATCGTGGCTGGTGGTTGGGCGTACGATCGTTGATTCTGTGTTCAAGCTGGTTGTGGCCGCGAGAAGGCGCGCCATGGTTTATTTCTTTGTCTGTTTTTTTGCCATGTCCCCACGCCGCCGTCCTGAGATCTTCGTTATTTTCCTGACCATCTTTGTGAGCATGGTCGGCTTTGGAATTGTTATTCCGGTGTTGCCTGATTACGGGAGGAGCGAGCCGTTCGTGATGTCGGCGCAGTCTTTGGGCTGGCTCACCGGGATTTTTTCTTTGGTGCAACTGTTTACGGCTCCGTTACTGGGCAAATGGTCTGACCGGATTGGGCGGCGGCCGGTCTTATTGATTAGCACGCTGGGGTCGGCGGTTGGTTATTTTGTAACGGGGGCGGCCTTTGCTCCTTGGATGTTATTTTTGGGTCGAATTATTGATGGGGCGAGTGGCGGCAACGTGGCGGCGGCCCAGGCGTGTATTGCGGACATGACCAAGCCTGAGGAGAGGGCGAAATACATGGGTATGATTGGGGCGGCGTTTGGGCTCGGTTTCATGTTGGGGCCGGCGTTGGGTGGTTTGCTGAGTTTGTGGCATCATTCAGCGCCATTTTATTTTGCCGGTGGGCTGTGTCTGCTGAATGCCTGGTTGATCAAGACGAAGCTGCCGGAAACCTTGAGTGAAGAAAAGCGGCGGCATCCGAGTCAACCGGCTCCTTTGGCGGAAGTTTTCACTGGCGGACAAGGGCGGACGATTTCTCTGCTTTTGATGGCCGGTCTGCTGAGCACGACGGGTTTTGCCTTTGTGCATTTGTTGTTTGCACTTTTTTGCGGTGACCATCTTGGGTATACCCGGGCGGAGATGAGTTTTGCTTTTGCTTATCTTGGATTTCTTGGGGTGGTGGTTCAGGGTGGATTGATTCGGAGGCTGATGAAGCGTCCGATTGAGAAGCCACTCATTTTGTTAGGAGCGGTGTTGCTGGCGACCAGCCTCTGGTTGTTGCCCCGGGTTGAGGGCACACCGGGTTTTCTGGGGGTGGCGGCATTGATGGCGCTGGGCAACGGCTTGATCATGCCCACCCTGACCGGTCTGCTTTCCCGTTCGGCCAGCGCCCACACCCAGGGGCGTGCTTTGGGGCTTAATTCTTCGGTGGGCAGTTTGGGTCGGTTTCTTGGACCGATGCTGGCGGCTCTGCCGTTGCCACTGGGATTCTCGGAAATGGCCCGGCCGCTGACGGAAACGACCTCGACGCTGGTGGAAATCGGCTATCGCACGTCGTTCACGTGGGCGGCTGGTTTTGTGCTGGCGTCGGCCCTGGTTGCGGTTTTTGTCATTCCCGCTAAAACGGCGCCTGCGGCCTGATCTTCACTTTAGATATCATGCCAAGCGGGCGCGTTAAAATTCCTGAAGCGGCCTTAGTATCGACGGCCGGCGCGGCCTTAGCGTCGGTAGTGGCGGCCATGGAAAGTGAGCTGCGGGTGGCGGTGGTGCCGGATTACCCTGGGGCGTTGAATGGGCTGCAGCTGGCCAGCCGTTCTGGTCGGGTGACGCGGGTGGGGGTGGCGGTGGACGCCTGCGAGCCGGTGATCAGGGAGGCGGTCGGGGCTGGTGTGGATTTGCTGCTGGTGCATCATGGGATGTTCTGGTCAGGCTTGCAGCGGATTGAGGGCGCCTTGTTCCGAAAGCTGGCGCTGGCCATGGAGGCGGGCTTGGCTATTTACAGCAGCCATATCCCTTTGGATGTGCATCCGGTGCTGGGCAATAATGCCCGGCTGGCGGCGGCGTTGGGGCTGGAAAAGACCGAACCGTTTTTTCCATGGAAGGGGATCCAGCTCGGGCTGAAGGCGTCGGTTCATCTCGACCGTGCCGCGCTGGTGGAGAACGTCCGTCGGGCTGTGGGTGGAGGAGCGGTGCATGTATGTGCGGGCGGTCCGTCCCGGGTTCGTCATCTGGGCCTGATTACGGGTGGAGCTGGAGCCGAGATTGCCGCGGCTGCGGCTTTGGGGATCGACACTTTTTTGACCGGCGAGGGGCCTCACTGGAGCTACACGCTGGCTGAAGAGCTTGGGGTGAACGTGATTTATGCCGGGCATTATGCGACCGAGACCTTCGGGGTGCGCGCGTTGGGAGAGTGGCTGGAGCGCGAGTTCCAGCTGCCGCCGGCCGTTTTTATCGACCATCCATCGGGATTATGATCGGAACGTGAAGAGTGGATGAGCAACCTTCTTGCCAAGCTTCCTTCGCGGGGCATGCTTCACTGATGACGTCACGACTAATCGCGCTTGTGGGACTGCTGCTGCTGGTGGCTGGATCGGCGCTCGGCGGGGGAAAGCAGCCGGTGTATCTGATTAGCCTCCACGAGGAGGGGGATCAGATGGAAGGACCGCGCAAGATTCAAGAGTTCGAGGTGCGAGGTGAGATGCGATATTTTCGTAAAATGCCGGTGCTTACCCAGCGGAATTTCAAGGCCTATTGGGCGTTTCCCGCGGAGGACGGACGCACGTGGGGAGCGGTTTTCTGGCTCGACACCAGCGGCCAGCACGCGCTGCAGCGGTTGGGGGTGGCCAACCGCGGCCAGTACCTTGCGGCCGCCGTCAACCGGCAGCCAGCGGACATTCTGATGATCGATCGGGTCCCGGAAGACGGCAGGATCGTGGTTTGGAAAAACCTCAGCCCCGAATTATTCGCCGTTATTGACAAAGAAAAAAAGATTCGTCGCATTGGTGATCCCGCTACACCGACCGCTCTGGCTCGTCGCGGGGCTGCGGTGCCGGCCTCAGAGGGGCGTGCCTTCCTTCCAGACGGCAGCCCATTACCGGATGGGGCCGTGGTTGGACGCATTGATCCCGCCACCTTGAACGATGCGGCGCTGGTCGGCCCAGCGTCTGGCTCGCGGCGTGCGGTGCCGAAGGCGCGAGCTGGCGATGAGCCGTTTGGGCCAGATGATACGCTGGAACGCCCTGATTTACGTCCGGTTCCGGAACCTGCGCCGTCGCGGAACTAGGTTTGGGTGCGGCCTTTGATTCACCAGCCTGTCATTCACCGAGTGCCTCCGTCAGAAGGATCGTTTTTATTTCTCCCCCGGTCGTCCGGGAGGGGTTGGTTGGGGTGTGGGGTGGGCTTGGCGCGCGTGCGGGGTGCAGTGCTGGCTGGTCTGCTGGGGCTGGCGTCTGTGGGGTGGGCGGGCGTTTTGCCGGCTGTGGCGGCGCCTTCCGGATCATCGACGCCGCTGGTGGAAACGCCGCCGGAGGCGGGTGCTGCGGCGGCGGTGGGAGCGGGAGTGATTGAGGCGGACGACGGGGCGGGTGTGGACGCGGTTGTGGACGCGGGTGTGGTGAAGGAAAGCGTGGTTGATAGGTCGCGAGTGCAACCTGCTCCTTTTCCGCTGGCTACGGCCAAGCCGGCTCGGCTTGGATTGCGGCTGCCGACGGATAATCGCGGGCTGTTTGAGGGCAAGCCTGAGGAGTTCTACATGGGGGTGGACCGGAAGGTGGATGGAAAGACGGGCTTAGTTTGGCAGGGCGGGCAGTTTGGATTTGTCCGCAATCCTTACCCGCTCGGCGAGGAAACCATTTTTATCCGGTTTCATGAGGGGATGGATATTGCGCCGACGGTCCGCGACAATCGTGGTGAACCCTTGGATTTGGTCCGGGGGATTGCGGACGGCCGTGTGGTTTTTGTCAATGGCGTGGCAGGAGCGAGTAATTACGGGAAGTATGTGGTTATCGAGCACGATTGGGGATATGGGACGTTTTACAGTTTGTATGCGCATTTGATGCGGATTGAGATTGAGGCGGGGGTGGTGGTGCGAGCGGGCCAGACGCTGGGGCGGCTGGGGTATACGGGGAGTGGCATTGACCGTCGTCGTGCGCATCTTCATCTGGAGTTGAACATGTTGCTCAGCGATGGTTTTGAGACGTGGCAGCGGCAGCTGGATCCTGGTTCTTTAACGTCGCCGACGCTTTTTCATGGTCACAACTTGGCGGGGCTGGATTTGGCGGCGTTGTACCGGGCGCAGGCGATGGACGAGGGGCTGACTATTCCTGAATTTCTGGCCAGCCAGGAGCCGTATTTCAAGGTATTGGCGCCGGCTGGTGCGGAGCGGCCCAGTTTATTGCGTCGGTATCCATGGCTGAGTGCGCAGGCGTTGTCTTCCTCGGCTGGCCTGAGTTGTCCTTCTTATGAGATCACATTTACGGCCAGCGGCTTACCGCTGGCGATGGTGCCCAGCGGCCAGGTCACGCCGTATCCGGTGGTGATTGCCTCGGTGCCGTTTAACGGTCGGCATTCATGGAGGACGATGGACCGACTCACGGGGACGGGGACGGCGGCGGCTCTCAGTGCCAAGGGGACGCAGTACGTCAAGTTGTTGACGGGCTCATTTTTGTGAGAGTGGGGGATTCCGTCGATGATGACTCTCGAGATTTTACGGTGACTGATCCTGAGAGTCGGTCAAAAATCAGTTGCAGACTGCTAGAAGTATATCAATTTGCGAGCTCTTATGGCCAAAACCAGTTGGATCGAACGCAACGCGCGCAAGCAGCGCACAGTTGATAAATATGCCGCTTTGCGGAAAGAATTGAAAGAGAAGAACGACTATGTCGGTCTGACTCTCTTGCCGCGCAATGCGAGCCCAACTCGTTTGGTCAATCGCTGCCAAATCACCGGCCGCCGTCGTGCTTTTTACCGCCGCTTCAAGGTTTCTCGTCTGCAATTCCGGGAGATGGCCCTGCAGGGACTGATTCCGGGAGTGACCAAATCCAGCTGGTAATCCAGCTTCTTTCGGTTGGATTGAGACACGCCTTGGATGGGTGGAAGCATTTTATGCGTTCATTTCTCCCTTTTTTTCAAGGTCGGGCTTGTCTGCCCGCTTAAGTTCATGCCTATTTACGAATACATTGCTGCTGACCCCGAGAAGGCCTGCCGCATGTGCCGGGACGGCTTTGAACTGAACCGTCCGGTCAGCCGTCCGCCGCTGGAGGTCTGTATGTTCTGCAAGCAGCCGGTGAAAAAGCTGGTCAGCCGCATCAGTACTCCTAAGCTGACCAAACCATTGTCGGTCAGTGATGCCAAGTCTGCAGGATTTACGATTATGAAGCGGCGAGACAAGGGGGTGTATGAAAAACTTTGAGTTGAGTGGTGATCCTGCGGCGGAGTGGGTGACTGACGCTGTGGTGGCGGCTTGGTGGCGAGCGGCCTGTTGTTCCTTCCCATGATTTCTGGATTTCAGCCGCTGATGGCGGTTTTGGCAGCCCCTGTCGCCGATCTTCCTCCCTTGACGGCATCGGCCATCGTGGCGCAGGTGGCTTTGATTGTGGTGTTCATTTTGCTGAACGGATTTTTTGTCGCGGCTGAGTTTGCGTTGGTCAAGGTGCGCACCAGCCAGCTCGATGAGATTATTGATCAGGGAGAGCCAAAAGCGTCGGTGCGGCGGGCGATTCGCGCTCGTTACATTACGCGGAATCTGACCAGTTATCTTTCGGCGGCTCAGCTGGGGATTACGATTTGCAGCTTGGTGCTTGGGGCGCTGGCGGAGCCGTTTGTTCATCGTCTGGTGGAGCCCTGGTTGGGCCCGGACGGGCTGGGGCTCGAGCCATGGTGGGTGCGCATTATTTCATGGACGAGTGCTATCCTTGCGGTGACTGCATTGCATGTCGTGGTGGGCGAACAAATGCCAAAGACATTGGCTATTTGCCGTCCTCTGGGCCTGACCTTGTGGTCGGCCTCCCCGCTGGGATGGTTTCACTGGCTGTTTAAACCGCTCAACTGGCTGCTCAATTCGGCTTCCAACACCTTGCTGCTCTGGCTCTTTAAAATCGAGCCAACCGACGAACATCACAACGTCCACAGCGCGGATGAGCTGCGTTTGCTTGTTGAACAAAGCGAGGAGAAATCAGAAGTGACCGAGACTGAGCGCGACATTCTGGTCAATGCGCTGGAGTTGAGCGAGCATATTGTGCGCGACATTATGACCCCGCGAGCGACCATCGTCGCTCTCGAGGTCAACCGGGACTTTTCCCAAAACCTGCAGACCGCGCTGGATTCCAAGCATACTCGCTTTCCCCTGGTCGATACCCACCTTGAGAGCACTCTGGGTATGGTCCACATCAAGGACCTGCTGGCCTTCATTCACAGTCCGGCTCCTGATTTGCGCGCCATTGCCCGCCCGTTGCATGCGGTGCCTGAATTGATGCCGCTGGACAAGCTGCTCAAGTTTTTCCTTAATAAGCATGCTCACCTTGCTTTGGTGGTCGATGAATTCGGAGGCACCATTGGCATGATCACGCTGGATGACGTGTTGGAAGAGCTGGTGGGAACGATTCACGATGAATTCGACACGGAGGACCGCGCTTTTCAGCGGCTGAGTGACGACGAATTTTTTGTGGATGCCACCCTTCCGCTGCACGAGCTGGCTGAGCTGACTGAGTTGGAGCTGGAAAGCGATGACGTGAGCACGGTGGGTGGCTACGTCACGGAGAAGATGGGGCATCTTCCGACGCTTGGGGAGACGATTGCGGTGGAAGGCGGGTGGCTAGCGACGATTACCCGCACCAACGGACACCGTATTGTGCAGCTACAGTTCCGGCGCGCCACGGAAGAGGAAGCCGCTTCGCACACTCTGAGCGGTGGCAAGACCCGCTCCCGCTGAGTGGAGGGAGGAGGGTGGACGGGTGGTTTTGATTTCTCTGGGGCCCGGTGGAGGCGGCGGACGGTGGAGGCTGCCGACGGTGGAGGCTGCCGACGGTTTAGGCGGCCGGAGCGAGGGCCGGAGCAGGAATTTCCAGCGGCGCCCCGTATGGAAGATCGGCGGGCAACTCCACGTGTTCTTCCAGCCAAGTCCAGAGTTGCGAAAAATCCTTGTTCACATCGCCGGAGAGGCAGTCTGTGAGCATGGCAGCGGCTTCGGGATGGCGGTCGACGACGTCTTTGAAACCGAAGTCAGGTTTGTAAAAGGCGTAGACGAGTTTGCGCATGTTTTCCACTCCGGTGCGCATTTGCGTGCCGTAATCGGCGAAACGCGCCGGGGAAAGGTCGCCGTCGACGAGACCTTGGTGGATGGTTTCGCCGGCCATGACCCCGCTTTTGAGGGCGAGCATGACCCCGGAGCTGAAGACGGGGTCGAGGAAAGCAAAGGCGTCCCCGACGAGGAGCAGGCCGGGCGAGGCGCAGTGGCGGGAGTGGCGGGAATATTCACTGGTGACCCAGTATTCGCCGGTGCACTGGCCGGTACTGAGGCGGTCCTTGATCCACGCGTTCTCTCCGATTTCACGCTGAAATATGGCTTCGGGGTCTTTGACTCCGTCGCGGGTGAGGTATTTACCCTCTGCGACAATGCCGACACTGACGCGATCATTGTGTTGTGGAATATGCCAGAACCATCCTTTTTCCGGCACAAAGGCCACCGTGGTCTGCCCCTCATCGAGCCCGGTACCGCGGGTCGAACCGTCGTAATACGTCCAGATGGCGATCTTGTTGAGATAGGGGTCCTTGAGACGCCATCCGAGCTGGTTGCTGGTCAAGGCTTCCTTGCCGGTGGCGTCGATGGTGATCTGGGCGCGAATCTCGACGGTTTCGCCTGTAGAGTCGGTGGCGGTGACGCCGAGGACGCGGCCGTTGGCGTCGCGCACGAGCGATTTGACCGTGACTTGTTCGCGCACGGTGGCTCCCCGTTCCCGGGCATGATCAACCATCATCTGGTCGAATTCCGAACGCACGACCTGCCAGCTTTGGGCGATGGTCTCGCGGTCGTAGCGGTTGAAGAAATAAAACGGCTGGGAGGCGCGGCCGTCGGGCTGGACGAAGCAAACGCTGTATTTTTTGACGAAGGCGGATTCACGCAGTTTGGGAATCATGCCCAGTCGTTCTAGCGGTCCAAAGCAAAAGGGAATGAGGGATTCGCCGATGTGGTATCGGGGGAATTTTTCGCGTTCCAGCACGATGACCCGGTGGCCGTATTCGGCGAGAATGGCGGCGGTGCTGGTCCCGGCTGGACCGGCGCCGATGATGAGCACGTCGCAATCCGTGGAGTGAGTGGAATTGTTCTTCATGGTAGTGGGTGCTGGGGGGCGTAGATAATGATTTATACGTGCGCCGGGGGTGGTTGGTTCCCGTCGGGGTGGGGCGGAGTGTGGGCGGGTGATGAGGCTGGGCCGGCCAGTTTCTCGAACAATGGGGAGGCCATGAGGGTGGTGACGACGGCCATGATGACGAGGGTGGCGAAGAGCCCCTCGGAAATGACACCTTTTTGCAGGCCGATATTGATGATGATGAGTTCCATCAATCCGCGGGCGTTCATGAGGGTGCCGATGCCGAGGGCCTCGCGATTGCTAATGCCGGTGGCGCGCGCGGCGAGCCAGCAGGCGACGCCTTTGCCGAGGATGGCGGCGGCGAGGACTGCCCCGCAGACCAACCAAAGAGCTCCGGTGTTAATCAGGCCGATTTTGGTATTGAGGCCGGAATAAGTGAAGAACAGGGGCAGGAGCAGGGCCACGGCCAGCGGTTGGATGCGGGCGATGAGGTCGCGAGCCATCACGGTTCGGGGTATGACGGCTCCTATGACAAATGCTCCGAAGACGGCATGTAGTTGAATGAAGTCGGTCCACCACGCCCCCAGACACATCAGGGCTAAACCGGTCACGAAACCGCCTTCGGTGAGTGTCCCGTCGCGAATCATCCATTTTTCCGCGCGGGCCAGTAGAGGTTTGATGACGAGAAAAGCCAGCAGTGCGAAACCGGCTCCGCCCCCGATGTTGAGCACGGCTCGGGTCCAATCATTTTCCAGTTTGGCCAGCACCACGGCTAGCAGGCACCAAGCCATGGCATCGTCGATGGCTCCCGCGCCGATGGCGACCGTGCCCATGGTGGTTCCAGCCAGCCCTTTGAAATGAATGATCCGCGCCAGCATTGGAAAAGCGGTGATACACAGGCAGGCTCCCGTAAAAATCATGGCTGAAGCGAGTGGGACCCCGGGCGGAAACAACCCAAGATCTGCGCGTCCATAGAACATCCAGGCCAGCAAGGCGCCTAAACCAAATGGGGCGGCCATGCCCGCCAACGAAACTGCTACGGAGCTTTTCAGGCGTCGCTGAATGATGTCCATCCGGAATTCCATGCCGACGACGAACATGTACAAGGCGAGCCCGAGTTGGGAGACGGGAAACAGATAGCTTTGAGTGTCCCGGGCGAGTTGTTTGGGATCCCAGGGGAAAAGCCATCGTTGCAGTTCCGGGAAGAGCAGGCCAAAGAGCGAGGGGCCCAGCAGCACCCCGGTGATCATTTCCGCTACGACTTGGGGCTGGCCGCACCGTGCAGCCACCATGCCGACCAGCCGACACGCCACGAGAATGACGGCGAGTTGGAGGAAGAACTGAATGGCGAGGTCGAGGTTGTTCATGCAATAGCGGTCTGTTTTGAATGGAACACGGGATCATCCATGCTCCAAGGCATCTTTTGTGATCGCAGTTATGCCGAATTGTTATAGTAAAAAAGTGACATAATGGGTGTGAGCGCGGCAGGTGGCTGATGAATTTGAGAAGACGGGGCGGGCCGACGGGTGTAGGTTGGACGGCGATGGATTTGCGCCAGCTTCGTTATTATCAGGCGGTTGCTGAGGAACTCAGTTTCTCCAAGGCGGCGATGCGGCTGCGCATCGCGCAACCGGCGTTGAGTCGGGTGGTGCAGGATCTGGAGGACGAGTTGGGGGCGCCACTTATTGAGCGCACGCGTCGGACGATGCGGTTGACTGAAGCGGGAGTGGTTTTGCTGCATGAAGCCGGAGTCTTGTTGTTGCGATTTGACGAGGCGTTGCGGCGGGTGCGGCGCACGGTGGAGGGGGAGGAGGGCGAGCTGCGTGTTGGGTATATTGGCGTGCCCACGGCTATTTTTCTGGGACGGCTGGTGGCGGAGTTTCGTCGACGCTTTCCTCGGGTCACGGTTCATTTGGAGGAGCGCACGCCTGAGCGGGTGTGCGAGATGGTGGCGGCGGGCCGACTGTCGGTGGGGCTGACCCGTCCGGTGCTGGCTCATGAAGCGTTGGGCCTGAAGCTGTTATTGCTTCGCCGAGAACGATTAAGTGCGGTGCTGCCGGAGGCCCATCCGTGGGCCGGGCGCAAGCGGCTGCGATGGGCTGATTTGGCCCGTGAGCCGCTGGTTGTTTTGTCGCGCCGGGAGGGAGTGGGACTGCATGATGAAATCATGGCTGCTTGCCGCGAGGCGCGGGTCGTTCCCGGGGTGGCCCACACGCCCAGCGTGGTCAACACGGTGCTCAGCTACGTGGAGGCTGGCGCCGGTATTGGTGTGATCGCGGAGAGTGTGGCTGCGCTCGGGCGCGGGGCGCCGCTTGTCTTCCTTCCGTTGTACCCACTGCGCCACGTTGATCTCAGTCTTGTCTGGCCGGCCGCCGGCGGCAGCGCGGCGGCGGCCGCTTTCCGCGGCCTGGTCGCCGAGTGGCATGGTGCGGGGGTTTTGTGGCCGGACGGGAGAGGGTGAGTTTTTGTATGCCGGGCGGGGCGTGTGGTGGTCGCGGGAAGCGGGCTGGTGGCCGCGGTCAGGCCAGCAGTGGTTTGATCACGTTGCCGGCGATGTCGGTCAGGCGGTAGTCTCTTCCCTCATGGCGGAAGGTGAGACGTTTATGATCCACGCCCATGGCGTGGAGCAGGGTGGCGTGCAGGTCGTGGACGTGCACGGGATCGCGCACGACGTTATAGCCGAATTCATCGGTTTCTCCGTAGACCATGCCTTTTTGCAGGCCGCCGCCGGCCATCCAGACGGTGAAGCAGCGTGGGTGGTGGTCGCGTCCGAAGTTGTCGGCGGCGATGTCGCCCTGACTGTAGGCGGTGCGGCCGAATTCGCCTCCCCAGATGACGAGCGTTTCGTCGAGTAGTCCGCGTTGTTTCAGGTCGGCGACGAGGGCCGCGGCGCCTTGATCTGTTTCTTGGCATTTTTGCCGCAGGCCGGCTGGCAGTCCTCCGTGGTGGTCCCAGTCGCGGTGGCAGAGTTGGATGAAGCGGACGTCGCGTTCGGCGAGTCGGCGGGCTAGCAGGCAATTGTTGGCGAAGCTGGGCTGGCCGGGGGTGGCGCCGTAGAGGTCGAGGACGTCTTTTGGCTCTTTGGAAAGGTCCGTGAGTTCTGGCACGCTGGTTTGCATGCGAAAGGCGAGTTCGTAATTCTCGATTTGCGAGGCGATGGCCGGGTCGCCGAGCGTGCCCAGGGCCATGCGGTTGAGGTCATTGGTGGCGTCGAGGAGTTGTCGGCGAGTGGAGCCGTTGATGCCTTGGGGGTTCGAGACATACAGGACGGGATCGCCGGCATTACGGAACTGCACGCCGCCAAATTGGGACGGCAGGAAGCCGCTGCCCCAGTAGCGGGTTTGTAGTGTCTGGCCGCCGCCGCCGCTGGTCAGCACAACGAAGGATGGCAAGTCGCGGTTGCCGCTGCCCAAGCCATAAGCCAGCCATGCGCCCATGACGGGACGGCCTGGCTGTTGGTGGCCGCTGGCGAAAAAAGTGGCGGCTGGGTCGTGGTTGATTGGGTCCGTGTGCAGTGAGCGCACGAAAGTGCAGTCATCGACCACCTTGGAGAGATGGGGTAGCAATTCTGAAAGCTCCATCTGGGCGTGGCCATGTTTTGTGAATTTAAACGGTGACCCGACGCAGAGCAGGTTTTTTTGCCCGCTGGTCATGGTGGTGATGCGCTGGCCCTGACGCACGCTGGCTGGCAGTTCCTGCCCGGTCATTTCGGTCAGCTTGGGTTTGGGGTCGAAAAGATCGAGGTGTGAAGGCGCCCCGGACATGAACATGTAGATAATCCGTTTGGCTTTGGGTGCGAAATGGAGGCGTCCCAAGGCCCCTGGCACGTCCGGCCCACTGCCGGTTTCCATGCTGAAGAGTTTTGGATTGAAGAGCGAAGCCAGCGCGACGGCACCGAGGCCGGTGGTGCTTTGTTTGAGAAACGTGCGGCGGGCGAGTGATTGCCTGAGGGTTTGGTGCATGGCGTCCATGGCTTAGTTGGTGATAGTTTCGTTCAGGTTGAGCAGCACATTGCCGAGGGCGGTCCATGCGGCGAGTTCACTGGCGTTGAGTTCCTCCGGTTTCGGGAGGTCGCCGACGGCCACGAGTGCGGCGGCGGCAGCTGGGTCTTGGTGGTAAGTGGCGAGTTGGGCTTCGATGGTTCTGGCTAGGATCTCGATTTCGCGGGCCTCTGGTTCGCGGCCGAGGGCGGTGCGCCAGGCAAAATGCAGTCGTGAAGCGGTGTCGGAGCCTCCTTCTCGGAGGATGCGCTGGGCAAATCCGCGGGCGGCCTCCACGAAGACTGGGTCGTTCATGAGGACGAGTGATTGCAGCGGGGTGCTGGTGCGGGCGCGTTGAGAGCTGCAGAATTCTCGGGTTGGAGCGTCGAGGGTGATGAATGAGGGATAGACCGTTGAGCGCCGCCAGTAGACGTAGAGGCCGCGGCGGTACAGGTCGGTTCCGGTGGATTTGTCGTAGTTGTAACCGCCCATTTCATTGATTTCCCATGTGCCGGGCGGCTGTTGCGGTTTGATGCTCCGTCCGCCGATGTGCGGATTGAGGATGCCGGCAATGGCCAGTGCGTTGTCACGGATCATCTCGGCCTCGAGTCGCTGCCGTGGCCCGCGGGCTAGCAGCCGATTTTCGCTGTCGCGGGCCAGAAGGTCGGGAGCAACGCGGGCGGACTGGCGATAGGTGGCGCTCATGACCATCTGTTTGAGCATGCGCTTGGTATTCCAGTCGTTCATGAAATCACCCGCCAGCCAATCGAGCAGCTCTGGATGACTGGGCCATTCCCCTTGCGAACCGAAATCATTCAGCGTCTTGACTAAGCCGGTGCCAAAAAGCATGGCCCACCAGCGGTTGACGGTCACCCTCGCAGTCAATGGTTGCTCTTTGGAGACCAGCCATCGCGCAAAGTCGAGGCGGTTCAGCGGTCGGCCGTCTGGGGGTGCGGGGATTTGCGGAAGAAATGCCGGGACTCCTGCTGCGACTTTTGCGCCATCGAGATCGTATTGGCCCCGGACCTTGATGAAAGTATCGCGTGGTTTCTCCATTTCTGCCATGACCATGGTGTTGGGTATGGCTTGTTCCAGATCTGCCTTGGCCTTGCGTTCCTTGGCGACACGTTGCTCGGCGAGCGCGTATTCAGGCGCGTGGGTGTCGCGGAAGAACGTTTGTAGGCGCGTCTTCTGTTCCGGGCTGCGTTGATCAGCAGGAATGGCGGCGAGCGATCGAAATGCGGATTCTCTCAATTGGGCGACTTCTCCGGCGGTGAGGGCGCGTTCGTAAAGCTTGAAATCATCCACGCTTCCGGCAAACGGGGCGCCAGCGGCTCCCCGGCGGCCGATGCTGAACGGCTCCATCGTTTTGATGGTATCCGTCAGTGCGTCGGTCACTACGGTGGTTGTTTCAAGCTGTCCGTTCACGTACATGTGCACGCCGGATGCTTTGCTGGAGCCGTCGAAGGTCACGGTCAGATGCAAGAACGTATCGGCGGGTAGGTCACGCTGTCCTTGGACGTGAATGGCCACGGCTGGCCACTGGCTGATAAGATGAAAGCTGGGCTTGGTCCCGTGGAATTCCACATCCCACCCGCGCATGCGGTCGGATGATTCCAGTTTGCCGAAGGGCGAACCGCCTTCCGGTTTGAGGCGCAGCCAGGCGGAGACGGTGAAAGGTTGATTGTTTTCAAAATTGAAGAGATCGCCGTAGTCGATCCATCCTGCTTTTTCGGCGCCATAAGCCTGACCTAGCACTCCCTCAGCGAAGGTGCCGGTGCCCTGGAGCTTGCCCTCGATGGCTTTTCCATCGGGGCCGGTTCCTTGGCCATCGGTGTCGAGCGGAATATGAGCCAGCAGTTCTGGCGATGCGGGGGGAGGGGTGGCGGAGGCGTGTTCTTTTTCCCAGTCGGATTGCCGTGCGGTTACGGCAGCTTCGAGCGTGATCCGGTGATTTTCGGCGGCGGCGATTTCGTTGTCGAGCCGTTGTTGTTCGGCTTCTTGGGCAGGTGAGGGGACTGGCAGAAACGGCTGGGGATTACGGTCGCGCACGCCGTCTTTTCCGTTTTCGGGAACGTTATGAAAGAACGCGTAGACTTGATAAAAATCTTTTTGGGTGATGGGGTCGTATTTGTGGTCGTGGCATTGGGCGCAGGCGACGGTCATGCCCATCCAGGTCACGCCGGTCGTGGCGACGCGATCCACGACGTAGAGGTTGAGATATTCTTTCTCGATCAGGCCGCCTTCGTCACTGGTCATGACATTGCGATGGAATCCCGAAGCAATTTTTTGTCGGGTGGTCGCATTGGGCAGCATGTCACCGGCGATTTGTTCAATTGTGAACTGGTCAAAAGGCATGCCTTCATTGAAGGCGTTGATGACCCATTCGCGCCAGAGCCACATATCTCGGAGCGAGTCGTTGTGGTAGCCGCTGGTGTCACCATACCGGGCCAGATCAAGCCAGGGCACGGCCAGACGCTCGCCGAAATGGGGTGAGGCCAGTAGGGTGTCGACCGCGGCTGAAAATGCGGCTTCTCGGTCGTGGGCGGCGGCTTTCACAAAGGCGTCGACTGATTCAACGGTGGGTGGAAGCCCGGTCAGATCGAGGGAGACGCGGCGCAATAATCGCGCGGGTTCTTCCTCCGGTGCTGGTGCCAGCCCCTCCGCGGCCAGACGCGAATGCACGAAGGCATCAATGGGGTTTGGCGCAGCGCTTTCCGGCACGGGTATGGGCTTGACTGGTTCGAATGACCAATGTCCGGTCCAGACGGCACCTTGTTCCACCCACCGCTTTAATAGATCTGCCTGTTCGGGTTTCAGGAGTTTTGATTCCCCGGGGGGAGGCATGACATCGTCTGGATCGGTCGAGGTGATCCGCTTCACCAGTTCGCTCATTTCCGGATGACCTGGGACGATGGCGGAGGCACCGGATTCGGCTTTGCCGAAGGCGGAGTCCTTCAGGTCCAGTCGCAGGTCTCCTTTACGTTTATTAGCATCCGGACCATGACAGGTGAAGCAATGATCGGAAAGAATGGGCCGGATCTCGCGGGCAAAATCGATGTTCGAGGCCGCGGCGATAGCCGTTGAGGCGATCATTGTAGCCGTTGAGGCGATCATTGCGATCAAGCAAAATGTCTTTGGCAGTAGTGGGGTGCAGGCTGACATGATCATAAACGTCCTGCAGTATGGACCATGAGTGTTTCATGGCCAGCTCCATTTGCATGCGGTTCGGCTCCCCTAGTTTTCTTTTTTATCGCGGTGGGGACTGTCCGTCTGGTGGTGTGCGGCGGTCTGATCCGGATTCATTTGAGCTCCCGGAATTTCGCGCCTGATCGCTGTGCGGTCCGTCGCCAAAAATCGCGGTGGGTCTCCTTCATCTGGAACCCGAGGAAATGGATGGGGACCTCCTTTCCAGCTGACTTTTGCAGGTTCTTCAGTTGTTCTTCAATTTCTGTTTCTGGGATTGAGCGATTGGCTTCGCCTGGGGCGGTTTGTTCGAAGCTGCCATCGGAGATGAGGAAGATGGTGTCGGGTTTGAGGCCGAAGGCGAAGTCGAGCACGATGGGCAGTCCATTGGGGGTGGCGGTGTGGACACCGGCGCTGCGGGCGCCGAGCATGCCACTTTCATTCCATTCTGTTTCCATCCATTGCACGGAGCGTTCGCGATTGGGCGGGGTGGCGGCGACGAGTTCTTTGCTGAACGGTTTGTAATTTCGAACGAACTGGACCAGCGAGTAGCGGGCGTTGAGTGGCAGGGTTTTGATTAACTTGAGTGTTTCCTCCTTGATTTTGGAGAGTGGCAGGCCTGAAGCCTGAGCTTTGTTGAGGACTGATGCGGAGACGTCAAAGAGCATAATGATGCGCATTCCTTCGGTTTTGATGCCGAAGAAGCTGAGTCCGGCTCCTCCGGTTCCCCCGGCGCCGAGGGTGCCGGAGCCTAGCCCCGAACCGAGGCCTGCGGTTCCGGCCAGATTGCCCAGCTGGGTTGACACCAGTTCGCCAGGATCAATTGGAAGAATTTGGTCAAGATCGAGTTCCGGCATTTCTGGCAGGGCGAATTCTGTGGGACGCGTGCTGGTGAGGCGGTCGGTGAACGTTGGTTTTGGGGCGGCCGCTTCGTGTCGGGCCATGGCCATTTTATGTTCCCGCGTCTGCACTGGGATGCGGTATTCTTTCACGACTTCAAATGTGGCCTGAGGTTCGGCAAAAAAACGTGCCACCACCACCAGTCCGGCGACCAGCAGGCCGGCTCCGTGCACTATCACCGCCCCCGCAATGACGGCGGGCACCAGCCCGCGCCGTCGTTGGCGATCGCGGTCGCCATCATCCAAGTTTTTTTGGTAGAGAGGGGTGGACATGAGAGGAGGGTTGGTGCAGTCAGAGCTCGGAGCTCTCGGAGGCGCTGGAAAAGGTCACTCCGGAGATGCCTGCCTGAGCGCAGGCATTGAGTACATCCACGACCCGCTGGTGAGGGACCGCATTGTCGGGATTCAGCGTGACCAGCGCCTTGCTGCGCGCGGAGTCCGCCGATTCTTTAAAACGCATGAGGAGCGCCACTAGGCGTGGCAGAACCCGGTCGTCAGCGGAGCCGATTTCGACCTCATTGAGCACGACGGCGCCCGATGGTTGGATGTCGATGCGTTGTTCGTCTGGAATGTCCACTGATTCCTCTTGGGCCACGGATCCGGGCAGGCCGAGGGTGATGTCACTTTCCTGTTTAATAGGCTTGGAAGTGACCATGAAGAAGACGAGCAGGAGAAAAACCATATCGATCATCGGGCCCATTTGCATTTCGACGGAAGCATCGGGGCGGTGGCGGCGGTGAATGGCCATGCGGGTGAGGGAGGGGTGTAGAGTGGCGGCGAGCGGACCGGGGTTACTGCGGATGACTGGCGAAGATGACGGTGGCGGCACCGGCTTCGGTGGCCATTTTCATGAAGTCGCGGATCGTTTTGGCTGGTGTGTTTTGATCGGCGCGGAGGTAGAGCCGGAGCGGTGGGGATTTCACGAATCGCGCTTTCAGGTGGGCGGCCAGTTGCTCTCGGCTCACGATGTCATTGGCGATGTGGAAATTGCCGGAGGTATCGATGTTGATGGTGTCACGGTGACTGAGGTCGGTTGGGATCACTGCGGCCGAAGCGGTGGGCAGTCGGACATCCATTTTGACTTGTTCTTTGCTCATCTTGGTGGTGACCATGAAAAAAATGAGGAGCAAAAATGTCATATCGATCATCGGGGTGAGCTGGAATCCGGCCTCATCTGGACTTGGCTGTTTTCGAGTGATACCCATGGTGTGAGGAGGAGGAAGTGGGGGGAGGGATCAGGCTCGGGCGTCATCCTCGGCGAGGGCGACTTCGCCAGAGAGAATGTCGACGATGAAGGAGGTGTTTTTTTGCATTTCGGACATGATGGTGACCAGTCGATTTTTGAAGAAGAAGTAAAAGAACATGGCGGGGATGCCGACGATGAGGCCACCGGCGGTGGTGATCATGGCTTCGCCGATGCCCGCGGCGAGGTCTTGAGGTTCTGACTTGCCGGCGGCCAGAGTGTCAAAGGAGGCGATCATACCGGTCACGGTGCCGAGCAGTCCGAGCATGGGTGCGATGGTGGCAAATACGTTTAAGTAATTGATCCACAGCATTTGTTTGGATTCTTCGCGGTCGAGCGCTTCGCCGGCCGCCTGTTCCATTCCGGATTTGTTGGCCTGATCGCGGTCGAAGTTTACCTTCAGCAGGGCGGGTGAAATCACGTGGGCGTAGGCGGAAGGCGAGGTGTCGCACAGTTGCCACGCTCCATTGACATCCCGGCTGCGCGCCAGTTGCACGAGGCTGTGGTGGATGGCGGGCGGCAGCATTTTACGGCGGTTGACGGAGATGAAGCAGTAGACGACGCCGGCGATGGTGCCGATGGAGCAGAGCAGGATGAAGTGCATGAGGCTGCCTCCCGTGGTGTACAGATCGAGCAGGCTTTTCTGGCCTACTTGGGCGCCGGGTGAGGGAGTGGCAGGTTCCGCGGCGGTAGCCCATGGTATGCTTAAGGCTCCTATTATGAATGAGATGATTATGGGTGTGGGGCGGAGGAATGGGGAAAACGACATGATTTGAATGGGGAGAGCGGTGGTGGTGCGGTGGTGGCGGTGGTGGTGGTTTTACGGCGGCGGCGGGCTGGTGGTGGGTTGAGTGAGCGTGACTGGATCGGCATATCGGGCCCGGCGTTGCACGGGCGGTTCCCCTCCGGTTGGGGATGGAGGGGGGGCGGCGCCGGCTGTTGCGGCACCGGTGGTGGCTGGGGGTTTGTCTGGTTGTGCCTCGGGATCGAGTGCGAGGTGATGCTGTTCGAGGAAGCGACGTGCTTGGGCTGCCCGCGGCGAATTTGGGTAGAGGTGAATGAGGTCGCGGGCGCGATGGGCGGCGTCAGGCAGGGAGCGGTCAAAGGCCATTACTTCGATGGCGAGCCACAGTCCATCGGCGGCAGCTTCCTCCAGTGAGCCGTAGAAAAGCGATGGTTTAAGGGCGGTCTCGAGCGTCTGATGGAACAGTGTTTCGCGTTCGGGTCTGATGGTGTCGTCTTCGAGCCACAACGGATTTTCCTCGTCCAGTTTTTTCAGGGCGTTGAAGTCGGTGTGGGCCAGCAGGAGGTGGGCGGCCACGGCGGCCGGGGCGCTGATTTGCGGGTCCTGGGTGAGCTGTCGGGCTTCGATTACGGCCTCCTCAGAACGCCCTAGGGACATGAGCAGTTGGGCATTGATAAGACGGGCCTCGTCGCGGCGGGAGGCGTCCCAGTCTCCGGCGGCCAGCGACTGGCAGGTGATTATCCCCTGCAGTCGGATTTGGGGGCTGGGGTGCTTGACGCTGAGGCGTGCCAGAGCGAGCCCGAGAGCGCCCGCCGGATGATGCGGGCGGCTGAGCAGTGGCATCAATTGAGTCCAGCGGGCGGCGGCGCGGGGCACGTCCTTGACTGGGTCGGTGGCTTTGAGCAGGGCGCGGAAGGCTGCATCCATGGAGAACTCTGCAGATTTGATGCCGGACCATGGCACCTCGCGAGTCATGGGTGGGCCTTGACCTAGATGGCGGCGCGGGTGTTCGATGAGAACTGAAGTGGTGGTTGCGGTCACGATGCGGCAGCGGACCTCGATCCCGGTTTCCAGGGTGACGATATCCGGCCATGTTGCAGCTGGGGTGGCTTTGGGAGCCGGTGTTGAATCGCTGGTTTTGGCGTGGGCGGGCGTGGGTGCTGGTGCCAGCGCGGGCTTACTGGCGGCGCCCGGGTGGGGCGTGACGGCGGAGAGCAGCAGGCTGAGTTGAAGGATCCATGATTTCATTGGTCTGGGCCTGATGGGAGTGGGGCGGGGGCGGGGCTGGCTGACTGGGTGCGCCAGTGGGGGCATCGGGTGTTGAGTTGTTCGATGGCCCGGGCGGTTTCTGGCAGGGTGGCGAGGTCGCTGCGGGTGGCCAGTTCCTGCCAGACCTGCAGGGCGGCCTCGGGACGACCGAGACGGTCGAGGGCCTCGCCTCGTTTCCAGTAGGCAGCGGCTACTTCGGGTCGGTATTTGCCATATGAGACGTAGACACGTTCGTAGTAGGCGGTGCTTTTTAAGTCTTGGTTTTGCCGGGTCAATAAATCGCCGATGAGGAGGAGGGTTTGTGCTTTTAGTTCGCGCGGGGCGGCGGGCATCTCGAGCAATCGTTCATATTCGGTCTGGGCTTCGGCGAGTGAGCCGCGGTCGACCAAGATTCGGGCTTTCAGTTGGGTGATTTGCCCTCGCAAAGGTGAGTCAGGAGATTCCTGTTCGAATCGCCGGCAAAATTTCAGGGTGTCGTCGGGGGTGGCGGAGTCGAGGGCGAGGCGGGCCAAGCCGAGGAAGGCGCGGTCTTTTTCTGTGGCTCGGGGATGCCATTTACGCAGTTCGAGATAAAGGGTGCGTGCTTCGTCGTGTCGTCCTGCGGTGTGCAGGGCTTCGGCGTAATCGGCGATCATTCGGGGGTGGTGGAGGCGGGGGATGAGCAGGGGCAGGGAATCCAGTAATTCAGAGCGGGCGGTTTCGGGTGACGAGCGGGAGAGCAGCCGGGCCATGGTCCAGCGGGCGCGCAGCGAAAGGGTGGGCTTGGACGAGCGCGCTTCGGCGGCGAGGCGACCGAGGCGCGGCATCAAGATCGATTTGGTTTCCTCTCCTGGATAGACTTGGGACAGGGCAGTGAAAATGTCTTCCATGCCGCGAGCTGCGGCGGCATCACCATGCGCTAGAATGACGTCCCAATACGACTGTTGGGCGGCTTCGTCGCGGCCGGCCTGTTGGTGAGTTTGGCCGATCCAATACACGGCCTCCGCACTGCGCTGACTGGAGGGATGATCGGCGATGAACTTTTCAAAGTGCGCGCGCATGGCATCTGGCTGCTCGGAAATCTTGAAGGCATGACCGATGCGAAACACGCCTTCCTCATAAAACTTGGGGTTGAGCGATCGGTCGACGGTGCGGTACGCGGCGATGGCTTCGTCGATGTTGCCGATGGCTCCTAAGGCATCGCCGAGAAGAAGTTTGGCCTCTTCACCCAGCGGGTGGCCGCGGTGTGCGGCGAGAAAGGCGCGCAGTTCCTTGATGGCATCGGGATATTCGGCCAGCCCAAAGGTGGAGAAGGCGATGCGAAACCGGGCCTCGGTGGTATGGATTCCTGATTCCTTGAAGACGGTCAGGTGTTTGCGCATCTGGTCGCGGGCCCGGGCGTGATGTCCATCAAAGGACATGGCCATGCCGGACCAATACGAGCAGTCTTCGAGAACGTCACTTTTGGGAAATCGTTGCGCGGTCTCGGCGAAGGCATCCAGGGCTTCGCGATTGAGATTTTGTTCCAGCAGACAAATTCCTTCCATGAAGAGGGCTCGGGCGGCGAGGGCGTGGTCTGGATGGCGCTGGTGAACGCCGGCAAATTCCAGTTCCGCCGCATTTGATTGGTGATCAGCATGTAGGGCGCTGGCCTGGAGGTGGCGCACTACTGGAACATCGGGATTGTCCGGGCGGGTGAAGGCGTCAAGATAGGCCTTCGCTGCGGCCACGGCCCGGGGCCACCTTTCGGTCTGCATCCAGCATTGGACCAGACTGAGGGCCGCCTTTTCGACAACCGGGTCGGGCGGCAGTCGGGTGAGCATGTCATCGAGGACCAGTGCCGCCTCGCGATGGCGGCCGAGCTCGCGATAGGCTGCCGCCACGCGGAAACGAAGGGCGGAGTCGAAGTTTTCGATGGTCTTAAAACTGTCGATTTCGCGATCGAGGCGTTTGAGTAGGCTTTCGAGCTGGAAGACGAGGGCGTCTTCGTCGGGTGATTTCCGGGCTTTTTCCAGCTGGGAGGTGAAGCGGTTGTGGGCGGCGATTTGGTGTTTGAGGATGGTTTCGCGGGGCCAGATGCGCTGGAGGCAGAGAATGGCGTCGTGAGGGCGTCCGGTTTCGAGCAATCGTGATCCGAGCTGAAGGCTGAGCACCTGGAAGGCGACCACTTGGGTGATTTCGTGCAGTTGCGGATGGGTTTCGCGGACGATGGTTAGGGCTTCCGCGTCATGGCCGGCTTCCATGAGGGAGTGGAGTTGCAGGACGGTGGCGCGTCCGGCGGCTTCGATCAGCTTTTGATGGCGGAGGGTGGGGATGTGGGTGCTGAGGAAGGCAGCGGCGGCGGCGGGGGTGTTTTCTTGGAGCAGGCAGGACGCTTGGAGCAGCAGGGTTTCCGCGCGTCGGCCGGCCCGCACTCGTTGGGCTGCGGAGGGCAGCGCATTCACTCCGGGAAATTTTCCGTGGTAGTAATCGGCAAATGCTTGCCGGGCGGTGGAGGGGTCGCCAATTTGGAGGTGGCAGAGGCCGCGCCAGAAGGCGAGTTCATCGGCGGCGACTGGGTCCAGCTGGGAGTCTTGCAGTACTTCTTCCAGTAGGCTGCTGGTGTTCTCGTATTTTCGCTGGCGCAACCGGGCGGTGACGAGCAGTGGGCGAATCCGGCGCACGGTTTCTGCCATTTCCGGGGTGCCGGACCAGGTTTCGATCAGTTGAGAGCAAAGGGATTCGGCCTCGGGCCATTGGGCGGCGTCGTAGGCCTGACGGACGGTTCGGACGAGTTCGAGGGGCGTTAAGTTTGCGGCCTCTGATTCTGGCGCAGCCTGAGCGGCTTGCGGGTAACTGGCGGCGATGGAGAGGATGAAACCAAGGCGCCCCAGGAGGAGGGGGAGAGTGGGCATGGGGAGGGAGGAGGGTGGGAGCGCACCCAGACAAGGCCCACTATAGTTCAGAAAAACAACTCTTCAAGAGTGTATTTAAGTTCTTTTTTACAGTATTGGCCGTTATTCTCCGCTGCCACCAAACAGGCGCAGAGGCGTTATTTCGACGGAGGTATTGCCTACGCTGATCCACAATCCGTCGTCTTGGAGAGTGACTTGGAGGTCCATGGAGCGGGTGGCCAGAGCTCCGAGCGCCTGACTTTGTGCGGCGGGTATCTGCCAGACGGTGAGGTTGTGGACTCGCGACATTCGGTCTTTCATGGCGGCCCACCAGGCGGGTGTGGTGGAGCTGAAACTGTACACGGTCACTTTTTTTGACCGGCCGCAGAGCCTCACGAGCCGTTTTTCTTCGGGTAGGCCGAGTTCGATCCAGTGCAGCAGCAATCCGGTGAGGTCGTATTGGCTGAGGGCGGGTTCATCCGCTTCCCACATGTCCTTTCCGAATTCCAGAGAGCCGTGGTCGCGGGTGGCTGGCGCATTGAGGATATAGGCGAGCAGCCGGATCATCAGGCGTTCCTCGGTTTCCGAAGGGTGTCGTGCGAGAGTGAGCGCATGATCGGCGTAGACGTTGCGGTCGAGATCTGAAAACGACACGTTTGCCTTGTAAATGATTGCCTTGAGAGCCATGCGCGAAGGCTTAGGCCAGTGTGGTGCGGGGGTCAAGGCGGTGCGAGCGAGCAGGCGGGTTCCAGAGGAGGAGGGTGACGGCGAGTTATTGGATGAGGGTCTCTCGATGATGGGGGCCGCAGGCTGGGGCAAAATCATTAGTGAGTATGGTTGGTGACAATTATTATGGTCAGCGCGGAAAGGTGGCGATCTGGTTCATCGAGCGCTCATCCATCCCCTGAGACGCTGTAGGGGGGTGGTTAGCGAGCTGGCTTTGGTTTGCAGTTGACGAACCGGGAGGAATGGCGGCAAGGAGGGACGGTTGCACTCTTTTATTTTAATATGATTCCACTCGAAGACGCTCTTGAAGACATGATTGGCAAGGCCCAGCGCGGACTTGGCATGACTGATGCGGAACTGTGTGCCAAGGCGGACCTCCTGACGGAGGATCTGGTTGAGGCTCGCAACGGGTTGTTACGCGAAGCGCCGGTGCGGCGATTGGCTGGCATTTTGGGTATGCATGCCGATTCGCTCATTGAGATTGCGAAAAAACATTGGCATCCAGAAATTCCGATTGTGCCCGGGTTGCGGCAGTTTCGGGATGAGGGGCACGACATGACGCCGAACGCGTATCTGGTTGCGGATGCGAATGGTGATGCTGTGATTTTCGACACGATGACGGATGCGACGCCGATGATTGAGATGATTCGGAAGCATTCGTTGCGGCTTGGCGCTATTTGTCTCACGCACACGCATGATGACCATATTGCGGCGTTGCCGCAGTTGCGTGAGGCCTTTCCTGGGGTGCCGGTTTATTCGCCGCGGCTGGAGCCCGTGGAAGGCACGATTTTGTTGGATGCGGGGGCGGAGATACGGGTGAGCGACCTCCACATTGAGACGCGCACGACGCTTGGGCACACGGAGGGGGGGATGACGTATGTGGTTCGTCGCGGGTTGAGTGTGCCGGTGGCGGCGGTGGGTGACGCGTTGTTTGCTGGGAGCATGGGAGGTGGTCGTTATTCTTGGGCGGAGGCGCTTTCGACCAACCGGAAGCAGTTGTTTACGTTGGCTGAGGAAACGGCGGTCCTTCCGGGGCATGGACCGATGACGACGATTGGTCAGGAAAAGCGGCATAATCCTTTTTATCCTGAATTTAAGCCCCAGCCTTAGGGTGGTGGATGTGGGGTGTGCGCGGTGGAGCGGACGATGTCTTATGATCAGGAAGTACTATAATTTGGGGATGGTGGCGGTGTTGCTGAGGGTGACGGCGGCGGCTTCGTTGGCGGCTGACGTACCGGCGGCGGCGGCGTTGTCTGACCCCAAAGTGGCGGCACCGGCGGCGAAGGAAGCGGCTGGAGGCGGAGGTGAGCGTCCGGAGATCGTGGCGTTGTCGTCCACGCGATCCCGGCTTGGGCTGATTGAGTTTGATCACGTGAGCCGGGAGATTTTAATTCCGGCGCAGGTGAATATGGAGAGGGGAATCTTGGAGTATGCGTTGGTGAGCGAGAAGGGAAAGTTACACGAGGCGTTGTTGAGTACTGCGGCGCGGCCTTTTGATTTAAACGTGGTTCTTTTGTTATTGAACTATCAGCCTGATTCCGAGTGGTGGGTGCCGCCGGCCAAGCCGAAGCCGTTGAGCAAGGTGGGGATGACGGCGCGGCTGGAGGTACTGCTTCGCTGGAAGGAGGGCGAGGAGGAGAAGACGGTGCGATTGGACGAATGGATTTCGGACTTGGTCACTGGCAAACCGGCGGCGGCGACCCCGTGGATTTACACGGGTTCTTATTTCAACGAGGACCAGCAGTTTGTGGCGGAGGTGGACGGATCCTTTTTGGCCTTGTATCATGATGGACGTTCATTGATCAACAATCCGCGGGAGGGAGCGGACAATGACGAGCAATGGGGGCCGGCGTCCGGTATTCCGTCTAAGGGAACGTCGGTGGTGGTCGTTCTCAAGCCTGTGGCGCCCGCTGCTGCGAAATGATTTGCAGAGTGATGGGCCGACTTCATTTTCATCCAAATTATCCCAACTACTTTGTTATCATGAAATTATTTACGCATGTAACGTCTGTCGTGTGCGGCCTCATGGTGCTGACTGGTATGAGTACGCCGGTGGCTGCCCGCAATCAGAATCAGGCATCGCTCAAGCAGGAAGCCGCATTAGCGATTCGTCGAGGAGTCAAATTTCTCGAGAAATCGCAGGATGTGACGACCGGGGCGATTGGCGAGGCTGAGCAGCCGGCGATCACTGGCTTGGCGGTGCTATCTATTTTGGGTGATCCCAGTCGCGATCCAGAAGCGCTACCGGGGTCGGCGAAAAAGGCCTATGATTTTATTGCTTCCGCGGCTCAACCGGAT
This sequence comes from uncultured bacterium, assembly GCA_903954065.1. Classification (GTDB taxonomy): domain Bacteria; phylum Verrucomicrobiota; class Verrucomicrobiia; order Verrucomicrobiales; family V1-33; genus CAJBME01. Next base: position 26,726 of record CAJBME010000337.1, read on the forward strand.
GGGGGCATTTATGTCAAAGGGCTGGCGAATTATAATACGTCGATTTGTTTGACGGCTTTGATGGCGCATCCGGCTGGCGACTTCCGGTTACTGGCCCGTCAGGCGCGAAAGTATGTGATTGGGCTGCAGCAGGACAACGAGGAGCCTGGGCAGGCGGATCATTCGCATGATGGCGGGATTGGGTATGGCGGGTCGTCCCAATTTTCCGACCTTTCCAACACGCATTTTGCGTTGGAGGCGCTTTATTATGCGCAGGCGCTTGATGCAGAAGAGCCAGCCTCTCCTGATGCGCCCCGGTTGAACTATGAGGCGGCGATTGCTTTTGTTTCGCGCTGTCAAAACCGTCAGGCGAGCAATACCAGCTCGTGGGTCAGCGAAGATCCGGCCAACAAGGGCGGCTTCATTTATGAACCGGGAATCAGCAAAGCGGGGGAGCAGGATCTGGGTGGCGGTAAAAAGGCGCTGCGTTCGGTGGGGAGCATTAGTTATGCGGGGTTGCTTAGTTTAGTTTACGCGAAGCTTTCGCCCGAGGATGGGCGGGTGCAAGCGGTGCTCGAGTGGCTGCAAAACAACTTTTCGGCCACGGAAAATCCGGGACTGGAGGGTCAGGGGCTCTATTATTATTATCACTCAATGGCCAAGGCATTGACTATATTGAATTTGAGTGAGCTGAAGAAATCCGATGGCACAGTGATTGACTGGCGTCTGGAAGTCGGCAATCGCCTTCTGAATTCGCAGGAACCTGCTGGATCGTGGACGAACTCGACGGCTCGCTGGAGGGAGAGCGATGCGATTTATGCGACGGCTCTGGCCACCTTGACGTTGATTCATATTCACAACTCGCTGTAATGTTATTTTGAGCTGTTTTCTGAGCCCCTTCCTTGTTTTCTGTTCCTTGGTGGGGGGCAGGAGACAGGTGTGTCTGTTACGGGGCTGGGTGTTGGGCCTCTGTTTGCTGCTGGGTGGGTGTGGGGTGTTGATTGAGCGCAATCCGCGGGCGCCTCTGGTACGGGCGACGGGTGGACTGGCGCCGATGCTTGATGTGCATCCGCGCGGTCCGGTGAGTGTGCCGATGGTGCGGGACGCGCAGCACACAGTGCCGATTGTGGAGGCCCGGATCAACCGGGGTGAGCGGTTTCCCTTAGTGCTCGATACGGGGGGCAATCATACGATGATCGGACGCCGTCGCGCGGACAAATCGCGGATGACGATTATGGGGCCGCATGGGAGAATCACGACGGCTTTTGGCAATCGGGAAGAAACTCGACTGGGGCTGGTGGGTGAGCTGGCCTTAGGGGATATGACGCTTCGCGGCATGCCGGTGCTGGTGCATAGTTTTGGCAAATCCGCTCTTTCGCCGGCCCTTGGGGGCGAGCTCAATATACTGGGAACGCCGGCTATGGCGGCCTTTTCGCATGTCACCTTCGATTACGAGCGGCACCGCGTCATTTTTGATTATACTGGTCCCTTCAATCCACCGTCGCGGGAGAGGGCGTTGCGATTACCGCTCACGATCACGAAGGAGGGGCATCTCAGTGTGGCGGTGACCTTTCCCAACGGGCGGACCCGCCAAGCGATTGTTGACACCGGGTATGATGGCGTGCTCTTGATGAGTGCCAAGACGTTGAAGGAACTGGATTTGACGCGGTATGCGCAGTCGGGCCGTGCGGTCCGGGCGGTGGGGCCGGGGGCTGAGATGAACGGGCGTGTTTTCTTTATTCCGGGCGTGGAGCTGGATGGTCGCCCTTTTCCCAATATTGAAACGTGGTCCGGTCCGCTGGACGAACCCTTGTTATTGGGATCGGGACTGATGCGTTATTTTAGGACGACATTTGATTTTCGAACGATGGTCCTCTGGCTTGAGCTTGAGTGAGATGGAGTGGTGGGAGGTCTTATGGAGGCGGGCTCGAGGGGCGTGTGTCAGAGAGCTTTCTGGTGGCGGCGGGGTGTGGCGTCCGGAGGGAGGGGCGGGGTAGTGGGCTTGGCGGGAGAGTAAAAAATCTCGGAGTGTGGTGGCTGTCGTCGGGAATTCCTCGACATCGCGTGGCTCTCCGCTATCGCTTGGGGATGATTGAGACGCCTACTGCTCTTTTGCCGCGGTATCCGGGAACGAATGCTGACGAAGAAACTGCCCGTGCGCTGCGGGTGGCGGGTTTTGATGCGACGATTGTGCCGAGTGCTGTTTTGACGCGCGAGGCCATTGCGGCGGCCCAGCTGATTGTTTTTTCGGGGGGGTTCAGTTACGGTGACTATGTGATGTCTGGGCGGATTGCGCAGTTGATTACGCAGCAGAAGCTGACTGGGGCGTTGGAGGAATTTGTGGAGCGCGGCGGGTATGTGCTGGGCATATGCAACGGGTTTCAGATTCTGACCAAGCTGGGGTTGTTGCCGAAGGCTAGTTTGATTGAGAATACGTCTGGCCGGTTTCAGTGCCGCTGGGTGAAGCTGCGGGTGAAGAACGAACAAAATCCATTTTTACGCGAACTGCCGGCGGATGTGGACATTGAGTTTCCGATTGCGCATGCGGAGGGACGGCTGGTGGCGCCTCCGGGCGAGGCGGCGCGTTATGCGTCTGACGGGTGCGCTGCGTTGACGTATGCAGGGGAGAATCCCAATGGTTCGGAGGAGGCGATTGCAGGGCTGCAAAACGCGAGTGGCCGGGTTTTCGGATTGATGCCGCATCCGGAGCGGTTTCTTTATGCCAACCAGCATTACGATCGTGATTGGCCGGAGAAGTCTGGGGAAGCGACGTGGGGGTGGGGGTACTATTTCTTCAAGGGGATCTACCGGTCGGTCAGCGGTGAAGCCTCGCTGTTGGCGTCGGCGTGAGGGTTGGTCAGGCGGGGGCCCGGGAGCGGTGGGCCCAGGGTCCGGGGAGGATGGGGCCTTTTGTGGGGCTGATATGCCCCCACGGTTGATGAAGGGGCTCGCGGGTGGGGCTTCGCTGGAAGAGGGCCGGGGTTTCGGCCCTTGGAGGATTGGAGGACGGGAGGCCTGCGAGGGGCCTTTTATTGACCGATACAGTAGAGCGTGTCTTCGGTGCGGATGTACAATGAACTGCCGGCGACAGCGATGGTCGAGCGGAGGTCCTTCGTGTTGTTTTCCATCATTTCCACGCGGTGGAGGAGCTGAAATTGTTTGGGGTCTGCTTTGACGACGTAGACCTCACCGCGGTGGTCCATGACGAAGATTTTGTCATCGGCTCCGGTGGGTGAGGCTTCGATTTTGGTGCGGCCGCCGAGATCTTCGTGCCAGAGTACTTCGCCGGTTTCTGGTTTAACGCAGGCCAGCCGCTGTTTTTCGCCATTGAGGATGTAATAATGACCCTTGTAGAAGAGCGGAGTGGAGACATCGGACGAGACGTCTTTGTATGCTTTAGACGGCATGTCTTCATCGTCGAGGCGGCTGCGCCAGGCGAGTGCGTCCTCGCTGGTGTGGGCTCCGCTGAGGTCGCCCTTGACGGCATAAACGGGTGCGCCTTTGGGAGCGCAAGCGAGCACGTTAGCGCCATTGCTCACGGGCGAGGGGACGAGGCGCCAGTGGCCGATTTTGGTCGGGTTCCATGTCCCCCAGCGCCAGAGTTCTTTTCCGGTGGCCGGGTCATGACCGGTGAGGCAGTCGCCGCCGGCGACCAGCAATTCCGGCCGGCCGTTGAGGGTGGCGGGCACGGGCGTGGTGAAGGACTCGAGTGATTCATCGACGGCGGTGGCGGGGCGAGTGACCTTCCACAGGTCATGGCCGGTGGCGGGGTCGATGGCCAGCACATA
>CAJBME010000338.1 GCA_903954065.1 uncultured bacterium
GCTACAAAAGATCCGGATCCAAAACCACTACGCAGGCGGCAAAGCCGCCACTGTAGCTGGGGTCGCTGGCCCCGGTTTCCACACTTGGCCCGGGAGCGCTGACGTCCTCGTCGGCGAGTACGAAACCGGTCATTCCCATCCCAAAAAAAGACGTTCGGTGAGGCGTTCGGCGCCGCGACCGGGGTCAGCGACCCACGGCTACAAAAGATCCGGATCCGAAACGACTACGCAGGTAAGTTCACTTCCCGACGAGGGCTTGGTCCATTTTTTGCGACACATTCCCAAGCCAACGGGCTAGCCTTTATTTGGGTGATTCCACGCGGTGGCGGACGTCGGCGGGGGCGCGCCAGCGGGCGCCGTCGCGCAGGGAAACCTCGAGGTCAAGAGAAGCAGGGAAACTACCATCCGGGTTGGGCAACGGGTAGAGTCGGACTTCAAGCGCGACGACTGGTTTTTGCGCGGTGAATTCAACGTCGGGAAACTGGCTGCCGTCGGCATCGGCGACGACCGCATCGGCCGCCCCGCGAGGGACGCCGTCGCCATCGGCGTCGATGGCCAGCCATTGACGACCGGAGCGTCCATCGGGGAGGATCTCATAGAGCTCGACGCGGCACGGGTGGCTGGTCACAGGCCATACGTCTTGCAGGTGGTTTTTATTTCCGCTGCGGTGGTAAATTTCCATGCACACGGGCACGCTGACGAGTGGACTGAGCTGCACCAAACAGGAATTGGCGACGGACGTGGCGGGCAGATCGCGGGATTTACGGAAGAAGAACCGGGCGGTGGCGGTGGTGGTCGTGGCGGCCGTCTGCCACGAGAGGGTGACGGTTTTGTCGGCGAGGCGCGGCGGGGCATTGGGCTCGACTTCGACGATGATAGTACGGCTTTCGCGCGGGAGGAGAGTGATTTTCCGTCCTTGGGTTGGAGAATGCGGCACTACGCCGGAGGCGGCAGGAAACTGCAGGGCGACATTTTCGGCGCTGCTCGTTGTTTCCCAGTCACGGATGGTCAGGTCTCCCCCATCCACGAGCAGGGTGCCGGTCACTGGGGTGGCACTGGCATTGGCGAGAAAGAGTCGGGCGCGCCCGACTTCATCCACGGCGACTTGAGTGCTCAGCGAGGCGGGCTGGAGCACGACGGAAGGAGCTGGGGCCCCGGGTTCGGCGGCGAGCAGGGCGCGCCACGCGGACGCCTGGGCGGCCAGATGGTCCTGCCCCAGCCCGCGCCGCACTTGTTCCAGCCGTCCCAGCACGCTGCTGGCGAAGCCGTGCTCGGCGGGCCCGGCGGCCAGAGCGGCGACCCATGCCAACTCCAGCCATTCGGCAGCAGCCACCGCATCCCCTTGCGCCAGCCAGAATTCGCCAAATACGTCATCGACCCATGCTTCAGCCGCCAGCCAGCTGCCATTACGCGCCTCCGAACGCGCCTCTTCCAAATCCTGACGCACTCGCCCAAAGTCGCCTGACTTAATGCGCAGGCGAGCGTGCATGGCGATCGAGAGCAATCGAAGGTCCAAACGACCGGCCTGCATGGCCTCGGCCGCGAGAGCGTCAAGACGCCGCAAGGCGACATCCCGATCGCCCGCGGCCGCCGCCTGCACGCGGGCCTCAAATTCGTCCGCATCCAAGGCATAAACGCGCGCGGTCATGCCCAGCGTGAGCAGGACCATCGCCATTGTCATCAGCCTAAACAGTCTGGACATTCGTAAAAAGAGTAATCGCGATCCTGCGGGCGTCGACGACAGTTTCGTATTACTTTTACCCATGCTTCGGACTGACTGGCACACTTCTGATTTTGATTATGAACTTCCGCCTGGTTTGATTGCCAGCCGGCCGCCGGAGCGTCGCGATGCGGCGCGGATGATGGTGGTGGACCGCGCGCGCGGGGTGATCAGCCACCGGATGTTTGTTGATTTTCCCGAGTATATCCGGCCGGGCGACGAAGTTGTTTTTAATGACACGCGGGTGGTGCGGGCGCGATTTTTTTCCAACGATGGAGCCATTGAGTTGTTACGCCTTGAGGTTGAGGCGAACGGCGGGTGGCGGTGTCTGGTTAAGCCAGGCAAGAAGATGCGTCTAGGTCACACGGTGGCGGTGGGCGGCTCGACGGGAGTGGTGACGGCCATTCATGAAAGTGATGGAGCTCGGACAGTCGTTTGGGATGAGCCCCCGGATGAACGTCAGTATGGTCAGCTGGCTCTGCCTCATTACCTTGGTCGAGACGAGGAACTAGCCGATGAAGATCGGTATCAGACAATCTTTGCCCGTGCCGACCGGGCCGGCGCCATTGCCGCTCCCACCGCGGGCCTTCATTTCACTCCCGAACTCATGGCCTCGCTGCCGCATAGTTTCGTAACATTGCATGTCGGGGTCGGCACGTTCCGCCCGGTCAAAGCCGGGCGCATCAGCGACCACCTCATGCACGAGGAATCATATGAATTGAGCCAGCCGACGGTCGATCGTCTGGTGGCCGCCCAACGCCTCGTGGCCGTCGGCACCACGGTGGCCCGCGTGCTCGAACACGTAGCCGGCAGCCGGGGCCAGCTGGTCGCAGAACGAGGGGCAACGCGTATTTTTATTCACCCGCCGTATGAATTCCGGGCCGTCGGCGCCTTACTGACGAATTTTCACCTACCGCAATCCACGCTGCTCATGCTGGTCAGTGCGCTGGCCGGCCGCGATTTGATGCTGGAAGCCTACCGCGAAGCCGTGCGCGCGGAATACCGGTTTTTTAGTTATGGCGACTGCATGTTGATCCATTAAGCCATGACGCCCACGCCCCCCTTAATGGAAGTGAGAGGCCTGACCCGCCGCATCGCGGGCGTGACAGCACTGGATGGTGTCGATGCCGTCTTTGCGCGCGGCGAGATCGTGGCCATCATGGGCGAAAGCGGGGCCGGGCGCAGCACGCTGCTGCGCCTGCTGGCCGGAATGGAGACGCCCACGAGCGGACAACTACTCTGGAACGGACGCGAGATCACTCTGCCGGATGTCCGCGCTGCGCAGGCCCTAGGCATCGCCCTCGCTCACCAGACTCCGGCCATGGACGGCCCGTTAACGGCCGCCGAATACATGTTTCTCGGACGAGAACCGCGACGCTGGGGAGTCATGCTCGACCGCCGACAAAGACAGCAACGCGCACAGGAAATCCTCGACTCACTGGGCGCTTCGCTGGCGGCCTCCGCGATGGTGGCTTCCCTTGATTCCGCCCAGCGCCAGCTGGTGGAAATCGCACGGGCCCTCTCGCAGGAAGCCAAGCTACTCATGCTGGACGAACCGGCCGGCCCGCTGCGCCCGGGCCAGACGGACCGACTTTTCGAGATTCTCGGTGACCTGCAGGCGCGCGGCGTGAGCCTCATTTATGCTTCCAATCGTTTTGGCGAGGTGGAGGCACTCGCGACGAGGGTTCTAGTCCTGCGCGACGGCGCCGTGGCGGGCTGTCTGCCGCGAGCCGGGCTCAAGAGGGAGGTCGTGGTCCAACTCATGGCGGGGACGGGCCTTGATTTGCCGATCAAGGAATTAGTAGAGCCCGGTCGGGAGAATCTGCGAGTGACCGGCCTTCGCACGGCGCGTTTTCCGGAACACGCGCTCGATTTTCAAGTCTGTGAAGGCGAGATCGTCGGTCTGACCGGACTGGTGGGTGCGGGCGGCACGGAAGTCGTACGCACCCTTTTCGGACTGGAGCCGTGGAAGGACGGGTCTTTTAGGGTCGACACCACTCCCGTTCGCGGAGGAGATCCGGCCGCAGCCATGGCGGCCGGAGTCATCCTGGTGCCCTCCGACCGCACCGCCGAGGGGCTGATCGAGGAACTATCGACCCGAGAAAACTTAGCCCTCGTCTCCTGGCCCCGGCTCGCGGTGGCCGGCTGCATTAACCCGCAGGCGGTTAACGTCCTGACCACCCTGCTGCAGGAACACGTATCGCTCGCCCAAGAGGTGGCGGACACACCCGTGCGCCATCTCAGCGCCGGTCAGCAGCAAAAAATTTCGATGGCCAAATGGCTGGCTCACCAGCCACAGGTAGCTCTTTTCGACGAGCCAGGACGCGGCATTGACATCGCCAGCAAAGCAGAAGTGTACGAATTGATGGAACGGCTGGCCGAACGGGGCGCAGCCGTGCTGTTCCACAGTAGCGACTGGCAGGAAATCCTCCGCATGGCCGACCGCGTGCTGGTCATGAACAACGGTCGACTCGCCGGCATCCTCACTCGCGATGATGATTTTACCGAACGAGGGATCATGAGGCTCGCGGCCGACATGCCCCCCGATGGGCCGGACGCCGCCTTGCACGCCCCCCCAGCGTAACGACGAGTGAACCAAAAAGAAAACTGAGCCGCAATCGCAGTCACTTAGCCACGACCCAAGCCCCCAGCCCACTCGACCTCTCACCCAGCCCACGAAAGCACCAGTCCACAGTCACCCCTTGGCTCCCCAGCATTTCTCTGCTACAAATTGACCATGAACACACCACGCGAAGCCCCACCCTTCCGGGTCGCATTTGCCCCAGTGAGGCGCCTGTCGCATATCCAAGACAAAAGGTGACAGTCGCATCATAAAACTGTTCGCTAAGAAACTCCTATGCACAGTCGCGGTCACGATCAGGCCGGGTTTTCATTTGGATCTACTATCGGGTCGGTCCGGTAAGCTTGAGGCGCTCAGCCAAAAAACGAAGCTCTTGCGGACCCTCTGAATGGACATAATCTTTCGTCATGAGTGTCGCTGTAGCCCACCTTCTCGAGGAAGCCCTTCTTCTGCCGATAGAGTCTCAGACTGAGTTGATTGAGGCTCTTTTAGAGCGTGCGGAGCCTTCACGAGACTTTCTCGATCACCAGCTTGGCATCGTGGCTCGCAGAATGCGGAATGTCCGGGACGGATCCTCAACGGTGGTTCCAGCTGAGGATGCTCACGACAGGGTCCTGGTATCCCTCAGACTTCGAGCATGAAGGTCCACTTTGAAGCGGAGGCACTGATCGAATATGAGGAAGCCGCCCAGTATGCCGATGACCGCTTTGGATGTGGACAGGCATTCGTTGCTGCCATGCGGTTTGCTTTGGACTCCATCGCCAAAGACCCCACTCGATTTCAGCCAGTGGGTCAGGACATTCGGATTTTCCGCCTCAAGCGCTACCCCTACTACCTTTTCTACCACTACGACGAGTCTTGCAAGACGGTCACGATATACGCGGTGGCACATCATAAAAGACAGCAGAACTACTGGCGAGCCAGAATGTCAGCGTAATCAAAGGCCGAATCGGCTCGGGGTGACGGGATTGCGCCCGTGACCCCTCCCACACCACCCGGCATGCGGATGTGCCTCGCCATCGCTCGCCCTACGGGTAGCCCATCGGCTGGCTGTCTCCCTGCGGTCGGCTGCACCGGGCGATTCCAATCAGACGTGAGCATAAACAAGGACAAACAAAACGGATTCACGCAACGGCTCGTATGGCCTCTTTCATGCCATCGGCGCTTCCCGCTCGCCGTCGCCTGATCCGAAGCGCCCCGTTCCCCGTTGGGTCTTAGGTGGTGGCTGCGGGCTATTGCCGTTCGAGCCAGAGGTAGTCTAGGCCGACCAAGAAATTCTTCACGGCTTCGGGATTGGCTCCGGTGATTTCGATGGTGAGTTGGTGTTCCCCTGGGGCCAGCGTGCGTTGCCCCAGAGTCAGCAGCGGGGTGGTTGTCACCTTCCATCCGAAGAAGTCGATTTGCTGAGGGGACAGCGGTGTGCCGTCGAGGTGAAACCGGGCGACGGCATAATCTGGGGCGCGGCTGAAGACGGCTTTGATGAGGTAATTGCCGGGCTGGGTGACGGGCAGGGCGAGGGTGAGGCGGTCTCCGGATTTGGCTCCCTGCCACCAGAGTTGTTCATCTCCGGACCAGCGGCTTTCGCGGAACTCGGACATTTTTTGGATGGTGACCGCCCCGCTGGAGGCCTCGATGACTTTGAGAGTTTCCCCCTCGAGGGCACCGGGCACGCGCATGACGTCATCGACGGGCCCTTCGCCGGGCAGGGGCACTTGGCTGGGGCTGGCCAGATAGGCGACCAAATCACGGACTTGTTCTTGGGTCAGGGCGGTCAGCAGTCCCATTGGCATCATGGAGACGCCCGGGCGCAGCGCCTCGGCGATGTCGTTTTTGGCGATGACTTCTTCGGCGGTCACGGTCTGGACGGTGAAGGCAGAGGCGGTCGTTTTGCGGATCATACCGGCCACGCTGCGACCATCCCGGAGAGTGAAGACATTCAATTCATAATCGGCACCGATGAGAGCGTTGGGATGAATGACATTTTCGAGGAGGTAGTCGAGGTTAGCGCGATTCGAGCCGGTCAATTCTGGCCCGATGTTTCCGCCTTGGCCGAAAAGCGTATGGCATTGGCCGCAGGACGTGGCGTAGAGCACGCGACCGGCGCGGCGATCGGCCCCTTTGAGAAAATCCGGAGTCAGCACGCCTTTCCACCGGGCCATTTCCGCAGCGGCCATGCTGGCAAGGTCACCGGCGGCTCCGACCTTACCCCAGGAGGCTTCCAGACTGGCGGTCAGCGCCGCATCTTTGAAATCGGCGATTTGCCGGGCCACGAAACTGGGGACTTCGGCGCGGGCGATGGTACCACGGGCCACGGCGTCGAGCAGCGCGGACGCCCACGCGGTGCGGGTGGCGAGGGCGTTAATGGCGGCGGCCTTTTCTTCGGGCGAAAACCCGGAGTAGAGCGAGATCACGGCGGCGGCGGTGGGATCGTTACCGTCGGTTTTTTCTGAGCCGGCTGGCGCCATGGCCTGAAAAGTCAGGCCGCGGAGGGCGCTGAGGCGCATGGCTTCATCCGTGAGCAAGCTGAGGAGCAGCGGGCTGAGTTCCGCATCCCGTCCTGAAATCAATGTTTGCAGAGCGTTTTGGCGGCGGGGCAGCGGCAGGGCGGCATCCTGCACCTGCTGGCGCAGCTGGGGAAACACGCGTTGATCCCCAAAGGCCACGGCGAGGGCGGTGCGCATGTCACGCAAGGCGCCGACCTGCTCGGAGGGGCCGGCGTCGAGGGCGATGACCTCCTCGAATCTAGCATAAGCACCGTCCCACGACGCGGGCTTGACCAGACCTGTCCGTCCTTTCAGACCATCCAGCGTGGCGCGCGCCAGAACGGCCAGTCCGTCTCCAGTTTGCGCCCGAGCCATGGCCGTGAGCAAAGTGGCCAGCGCGGCGTCATCCCCCATGTCAGCCACCCGCCGGGCGATGTGTTGCGAGACAAGTGGGATTTTGGAAGTGGCGGCCAGCTGCAGGGCACGTTCAGGATCAGCGGGCACGCACGGTTCAATGGCGTACCAGTACATTTGCGGAAGGTTGTGATCGTCGGCATCCGCGGCGTGTTGGAGCAGGCCCTCGACAAATGACCAGCGTCCAGCCACCGGGATGCGTTGCAAGGCACTGGCCAGCTTGAGGCGGTCACGAGGGGAACCAGAGGCGACCGCCGCCGCCGCGAGAGAATTGAGATCGGGCTCGCCGTCATTCTGATCGAAAAGAGAGGTTTCGCCCCCCTGACCAGCGGCCATCCGCTCGCGACCCGTGCGCTGAGCGGCGCGGGCCAGCCATCCATTGGTCGATTTCGTGGCCTTGCTGATGGCTTCGTCCGGCAGAGCGGCCACATTCCCCTGCCAGGCATTCCACGTCGACGTGTATTTGACGCGGTAGAGTCGGCCGTTGGATCGGTCCCAAATCTCCGGCTGGGTTCGATGGCATTTTTGCTGATCATACCAATCGATAAAATACACGGCGCCATCGGGACCGACCTTGAGGGCGACCCCGGTGAAGTTTGGATCGTGAGTTTTGAGGAAGTCTGGCAGGTGTTTTGCGACATACCCGGAGCCGGACGGCACGAGGTTTTCCTGATTGATGCGCTGGCCATGAATATTAAACATCATGGCGCGCCCCCGGTAGGCCTCGGGAAAATTTTCCCCATTGTAAACGAGCAGGCCGCAATGCGCATGTCCCCCACCCGCCTCATCCGAAACCCCATTTCCAGAATGCGGAGTAGTGCCGACAAAGTGCTGATGGTCAGCGATCGTCTCGATGTTGGTGTAAACGAAAGGGTTAAAATGCCCAAGCGGGTTTGACTGCCGCAGGTAATACCCTCCTTGAATGATGTGCCAGAAATGCGGGATGAC
>CAJBME010000339.1 GCA_903954065.1 uncultured bacterium
AGGCTGACCGAGGCAGCACCAGCAGATAGGGCAACGGCAGACTCCAAGGACCCAGGGGACGACCAATGGTGCGACTGCAGGGCACTCACGGACCCAGCGCACAGCCTGCACCCCAAACTCAATTGCTGTAGGGGACGCCCCGGCTGTAACAATATCGAGGCCTGCTCACGCTGCCAAGGGACCAAAAACACATACGGCCCAGCCTGCGACGCCATACGCGGCTTTGGGGGGTTTACCAGCTGTTTTTACTGCAGAACCGTGGTGGGACCTATAGATATCTTCGACGACGACCACCACAAGGATCCACACTTTCCCCCGGCAAGGTTCATAGCTACGACGAGCAAAGGAACAAAACGCTTGACCAAGACAACCTGGGGCTGGTGCTTCAGACGTCAGGACATGATACGCAGCAAGCACAAGGGGAAGGCGAGAGCGGAGTCGCTCACCAGACAAAAGAAGGCAGCCCAGTCACTATCAGCCGGCCCGCGCGTGCAACGGCTGACACGAAGTTCAGTACCACCGCCGGCCACTGGACAACCAGCACCGCTACCAACGCACAGCATCGATTGGGACAGGCTTAACGATAAAGGCTGGGTAATCCTGAAGGGGGCAGCCCTCCAGCACATTCGCACTCCCGAAACTCTCGAGGACATCAAAAAGAACCACCCGATCGTCTGGGACCTGAGCAACGTACAAACTCAAACCCGGCAGGAGGGCGCCCAGAGAACGGGGGGCCGATGGCAGACACCTCTCAGTACAGTATCAACAACGGGACTTCAGCTGCACACCAACATGAGGAAGCTGCTGAGCAACCTACTACCAGGCCGCGAGTTCGGCACGCTCCTGGTCGTCGGGGCACGGGCCGGCTGCGAACGCCAGTATCCACACACGGATTTCGACGTTGCAACATTTGGGAGGGACTGCGAGCACCTACCAATGGGCGTGTTCATCGCCTTGCAGAAGGGCACGAAGCTAGATGTCTTCACGGGGGCACACAAGTCCGTCCGCGACAAGCCATCTGCGAACGAGGTGAAGCACCCGAAAACGCTGCAACTCGACCGGGGCGACGTGGCGGTCATTCGAGGCGACCTTCCGCACAATGGATCGGCCTACGACGTGGACAACGCTCGCCTGTTTGCGTATGTACTTCAGCCTGGCCAGAGGGACGACTATAACCTCACATTTCCGGTAGACTTCAGCGCGTACGAGACGGCCTTATCGTCGTCAAGCGACGGGGACCTAGACGATTCCACCAACGGCCTCGACACACCGGAACGTGGCGGTGATGCACTCAACCGAACGGACAATGCCCGGCTCTCAGTCTCCAACTCCGTTCTCCCAACGAGGTACGTGGAGCACTGGCCCACAACACCTAGGCGATCGCGATCGGAGATAGTCACACCACAGCCGATCACACTCACGCGGACAACAAGGGCAGAGACCAACACTTCGCACCCTCAAATCGACATGTTCAAGCTCGCCTCCGACGGCTACTTGCGCATCACCGACTTCATCAGCATGAAACCATCCCTCTTCGCCATCCTCGTCAGGTCGCTGACTCAAAATGCCCTTTCTCTCTTCACGCCGGAAAGCGCGGAGATATTCAACCAGGAACGAGAGGGAGCGAATGACGGACGTCGACGCATGACCAGCCTGGGCGAATGGCTCACGGCCACGAGCAACCAGCTAGAAGCCCCACAACTCATTCGCAGACTGACGGTAGCTGTACAACGCATCATTCGGGCACTCCCTGAGGGTTACAGACCTGGGGACCTGACCAAAGAGATCCGCATCATCCGAAGCGCCGCCGGATGCCTTCAGCAGGCTGCCCACACAGACTACGAAACGGATCATGCTGACTTCGGGCACTTCGACACGCCCCCGTTGTCCCTCTTTTTCGCGATTTCAACAGGAGCCAAATTGGTC
>CAJBME010000340.1 GCA_903954065.1 uncultured bacterium
AGTCTCCCCGAGTCCGAGAGTCTCCCCGAGTCCGAGAGTCTCCCCGAGTCCGAGAGTCTCCCCGAGTCCGAGAGTCTCCCCGAGCCCGAGAGTCTCCCCGAGTCCGACACTTCCTCAGAGGCTGAGCTCGACCCTGAGAACCGGATGGTCGAGCGCCCGGTTTTGCCGGAACCCAAAAACCCGCTGGCCGCGACGCGCTGGCAGGATTTGGCACCCCAAGGTCTCCCGGGGGAAGAATGGGCGCGGACCGACCGCCATGGAGCCAGTCTGGTTCCCGTGCTGCAGCCATGGGAGGCCGCCAATTATGATCCAGAGGAGATTGGGGAATGGGGGGTCGAGGCTTCAGACCAAGAAACCCCTTCTCTGCGCAGCTCAAAATTGGCCTTTTTCGGCGTGGCCGTGGTCGTGTTACTGGGAGGTTTTATCATCTGGCAGAGTACGCCTCACACTTCCGCCACCTCTCCCTCAACCGTCGCTTCTTCTGCTCTCGCACGAGGCCTGACCGTCCGTCCAGCGTCCGAAAGAGCGCGACAAGCGGCCGATGTGGCCCGGGCCTTTCTCGCCACCACCACTCCGGAGGAACGAACGGCCTTTGTCCGACATCCGGAAATCACGGGGCCGCGCCTGCTCAACTGGCATACCAGCGAAAATCCTCTGCGCCCGCTGACCGTCCTGCAGTTTCACGAACGCTGGGCCGAGGAAATCATGGGATCCCGGGTGTTCGTTATGCTGACCATGGAAATGGCCGATTTCACATCCCGAGGCATCGCTCTGGAAGAATTTCCAGATGGCTCGTTTAAAGTCGATTGGGAAAGTTTCGAAGCATGGTCGACGCTCCACTGGCGGGACTATTTGACCACCGCCCCCAGCGAACCAGCCGAATTCCGGGTCATCGTCGAACCCGATACGTACTTCAACTTTTCCTATGCTGATCCGGCGCGATGGCTCAATTTCAAGCTCACTGAACCAGCCACGAATGATTATTGCTGGGGTTATTGCTTGCTGACTTCAGAGTCGGCTTTCAAATTGCGCCAAATGCTCCGCCGCCAGCAAACGCAGGGTGAATCGCATGTGAAAGCGATCGTCCGGCTGCGCTTTGAAACCGACGGCCGCGGCCGCCGGCAGGTCTTGATCGATGACGTACTGCAAGACGGCTGGCTCCGGACCGAACCGTAAATCAACCACCCTCACTGCTCCACTTTTCGCCCGCCGCGGCGCCCCTCCCCCCTCTCTACTCCATCTCACCATGACCACCACTCTCGAAAGCGTCGACCTCGTCGCCGATATTCTGCGCCTTAAAAAAGAACGTAACGCCGTTATCCTCGCTCATAATTACCAGATTAAAGCCATTCAAGACGTGGCTGACTACGTGGGTGACTCGCTGGGACTCTCCTATCAGGCGAAAGAAACCAATGCCGATGTCATTGCCTTCTGCGGCGTGCATTTTATGGCCGAAACGGCCAAAATCGTGAATCCCGAAAAAATCGTCGTCCTGCCCGACAAAGACGCCGGCTGCTCGCTCGAAGAAAGCTGTCCCGGCCCGGAATTGGAAGCATTCCTCGAGAAACACCGTGACAAAAACTATTATGTGGTCGCCTACATCAACTGCAGCGGCCATGTCAAGGCCCTCAGCGATGTCATCTGCACCAGCGGAAATGCCGTGCGCATCGTGGAACACGTTCCGGCCGATCGAAATATCCTGTTCGTGCCCGATGCCAATCTCGGCGCCTGGGTCATGGAACAAACCGGCCGCCCCATGGACTTGTGGCAGGGAGCCTGCTACGTCCATGTGGAATTCACCCGAGATAGCATCCTCAAAATCAAGGAAGAATTCCCCGAAGCCCCAGTCGTAGCCCACCCGGAATGTACGTTCGCCGTGCGCCTCCTCGCCGATGAGGTCTGCTCAACCGAAAAAATGGTCCAGTACTGCCGCTCCCACCCCGCCCAAAGCTTCGTCATCGTCACCGAAAGCGGCATGCTCCACCGCCTGCGCCGGGAACTGCCCCACAAAACATTCATCCCCGGCCCCACCGACCGCTGCGCCTGCGCCGATTGCCGCTTCATGAAAATGAATACGTTGGAAAAACTCCACCGCTGCCTCGACACTCTGCAACCACGCCTCGAAATGCCCGCCGCCCTCCGCCAACGCGCCGAAATACCGCTCCTCCGTATGCTCGAATGGAGCCGGTAAATCCCCCCCAGCCTCACCACCCCCGCAGCCCGCAGCTCGGCAGGAATTTCTCGAAATCTCCATGTCATCGCCCACCGCCTCACTTCCGCCCGCCGCGCCCCGCCGTCGACGACACCTGACCCTCGCCATCGCCTTGGCCATGGTTCAAGCCGTCGCCGCTCAGGACGGAGTCAGCTTTCAAGACGATGTCAGGCCGATCTTCGAGTCCGCCTGCAATTCATGCCATAATCCAGACAAGAAAAAAGGCGGGCTGGATCTGAGCAGTTACGCCGCCATGATGGCCGGTGGATCGTCCGGCGAAATCGTGATCGCCGGCGACGCAGCTGGCAGCCGCCTGTACGGATGCATCACCAAAACCGCCGAACCAGTCATGCCTCCGCAAGGCGACGGTCTCAACGCCGCTCAACTGGAAATCATCAAACGCTGGATCGAAACTGGCTTGCTCGACACCCGCGGCGGCGTCGCCCGCAAAGCGAAAAAACCCGCCTTCTCCGCCCAGCTCGAGGCCGCACCCACCGGCCGACCAGAAGGAGCGCCCCCCATGCCGGAACACCTCCGGCTAGAACCCGTCGTCGCCACCCGCCGTGCCGCCGCCACCGCCGCCCTCGCCTCTAGTCCATGGGCTCCACTGGTCGCCCTCAGCAGCCAACACCAAGTCCTGCTCTATAATTCCGACTCGCTAGAGCTCGCCGGCGTCCTCCCCGTCCCAGGCGGCGGAGCTGTCGAATCGCTCGCCTTCTCTCGCAACGGCCGCCTCGTCATCGCCGGCACCGGCATCGGCGGCCAAAGCGGCCAAGTCATGGCTTGGGATGTCACTACCGGTCGCCGGGTATTTGAGGTAGGCGCAGAACGCGACACCGTGCTGGCCGCCGACCTTTCCGCTGACCAGTCAACCATCGCCCTCGGCGGTCCTTCTCGACGAATCAAAATGTACGCCACCGCCAGTGGCGAACTGATCAAAGACATCAAAAAACACACTGACTGGGTCACGTCACTTCAGTTCAGCCCCGATGGCGTCCTGCTCGCCACCGGCGACCGAGCCGGCGGCTTGCACGTCTGGGAAGGGAAAAGCGGCAATGAATATTTCACTCTGCCCGGCCATACCGCCGCCATCACCGCCGTCACATGGCGCGCCGATGGCAACATCCTCGCGTCCGCCAGCGAAGATGGCACCGTCCGACTTTGGGAAATGAATGAAGGAAAAGAAGTGAAAAAATGGACCGCTCATAGCAGCGGCGTCCAGTCCCTCCACTTCGCCCACGACGGCCGTCTCGTCAGCTGCGGCCGCGACCGCCACGTCAAAGTGTGGAATCAAGAGGGCGCCGAAACCGCCAGCCAAAAATCATTCTCCGACGTCACGCTCGCCGCCTGCTTCTCCCATGATGGCGCACGCTTCATCGTCGGTGACTGGTCCGGCCGCATCAGCGTCTGGCTCACCGCCGATGCCTCCCCCGCCGGTGACCTCGCCGCCGCCCCGCCCACCATCGCCCAACGTCTCGCCGCCATCACCCCCGCCGCCACCGCCGCCCGCGAACAGGCCGCCGCCGCCGCCGCCACCATGAACGCCATGGAAGCACAAGCCGCCGCCGCCGCCGCTCAAAAAGAAAAAGCCCAGCAAGAAATCAACGCCCTCCAAACACACTCCCTCCAACTGCAATCACTCGCCGCCAACACCCGCACCGCCGCCGAAGCCGTACTCTCGCTCCTCTCGAAATCACCGCCACCGGACAGCCCCCCTGCCGCCACTCCGGCCCCCGCCCCAGCCGCCGCGCCCAACGAAGCAGCCACCCCGGCCGCAGACGCCGTCCACAGGATTATCGACCCCTACCCAGACTCGATCGCCCAGCTCTCACAATCCTGGTCCCAATCACTCCCCACCCGCCTCGCCGCCGCCGCTAGCCAACTCGCCACCAGCGAGACCGCCGTCACCACCGCTCAACAAAACACCGCCGCCGCTAGACAACAACTCGAGGCCGCCACCACCACCCTCGCCCAACAAGAAAAAACACTCGCCCACTGGCAGGCCGCCGAAATCAATACCCAATTGATCGCCAAAAAAGAATCGCTCGCCACCCTCACCGCCAAACGCGAGGAACTCGCAGCCACCATCGCAAGCTCGGAAACCGATCCGCAAAATCAACCGCCCGCTCTGGAATCGCTCAAATCAGAACTCGCCACCGTGGAAAAGGAAATCCACCTCGCCCAGCTCGCCATCGATACCGAATCCGCCCGCTACCACGCACAACTCACCCCGCAAAAGTCTCCCTAAGCGCCGATCACAAAAGCACGGATCCGCCTCAAAAAGGAAGGCTCAGCATCCGGCTAAGCAATCAGTGCGTGGCCTCCCCAGTCTGCGCCCATAGCACCTTGACTTCGTCTCCACTCGCGGGGTCGTCTCCGCCATCGCCTCGGGAAAAGAATCCAAAGAAGTCCACTCTCACGAACTCGGCGAGCCGACTGAGACCGCCCCCGCCATCGACCTAGATTCAATCTACATCCGTACCGAAAAATACCTGATCGCCTTTCGTAGCAAAAAATAATAGGCTCCGTTTTCCCAAGCCTTGACCTGTGCCGGATTGTTCGCGATCGCCGTAACCGTTCCCTACCGCAATGATTGGGCGCGTCGGAGTAATGACGGGAGATTTACTCGAGATAAAAAGTGGGGATTACACCGGCCGTTCAAGCGTCGGAGCGGCGTCGGAAAAGCAGACAGCGGCCACAAATCTCCTGCATCATTGATCCTCAATGATCCTCAGGACAATTGACGTCATTTCACTCCGTAAAACGTCGATTTTATTAACACTTTTCACCGGCTGATCAGGACGTGAAACCAGCGGAGGTGGGGGCTTTCAAAAATATTCTCATTTTTGATATTATTACTGATTGTTTACTCTTTCATTATTGCCAGCGACTTATAAATCATTCCGTCTCCGTCAATACGGGATTCCTCTTATTTGATTCTCAATAAATCAGTAATCGGCATAGGAATTGCAATAATTATTAGATCGAACAGCCCGCGTTTTTATTCGACTTCCCATGAAGACGCAGGGGGGCGCTCCGCTCTTTCAGGGGAGAGGCGGGTCCGCTTTTGGCCGCGGTTATGTCACGGCCATCGTTTTTTCCCCCATTCACCCTCCTCTTTCTACACACTACACACACTATTATTCACATGAATTCATTGACTGTACTATCAGGTCGTCCTCGCCGTCTGGGTGCGTTGGCCGCCACGGGAGCACTGACCCTCATAGGACTCTTGTCCTCTGCGGTCTGCGCGCAGACCAGCTACGTGGTCAAGGAGATCGGCGTCTTGCCGGGATTCGTGAGCGGGGTGGCAACCTCGGTCAACGACGCTGGTGATATGACCGGCTACTGTTCACTGGCGGTCTCTAATTTTAATGACATGGGATTTGTTGTGCGCAAAGGCATTCTCAGTGCGGTCGGCAAGCTTCCAAAGAAAGGGAAGTATTCGTTCGCCACTTTTATTCACCCGACGACTGGGGTGGTGGTGGGCTCTGCCGACACGGGCGATTCGCGGCCACAGGGACTCGTCAAGAAGGGAACGGCGGCACCCATTAACGTTTTCCCAAA
Organism: uncultured bacterium; assembly: GCA_903954065.1. GTDB lineage: Bacteria > Verrucomicrobiota > Verrucomicrobiia > Verrucomicrobiales > V1-33 > CAJBME01. Next base: position 5,780 of record CAJBME010000340.1, read on the forward strand.
CAATGGCGGCAACACGCATGCGCTAAGGGTTGATACGGCGGGCCAAGTCTATGGATATTTCATCGGCGGAGGAAGCACTTCGTGGCAAGGCGGGGTCTGGACCCCGAACCCGAAAAAAGCCGGCACGTACACGCAGACGATCATGGGGGGCAACGGCATTCCCATGGCCTTTAATGCCAACGGACAAGCCACAGGATACACCACCGCTGCGGGCCAGTCGAATACCGCAACCTTCTGGACCCACGTCGCGCCCCGGCCGATGCAAGTTCTCCCCAGCCTTCCGGAATTCTGGAGCAGCTTGGGCAACGGCCTGAATGACCTCGGCGACGTGGTCGGCGATGGCCATCCTCCGTTCTCCTCGATCCCCGTCAAGTGGACCGCCACCCCGGCCGGTTACGTCATCAACACATTGCCGGTGCTCCCCGGTCATAATTACGGATCTGCCACCGCCATCAATACTCGCGGCGAGATTCTCGGCACCAGCTACTATGGCACGCCGGGCACCTGGGACGTCATCGGACCCGTCACGCTCGTCGTCTGGCGCCAAGGCATCCCCTACCCCGTTCAACAATCCCTCGACCCCGTGACCGGCGCCGGATGGAACATCCTCTCCATGGCCGGCCTCAACAACGTGGGCCAAATCGCCGCCACCGGCACGAAAAACGGAGTGTCCCGCGCCCTGCTGCTCACTCCCGCCCCCACTCCAACCCCAGTCCCCTAACTCCCGCCGGCTCCAGCCGGAAATCAGTCGACACCGCCGCCGGCCGGACCCGTCAAGGTCCGGCCGGATCGCGTCACGCTGTAGGCCCGGCCGGCGGCGCCGGTGATTCCGTCGCCACAGCCGCCACAGCCGCTCCAGGTAACTCAGGGGGAACCTGACGCCGCGGTTTCGATTTCCACACCCCTCCGGCCGTGACCTGCTGCCAGCCCCATTGCACCCACCGGAGCAAAGCAAAAGCCAGCCAAAGCGCCCACGCCAACATAAAGAGGCGATAAAACCAGATTGAGACCGAAACGACGCCCGGCACCGGCAGCTCCGGGCCGCTGCGCGCCTGAAACCACCGCAGCAGACCGGTCGATGACCCTTCGCCGCTGATAAACATGTGAGGCGACCCCAGCAAGCCGGCGTGCAGCACACTGACTAGCACGAGAGCCGCCATGAACGCGCCCAGCGCCAAGACCAGCTGCATCAGGTTGAAACACCAGCGGGGCCACTGCTGCACCGACGCCGTGCCGCGCCCGGCCACGGCAAAAAGCCAGACGATAAATCCAAACGAGGCGATGAGTGAGGTCTGCGTCAGCCCCATCACCAGCAAGGCCCATTCCCACCGCTTCAATGTGCGAAGCGGCAGCGAGCCCAATCCCCAGGCAAAAATCAAGGCGCAGACGAGCAGGGCCCAGAACCGCACGGCCGGCCCGCGTTGCGGTCCGTGAGCCCACAACACCCAGCGCTGCGCCGGCATGGCCACCGTGCTGCGCACATTCGCGGCCGCCACCGGCAGGCGCAACGCTTCCACCGTAGCGTGCCACGGCAGAGGCTCCGCCTTGGTCCACTGGAGCGTGATCAGCTGTTCGCCCGGACGAATCGGGATCATCACCTGATCGTTGTTCATCCGCACCGGCATCCGCTGCCCACCACTGGTCAGCCCAGTCACTTCAGCCCCGGAGGGAAGCCCGATCCCCATCTCGTGACCAATACTGGCCTGCACATCTAAGGTCAGGGTCGCACTGCGCTGGTACCCTCCTAACATCGTCTCATGTGTGACTTCCCGCACGGTCATCGTCTGGCCGGCCACAGCCTCCGGTTGCGTGGCGACAAGCGTGACGGTCTCCCCCGGCCACGGCCGCCAGACCGGAATCAATGATCCGGTCTCGCCCTCGTACAGCGGGGCCACCCCCTGCAACGACACATGCCACACCGGCGACGCCTCGAGATACCACCGCTCAACCCACCGGTCGGTGACCTCGGCCGCCAAAACCAGCGCCGCTTGCGGTGTGAGTTCGCTGCGCCACTCCACCACTTCATCCTGAGCACCAAAACGAACTTCCACTCGCGGACCCGTGACCGTCAGACTCGAGGTCAGCAAGCGTTCCGTCGGCAACAACGGGATCGTCAAGGCAATAGCCGCCCCTTTATCCGTCAGGCGCCGCGCCGTCGTCCGCACCTGCCAGACCAACCCCAACTCAAGATGCCTCTCAATGGCCACCACCGGCTGAAAATCCCGCCGGTCATACGCCGCCGCACTCTCCCCCCCAGCTTGCTGCTCAGAAAAAAAGACCTGATTCTCCGGCACCCCATTCGGCCGCACCCCAGTCACCGTCCATCCCGGCGCCTCAATCTCTACTTGGCGCGGTGCCAACAAAAAGGCCCATTCCCACTCCGGACCGGGCGGTAATACCCCGGTCACTTCCACTTCATGTACCCCTGCCGGCACCACCACCCAAACATGGCCGTCCATCCGTTGCAACGCCGGCGCCGGCTTCCCGTCAAGCCGCACCGCCAGCGGTGACCATGACGGCAACCGGCCCGGCAAGGGAACCGCCGTCTCCACGGCCGCATGCACATCCAAAACCAACGACATCTGGCGGCGATCCAGCTTCAACCGCGCCCGAGGGATTTCCGCCGCCCGCGGAAAGGCATCCGAGGGTTTGAGTAAGCGGTCGCGCAACGCCGTCAACCACTCTGCCGATGGCAGCACGGCTGAATCCGTCGTCTGCACCACGGCCGCCGGCCGGGCCACTGCCTGATCCAACTCCTGCGCCGACAGCCGCCCGGTCGCTCCTCCCATCATCCACACCCCACACAATAACCCCACCACCGAAGGAACCGCCGGCCGCCACGACGACCCCTCCGAAACAGACGGCGCCGCCGCCAGCCCACTCCCATTCCGCCGCCGGAAAAAGTAATACAACAATACCCCCAGTAACATCAGCCGGATCACAATCAAAACCCGCTGCCAGCCGCTGGAAAGCAGCACCGGCCGAATCGTCTGCCCCACCGCCACCGGACCATCCCATCCATAACTGACCGATCGCCACCGCCAGTTCGGTACCGCCGGCCCAGTCTGAATCTGCGCATTTTGCTCGTAACGTAGATTGCTGTTTAAAACCACCTGCTCCTGAGAGCCCGAGTCATCCCTCGATTTCTCCATCGACGATACCGACGAATACGAAAGCTCGGCCGTCGCCATCCGCGGCGCCATATTCCAGCGGCTTCCGTCCGCGATCGATTCCAGCTGAGGATAGAGCAAGCCGGTCACTTGGCGCGTCACAAAAGGCACCAGCACCCAGAGCAACGCCAGCACCGCCATCCCAACGACCACCGGCCACCGCCGCACCCACCGATAGCCAGTGCCAGCCAACGCCCGCCCAGCGACCAAAACCACCAGCACCAGCAACCACGTCCACCGCGGCGCCCCCGGTTCATGATACGATAACACAAACGCCGCAAAAGCCACCACCCCCGCCCGCCATCCCCACAGCCTCTGCACCGCCAGAGAGAAAATCAGGAGGAAAAAAACATCGAGCAACGACCACGCCGTGAGCCAGTCGCCCTCCACCCACTCCGCACCAAACAAAGCCAGCAGTCGCCACCCCGGAGGGAGATGCCACTCACAGCGCACCTCGCCCGCCACCGTTTCCCATCCCGTCGCCGGCATCACCGACCCCACCGGAGATCGCCCCACAGCTTCCAGCGACAACGCCCGATCGCGAACCTCCACCCCCGGACGATGGGTCTGCGGGTTGCGCGTAATTAACTGCGACTGTCCGCCCGCTTTCACCGCACCCAATTCCTGCCCGTCCGTCACATCCAGCCGCCAGATTTGCTGAGCCCCACCCTCAATCACATCCCGGAACGTCAGATGGCCCCCATCCTCGTCCAACCACAACTCGCGCTGCATCCTCGGCGCCGCCGGCTTCTCCATCCCCATGCCCCGCAGCTTTTCCTCCAAACGAAATCCCGCCTCCGTCTTCCAAGCAAAAACCGGCCACGTCCGCCATTCCGACGGAAACGTCGTCTGACTCGCATCCACCGGCACCAGCCCCACACACTCGACCACCCGCAGCGACGGATCACCCTGCCACGCCACTAACTCGTCCGCCACCAGTGGACGCACGCCCTCCGCATAAGCAAAGGTCTCGAGTGATTGCGTGCGAAAAGCCGTGATGCTCACCGTCCACGTCCCCGGCCTGACCTGCACTTTCAACAACCCGCGGTCGTCCACCAAACAGGGCAGCGGACTGGCTACCTTCGCCACCCGCCACCCGTCAGGCAGCACATACCCCAGCTCCGCCTCGCGGCTTTTTCCTGTCACCGTCAACTCAACCGAAGTCGTCAACCACATCGGAACCCCGTCCGCAAGCAACCGATACACCTTGATACCTAACTGGTCCTGATCCGCCTGCTCCGAAGGAGGGCGCTGCAGCCACAACAACCCCTGAGCATCCCAGTTCGGTGACTCCACCCGCTGACCGTTCACCACCAGCGTCATCACCCCAATCGTCTGCGGTAAGGTCACATGCTCAGGTAAAACATCCCAACGCCACCTTCCCTCAATCTGATGCGCCCCCGGAAGCAGCTTCACCCCCGGCGCCGCCCCACGCAGCGTAACCGGTACCACCTGCCCATTCACCCGCACTTCCTGCGGCCATTGCCCGTCACCGCCCGGCAACATCACCCACGCCTCATCATAAACCACCACCCCCAACTCAAACCGCCCGCCATCAGACTGAACGTCTAACTGCAACGTCGATGGCCATACCGCCTGCCGACCAGCCGCATTGTCAAATCGCGCCGGACTCTGCCGCGTCGACTCGTCAGCCAACACCCATTCTTTCCACGGCTGCAAGGCCGGTGGAATCGCCAGCTCGGCGCCAGCCAGCGTGGAAAGGCTCACCAGTAACAGGAACAGAAGTCGATGCATGATGGGATTGTACACCCATCACCGTCGCCCCGCCCATCAGAAAACAAGCGGCCCGGTCACTCTGTGACCGCCACCTCGCAAAACGTCAGCGCTGCCAGCCCGTTAACCCCAAGCAGTAGCGTCTCCTGACTCCAAGACGCACTGTCAAGATAACTGATCGTGGCCGCCCCCGCTGGAGCTGGATCACGGAGTTTGAGAATCAACGAATCCCCGCGGACCTCACCGCTGACGATGGCATCCGGCCGGCCGTTGCACTTGAACTGACCGCTCAACGCCTCATCCCACACCACCGGCTGGTCAAACTCCAACACCAGCGACGTCCGCGCCGCATCAGCAAACGTCGCACGAAGCAAGTTCGGCGGCGTGATGCTCTCAGAGAAATCAACCCCATAATGATCGCGCTCAACCAGCGGCGCCACCAGACGCGCGATTTCCGCGTACCCAGCCGCCGGATAATGACACCCCCCCGGGGGCACAATTCCAAGGGTCGACATAATGCTCACCATGGAAAAATCCTTCGGAAGCGAGCGCTGCACTTCGCGCAACCGATTGTCCGATCCCTCTACCCCCATGCTGCACGCTTTGGGCCAGATCTGAAACATGTGCACATGCTGCAGATTGGGGAAATCCTGTTTCCATGATCCCGCCAGAGCATGAAAATACTCCCGGTACGTCTCCCAGCCAAAGCCGCCACTCGGACCATCCGCCCCTTGATCATTTTCCCCCTGATGCCACAAAAGCCCGCGAATACCATGCGTCAGTCCGGCCGCGCGCACCCGCCACAGCAGACGTCCATAAATACTGGTCACATCGGTCGGATCACTCTCCGACCGCTGATGCTGATCAATGCGCGTCCCCCCCACCGCACCATTCAAAATGCACACCGGAACCATTTGGGAATCAACCAGCCTCCGACCCAACTCCATCCCCCAATACCCAATCTCCGCCAGTCCATCCGGACCGCGGGCCACCGCTTGCGCCCACGCCCGCCCACGCGCCGATTCAGGATTCCCGGTGGTCGCGCCAAACGTTCGCACCCATCGATGAGGCGCCGGAGCAGGCGCATCACCCCAGTCGGTGGACACCGCATTCGACTGGCCATTGATGATAAAAGCATCTCCGCACACCAAGTCATTCACCGTCTCCAACAGGCGGCCATCCACCCCCCATTCCGCTCGATACGCGACCAGTCCCGCCTTCATTGGCACCGAAAAAGCAAACTTTCGATCCGCTGCAACTTCGCGTTCCTGCTCGACCACCAGCGTCTCGCCGGCAAAGACCTTGAGAAAAACCTTCTTACCTGGGCCGGGCAGCGAACCGTTCCACACCAGGGTGCCGTGACCGCGGTCATCGCGGGCATAAAACTGACCATCGACCGGTCGTTCATCCGCTCCCGGCACGGGGACTACCCATGGATCGCGCGCCGGCTCCGTGATTTTGATGGCGACCGAGCGGGTAGTGGGCGAACCGCCGTTGCTCGCCGCCAGCGTCACCGTCACCACGCCGCTGCCCATGGACCGGATCAACGTCAATCGTTCTCCCTCCGCCTTCTTGATGACCGCAGGACCAGACACCTGCCACTTGAACTCCATGGCTCCTCCGCGCGGCGACGACGCCTCACCGACCTCACCCATGACCGGCTGCAAAGAAAGCGGCGTGCGTCCATCCCACTCCGCCGGCGCGCTCAGCGTAAAGACCGGCTCCGGAATAGCCTCGCGAATCGTCAGGGGAATCGACAACACTCTCATTCCCTCAGGATAAAGCGCCCGCACTTCTAGCACTCCCGAGGCATCAGCCGTGACACGTCCCGCATCATAAGCGTGTTTCAAAGAATTGACGGCGACCACCGTCTCCTTTCCGTCGCGACGCAAGACCCAAGAAATTTTCCGTGCCCCCACCGCCGTGGCCACGAACGACGCCGTCTCACCTTCCTTGAGCACCGCCTCTGCTGGCGAAACCGAGAACTCGGATCCCGACCGGACCAGCGGTCCAGTCAATGATCCCAAAGGTTTTTGATTTTCATACTGCAACCGTACCCAAGCCGCAGACCGCACGACTTTGGACACACGCACTTCATCCAGATCGCCGACAAACGTGTAATTGTGGTACCACCCGCCCAGCCACAGGCGTGCCGGCTCGCGAATCTTCAGCGGCGCCGATGGACCTTCACTCACACCGTCCAACACTCCGTTGACGTACAAACGCGAATTCCCCTTCTCATACGTGTGCATGACATGGACCCAGTCGCCCACGGGCACTCGACTCCGTCCCTTAACGTCCGCTCCGGAAAAATAACACTCCATCGCCACATGCGGAGGACTGCGGAAATTCATCATTACTTTGCCTTGCCCCTCCTCATTACCCCACGCCATCACCGTGACGTTGGGCGTCTCCGGCCGGAACCACGCCTCCGAACTGTGCGACCCCGCCCCCACCGGATACCCAGCAATCGCCTCACCACCAAATACCCCCTTTCCACCCGCCAGATGACGCGCCGCCCCAATCACTCCCGCCACCGCCGTCGTGCCCGCATCCGTGCTGGCCACCGTGCCCACTTCATCGTCCACCCCTGCCCCCAAATGCCAGACACTTAAGTAGCCATTCGATTCATTAAAAACCGCCCGACCCGAGGACTCGCCCGCCACCTCATCACGCCCCCAAAACACTCGGACTTCCTGCGTCGCATCCCCCTTAATCACCGGCACCCGCACCCAGACGCTGGCTTCACCCCGGTCCGGTGACCAGTCTTCAATCTGATACGCCAATGGACTCCCATCCGTCGTGGCAAACCGCAGATCCTCGCCACCCGGTCGCGCTTGCGAGAAATCAAACGAGTCCGCCCGTAGCCGGATCAATACCGGAAAATCATGTACGACCTCGCCAGCCGGCAGCCCCGCCCCGTCCGCCGTCGTCACCAGAAAAATCGAAGCCCCATGGCGCCAGCCGTCATAAGGACCAGCGGCCCGGACGGTCGGCCCGCCCGCCAGGGCCAATGCCAGCGCTAGAGAAAGTGTGAAAGCAGAGATGACGTTCATGATCATTAATAAATTAGATTCAGCTATTCGACCTTATACAAAGTGAGTCCGCGCGCCAGATAGTTTCTGATCGCCATCGGGTGATCCAGCGTGCAGGTATGCAGCCAGACTCGGCTGGGCCGCATCTCCCATGCGGCTTCCAACGCGCGAGTGAGGAGAACTCCGCCCCACCCGCGCCCGATAAAGGCCGGCAATAACCCGAAATACATCACTTCCACTTCGTCCGGCTCAGCAGTGCGACACAACTCGTAATACCCAGCGGGCGAACCGTCATACGTGGCGGCAAATGTCCGCAACTGCGGAGATTCCACGTACTCGCGCCATTGCTCGTCGCTCCAGACGCGCTTGTCATTCCACTGCCACTCAGCCCCCACCGCCTCATACAAAAACCGATTGAACCGCCACTGCGGCACCGTGCACTCACGAATCTGAAACCGCGGGTCCGAAGAAAATTTCGGACGCAGCGCCCGAGCGTCACGCATTTCCAAATACGAAACAATCACCGGCGACCGCGCCGCCGGGCCAGAGACAACCCGTGATGCAGGTGATGCCAGCATGGACAAAGGATGAACCATCGACCCGACTACGGCGCGACTTTCCACGCTTTCAGGACCGCTGCCATCCCGACCGGATCATGCGCGGCCAGCTCATCACGGGTAAATGGATAAAAATCATTCGTCGAAAACACCGCCTCCGTCAGCTCCGCAAAATATTCCATTTGATTGGTCATCGCATACGCCGGCTCCATCGTCTCAGGTCGACCCTGCCCGTGGCGGCGCGCCACCCGATCGTAAAGCTTCCGCTCCTTCGCCTGCTCAAACGCCGCCATGATGCTGGGGTCATCGAATCCAAGCTCCCGGTCGTGGTAGGCATGGGCCAGTTCATGCAGCGCAAAATTCGGCATCCGGCTGGTTTCACGCTCGAAGATGCGGGCATTGGTGAATTCCACGCCTTTGACCATGGCTGGATTCCGACCGTTCGCCTGCAGCCAGTCTGCCCCCGGATGGTACTCGGCGCGCCCAGGCACCAGCGAGTACTCAGAAGAAAACCACAAGGGTACCAGCTGCAGGCGCGCCCGCACTGGCGCCGGCACCACTCGGCAGATTTCCTGTAGCTGCCGTTGCAAGAGCGGCATGGCCGCCTCCACCGCCTCCGGATGCCGGGCCCGCAGCTCATCGCTCAGGTGCACCGTCCAGCCTTCCACCGTCCGCGTCTCATACCCGTCCGGACTCTGGGGCAACAACCGCACCATTTTCTGCCCTTTTTCGTCCGCCGCCGTTACCGGCACGTCACAAAATGCCAGAGCCGGCACTCCGTTGCGGCCACGCCACAAATTCACCGGCGATCCATCCCAGTCCCGCCCCGATAAATACCCGATCACCGTCGCCTCCGATCTGCCCGCCAACTGCAGCCTGATCGTGTACCCCTCACTGCGGCCGGCCCGCACCGGCGCCACATCGCGACCGAAGTAAATCAACCGCTCCATCCCATCGTGCCACACCATGGGCTGACCGAAATCGAGCACAATTTCATCCCGCGCCTCACTCGTAAAAACCGCACTGCGAAGGCTCGGTGCCGTCACCTCCTGTTCGGGCATCCATCCATAATGATCCTGCTCCAGAAGCGGACTCATCAGCTCGGCAATTTGCGCATACCCCTCAAGATCAAAGTGACACAACCCACGACCGCTGGACCCGCTGACGATCCCCATCGTCGACATGATCCTCAGATTGGAATAAAGCGAGGGCAAGGTGCGCTGCACCTCCAACAGCATATCGCCCGCATGCGTCCCTCCCATATTGCAGCCGCTGGGCCAGATCTGCCAAACGTAATAGTTCTGAATGTTAGGGTAATCCTGCTTCCAAGCCGCCGTGAGATCAATAAAATATTGCTGATAGGTCTTCCAGTCGTAGTCGCCCGTCGGCGAAGCCGCCCCTTGATTGTTCTCCCCCTGATGCCAGAGCACAGCCCGGACACCATGAGTCAGCCGAGCCGCCCGCAACCGGCTCAACAACCGGCCGTAAAGAGTCGAGGGATCATCCGGCCGCGCGTCATCACGCTGATGCTGATCAATGCGAGTACCACCCACCGCGCCATTCATAATACAAATCGGTATTTTGTAAGTTTCCACCAGCCGGCGGGCCAGCACCATCCCCCAAGCGCCAATCTGATGGTTCCCGTAATCCGGTCGACCCCAAATATGAGTACGGACCGCCTGGCCCCAGGCCCCACGTCCCGTTCCATCATACTGGTTGCCATAACTTCGAATCCATTCATCCCCGGCCACCGGCTCATCTTCAGCCGGTCCATTGTTCGGACCGGTGGCTTCCGCATTCGACTGACCCTGAATAATATAAACATCACCACAGACTAGCCCTCCCGCCGTGCGGACCACCGTTTCCACCCCGCCCGAACGCGTGCCAAAAACCGCCGTGTAACGCACCAATCCCGGCGCCAGCGGAATGGCAAACGCATACCCCCCGTCCGCCGCCGGAGGCTGGCTTTCCTGATGCACCAGCGCCCTCCCAGCCCCGTAAAGCTTGAGAAAAACTTCTTCCACCCCCGCCTCCACCCGCCCGCGGTCGTGCAGCAGTCCGTGATTCCGGTCGTTCCGCGCGTAAAACTGCCCCTCTTCCGGATGCTCGTCCCGCTCCGGTGTGCGCACCACCCACTCGTCCCCCGCCGGCTCGATTACCTCCAGCCGCACGTCGGCCGCCGTGCCGGACCCACCATTATCAAGTACCAGCCTCACCGAGATCATCCCCGAAAATTGCGATCGATGCAGCACCAGCCGGTCAGATGCCACGTGCTTGATGACCGCCCCGCCATGCACACTCCAGGCATACCGAAGCACCCCAGCTCCAGCCGCGGTCATGGCCTCAAGATTCGTGATCACGGGCACGATCTCAATCGTATCACGTCCATTCCACGACGCCGGCGCCCGCAAGCTCACCACCGGCTCAGGAATCGCTTCGGTCATCGTCACCGGGACATTCAACACTTTGACCCCATCGTCATACACCGCTTTTAATTGCAAGGTGGCACGCCGGTCGCCCGCCAGCCGCCCAGCCTCAAGCTCATAGGCCAGCCGGTCGACGGCCACGATTGTTTCCGCGTCGCCTTCTTTTAGGATCCAGTAAATTTTGCGCGCGCCGCCGGCTTGAGCGGTCACGGTCGCCGTCCCGCCTTCAGGCACGGTAAGAGCGGCCGGTGTGACAGAAAATTCATTTCCGGGCGACCGCAAGATACCCACGAGCGATTGCCGTGGTTTTTGATTCTCATAATGCGCCCGCAGCCAGTCGGCCGAATGCGCCCGCCGCGAGACGCGCACTTCATCCATGTCGCCGACATACGCATACTCGCCGCGCATTCCGCCCAACGTCAGCTGTACATCATTCATCATCGACATGGCCGCGGGATGCCGATGGCTGCCGACCAACCGGCCGTTGACATACAGCGAGCTCACCCCGGCGTCATAAGTGGCCGCCAGATGCGTCCACTGACCCAGAGCCAACGGCTCCAATCCTGCCACCCCGGCCGGCCCGTCCGAGGCCCACGACGGCACCGGCGGCGACCCAATCATGAGCGCCACTTCATTGCCATCACCCGTGTTGCCATTCAACCTCGTCGCATACCGCCCCCACGCCAAGGCCGCGGATCCTCCCGCCTCCGGACGCACCCAAGCCTCCGTCGTTGATGACTGATCACCGAATGGATAGGTCATGATATGATCACCCCCATTCACCCCCTGCCCACGGCGAAACCGGCGCGCCGCCCCCACCAATCCCGGCACAACCGTCGATCCCGCATTTTCAGGCGTCAACGCCCCGGCCTCGTCCCGCAACGACTCACCCAAATGCAAGACACTGGCATACCCGTAACGCGGTGAAAAAACTTCTTCCCCCCGAGACGCATCCAACGCCTCCGCACACCCCCAATGCATCGTGAATTCCTGCATCGCATTCCCCTCGACCACCGGAAATAAAACCCACACACTCGCCGCACCCCGCCCCGCATCCCACTCGTCAATCTGATGGGAAAGTAATTCCCCATTCATCGAAAACCGCACATCCTCCCCGCCCGGCCGAGCTTGGTTAAAATCAAAGGTCCCGCGGTCGAGCCGCACCAACACCGGAAAATTTTCCAGTCGCGCCGAGGTCGGCAGATTCGCTCCCTCCGGCGTCGTGAGCACACACAGGGAACCGGAATATTTCCACTTTGATAAATCCGCCGCCCGCTCTCCCGCCTCAAGGAACTTCCGGGCCACCAGCCACTTCAAACATCCCGCCTGCCAGGCGTCCCACATCGACCCTTGATACCCGTTTAATCCATGATCTCCGGAGGGAAGTTCCAAGTATTCGCTCGGCACTTTCTGGGCTTGCAACGCCTCGTAAAATAAACGGCTGTGATCCGGCGGCACCACCCGGTCATCAAGTGCATGCGCCAAATACACCGGCGGCGTGCGCGCAGTCACCTGCTTTTCATTCGAAAATTCCTCCATCATCGCAGCCGCCGGGTCGGGCCCGAGCAGGTTCGCCCGCGATCCCGTATGCGCCTTGTCCCCCATGGTAATGACCGGATACACTAAAACCGCAAAGTCAGGACGACATCCGACTCGCTCAATAGGATCGTCCGCCCCCGCCACCCCGTCATCAAAATGAGTAGCCGCCGTCGAGGCCAGATGCCCACCGGCCGAAAACCCAATGATCCCGACTTTGCTCGGATCACAATTCCATGACTGGCTGCGCACCCGCGCGGTTCGCAGCGCGCGCTGCGCATCCAACAACGGAACCCACGGCCGTCCCTTAGGGAGTCGATATTCAAGCACCACTCCAGTAATACCGTGACCATTCAGCCACTCGGCAATCCCCGATCCTTCGCCACCGGTCACCAACCCGCCATACCCCCCGCCCGGACAAATAACCATCACCACCCCGTTCGGAACCGCCGGTCGATACACCGTCAAAAAAGCACCTTCCTGTGCGTCCCCGTTCTGCTCACCCCCCACCGGCGCCGCCCCCGCCCACAACGCCATCCGCTCCGGAACCACCCCGTCCGCCGCCACCACCAAGGCACCAGTCGAAAAATAAATCATCAAGGCCAGAAACCCCGAAAAGAAAACCGAAACAGTGCACTTCATCATAGAGCCGGAAGAAATTCACGGATCCTCAGGCCCGCCGCTGACCGCCAGCCCAAAATTCACCGCCCATGATCAAGGCACGGCCCGCAAATAAAAACAACCCCGAATCCCGCCGCACCCCGCACCGGGGCCACCGCAAATAACGTTGTTTTTTCACTGAGCCTTAGCGAATAGCCGTGGTCGCACGAACAAAAACGTAGGGCACGGCGGCGAAGCGGTCGCCTCGGGAAAGGTCAGCGCCTAGATTTCGTCCGGTGACGGATAGGCGGCGATTCCGCCTTACCCTCGACGACGCCCCGAGAACCCGTTCCCGTAAAGCCGCAATCCCCTCCGCCAACGAAAGCAGGCGGGGAGTGATCTTAAATTGTGGCTCCTAAGGCACGTGATAAGTCAAGGCTAAGTCCAGTTATCAGTCAAGCGGCTCAATTCTCCGGTGAAGGCTTCCGCACCGGACACCCTGCACCACGCACCCCCCGACCAACAGAAAGCTAACCGGAGGCGCTGCCGCCCCCAGCTCAGCCTTTCCGGATCTTCCTCCCAGAGGCTACCACCAACGTGGTCGCCACCGAAGCGACTACGGCTCAAGCTTCAGACTCAGGCGCCGACGAAGACTCTTCTCCTGGGGCCACTTCCCCTGGGGCAGCTTCCACCGATGTCCCGTCCACCGATGTCCCGTCCACCGATGTCCCGTCCACCGATGTCCCGTCCACCGGAACTTCGTCCACCGGAACCTCTTCATCCCCTTCCACTCGTGGCACCCGCGCAATGTCTTGCAAGGCTTCGCCCTCGCGCAGGTTAATCAGGCGCACGCCCTGCGCATTGCGGCCGGTCTCGCGGATTTGATCGACAGGAATACGTACGCTCTGACCGGTATTGGTCATCAGCATCAGGTCATCGCTATCATGAACGCAGAGCGCGCCAACGACACGACCGGTTTTTTCAGTGACATTCATGGTCCGCACGCCCTTGCCGCCGCGCGTTTGCAGCCGGTATTCATCAAAGTGGGTGCGTTTACCCAGCCCGTTTTCGGCGGCGACCAACAACATCCCGGTCGGATCCATGATCGAAAGACTGACCACAAAATCATCGCCGGCTGGCTTGATGCCCCACACGCCAGTGGCCGTCCGGCCCATCGCCCGGATGCCGCTTTCCTGACAGCGCAGACTGAGCCCCTGCGAGGTGACAAAAACCAGCTCATCAGAGCCATTGGTCAGTTCCACTCCGATCAGAGTATCGCCTTCCTCAATGTTAATGGCGTTGATCCCCGCCTTACGGACGTTCCTGAAGTCCCACAACGCCGTCTTTTTGACAACCCCCACCTTGGTGGCAAAAACCACAAAACGATCTTCCCGCCAGATGGTACTATCTTCCTCACTCTGCGCCTCGAGCCGGAGAACCGCCGCAATCTTTTCGTCGGCCTGCAGGTTGAGCATGTTCTTGATCGAACGACCTCTCGCCACCCGCGGCATTTCCGGAATCTGATACACCCGCTCCACGTAGACCCGTCCCGCATTGGTGAAAAACATCAAGACATCATGCGCATTCGCCGTGATGAGACGTTCGACAAAATCTCCCGGCTCGTCCTCGTTATCTGACTCGCGGATGGCCATGCCTTTCAGCCCTTTGCCCCCACGATTTTGCGCACGATACTCGCTGGTCAGCGTGCGCTTGATATACCCGCGATGACTCAGCGTGATGATCGCCGGCTCGTTGGCAATCAGGTCCGTAATATTGATTTCGCCCTCTTCGACGGCAAAATCTGTGCGCCGCGGCGTAGCATACTTGGCCTTCACCGCCAGCAATTCGGAGCGAATGATAGCCAGCACACGTTCTTCGCGCGCCAGAATGTCCATCAAATCTTTGATCGTCTCCAACAGCGTCCCGTATTCGTCGATCACCTTCCGGCGATCCAGCGCCGTCAATTGATACAACCGCAACTCTAGAATATGCTCGACTTGGCGGTCGGTGAAAACATATCGATCCCCCACCACACTCGCCTGGCCGCGGATCAGAATCCCGATCTGCTCTGCCGCTTCCGTGGTAAATTCATACGCTTTCAGGCGGCTGCGCGCCTCGTCCCGGTTGTTGGAATCCCGAATGATCTTGATGAAATCATCCAACCGGTCGAGCGCCAACAAATACGCCTCCAGCTTTTCCGCGTCACGCTCAGCCACCGCCAACAGCCAACGAGTGCGCCGGATCACCACCTCCCGGCGGTGCTCAAGATAAATAGTGAGCGCATGCTTGAGATTGAGCAGGCGCGGACGGCGGTTATCGATCGCCAGCATGTTGACGGCGAACGATGTCTCGAGCGCCGTATGCTGAAAAAGATTATTGATGATGACCTGCGGGCGGGCGTCTTTTTTCAGCTCCACCACTACCCGGGTCCGATCGTCCGACTCGTCGCGCACCCCGCTAATTTCCGGCAGGATTTTTTCATTGGCGAGGGCCGCAATTCGCTTCACCAGCTCCGCCCGGTTCACCGCATACGGAATCTCCGTAATGATGATCACCTCGCGCCCAGACTTCGTTTCTTCCACCGAGCACCGCCCCCGCACTTTAACCGATCCGCGGCCACCATGAAGATACTCGCGCGTCCCCTTCATGCCGTAAATCACGCAGCCCGTCGGAAAATCAGGCCCCTTCACATGACGCATCAACGCCTCAACCGTCAGACTTGGGTCGTCAATCAACGCGCACACCGCATCAATCACCTCCCCCAAATTGTGCGGCGGAATATTGGTGGCCATGCCCACCGCAATACCCGTCCCACCGTTGACCAATAAATTCGGAAAAGCACTCGGCAACACCGTCGGCTCCGACCGCGTGTCATCATAGTTGGGAACAAAATCCACCGTCCCCTTCTCCATGTCATCCATCAACACCGCCCCCAACGGAGCCAACTTGGCCTCCGTATACCTCATCGACGCCGGCGGGTCGCCTTCCACACTGCCAAAGTTACCCTGCCCGCGGATCAACATCTCCCGCATGGCCCACGGCTGCGCCATGTGCACCAAAGTCGGGTAAATCGCCTGGTCCCCGTGCGGATGGTAGTTACCCATCGTCTCACCTACAATCTTCGCACACTTGACTTCCTTCTTCGTCGGCCACACCCCCAGCTCACTCATCGCAAAAAGAATCCGGCGCTGGCTCGGCTTCAACCCGTCCCGCGCATCAGGCAAGGCCCGGGAAATGATGACCGACATCGAATAATCCAAAAAGGAGGTCTTCATTTCCTCCTGCACGGCAATCGGCTCGATGCGGCCCGCACCGGGTGAAGGAGGCAGTGGCTGCGGGCTGGGGGCTGGCGGGTCTTGGTCGCTCACGGTCTGTAGGTTCGAATTCTATTAACAGTAAAGGGTCAACTCTGGAGAGCAGGCCAGCTGATGCAAGCCTTCGCACTCCCAGAGAGAGTCTAATTTCATGCGCCTCTTCACAGCCCAAAAAGGACCTCCAAGGCCACCAGCAAGTCACTAATAACGCCCCCGCGGCGCCGACCCCCGCCCCCTCCCACCACCGCTAGCTCCGCCGCCGCTCGCTCCACCGCCACCGCCACCGCCACCGCCACCGCGACGCCCTCCGAAGGTCCGTTCATCCGACGAAAACCGCGGCGACGCCTCACCCCGCCCGCCTCCAGGCGGCCGCGACGCCCCGCGACCCTGCCCCCGACCGCCACCGCGCGGCGGCGCGGGTGGTGCTGGCGGAGCCGGAGCCGAGAAATCAAATCCATCCGGTCTTTTCCGGACCAACCCGCGGCCAATAAATCGTTCGAGTGCCCTCAGCGCGGTCGTATCCTCGCTGGTAATAAAACTGATGGCATCCCCAATGGCCTGAGCGCGGCCGGTCCGGCCGATCCGGTGGACGTAATCTTCCGGCTGCGGCGGAAAATCGTAGTTGATGACATGAGAGATGCCATCGACGTCGATCCCCCGGGCCGCGATATCGGTGGCTACCAGAACACGGACGGCGCCGGATTTGAAATCTTTAAGCGCTTTGAGCCGCTGGCCTTGCGAGCGATTCGAGTGCAGGGTAGCCGTTGTGATGCCTTTGGCTTCCAAGCTGCGGGCGATCCGGTCGGCCCCGTGTTTCATGCGAGAAAAGACCAGCACCATGTTCAATTCCGGGTCGCGCAGAAGGTGCAGCAACAACGCTGGCTTCAGGTGCTTGGGAACTTCGTAGACGAACTGGGTGACGGTCTCGGCCGGATTCGAGCGTCGACCGATTTGAATCGTCTTGGGAGCATGCTGAAACTCATGCGTGAGGCGCTCGATTTCCGATGACAGCGTCGCCGAAAACAACAGCGTCTGGCGCCTCTTCGGTAGAGCCCTGACAATTTGCCGGATGGCCGGCAAAAACCCCATGTCCAACATCCGGTCCGCCTCATCAAGAACCAGATGCTGCAACCCTTGAAAATCGGCATACCCCTGGCCCATCAAATCCAGCAACCGCCCCGGAGTCGCCACAATCACCTCGGTTCCAAGACGCAGCGCCCGGATTTGCGGACGCTCCCCCACCCCGCCATAAACCATGGCCACATTCAAAGGCACATGCTTGGCATACGCACGCAGGTTTTCCTCAATCTGCACCACCAGCTCACGCGTGGGCGCCAGAATCAAAGTCTTCATTCCACCCGGCCGCTGAGAGCCGCCCGCTTTGGGATGCAGCATCAACGAAAGTATCGGCAGCGTGAAAGCCGCCGTCTTGCCAGTGCCAGTCTGAGCAATACCCGTCAGGTCGCGACCAGTCAGAATTTCGGGAATCGCCGCCGCCTGAATAGGCGTCGGCTCAGTGTAACCCGCTTCTTGAACGGCTTGGAGAATGCGGTCGTCAAGACCGAGGGCGCGAAATGGCATGACCTCACCGTCGCAGAGAAATCACCACTCTGCACCTCTTATACACAACTGAACGCCAATTTACTTGAACACAGAAAAGAGGAGGCCCCAGATCATCCTAAAACCCACACGCCGGACCAGAACGCCGACGTGCGCCGGGCCACCGCCACCGCCACCGCCACCAGCACGCCCGCCCGCGCACAGTCAGCGAGCTTCAAACTCAACGGCCAGCAACCGGCAGTGATAAGCTGTCTCCGGCGCCGCCAGCGCGTAACCGGCATCCCACTGCGCCAGCCCGATTTCATCTCCTTCGAAGTCGCCGCCAGCCACATCCATTACCACCGCCGTCCGGCCGAGCACCACACCCGTCGCCACTTCCTCCAGCGTGCCGACAAACTGCCGGGTCGCCGCCTCAAAATTAAACCGGGCCCGATAGTCCCGCCCGCGCTCCATCGGCCGAATCACCGTCGTCACCGGTGCCGCCCCCGCCCGCGGAACATGCCAGGAAAAACTTTCTGGCCCAGCAATGTGCAAAGCGAAGGCACGACGATCCACCGGAGCCTCACTGTGAAAAATCCCCAACACCAGAGGATTCCCAAGGTCACCGCCAAAGTCGTCGATGCGAAAATCCAGCGTGGCCGCAAACCCTTGCGTGAGGGGCAATGGCCGAAGGGGATGCACAAATCGCCGACGCTGCGTGCCCAGCTGGAGCGCCGCTCGCTCCCCTGGCGCCGCCGCCGGCACCGCTCCCTGGAAGCGCACCGCCCGGTCCTCCGCCGACCAGGTGGCAAAACTCGTTTCTGCAGCCAACACCGGCACCGCCTGCTCAGGCTGCAAGCGACGCCCAGCCGTCAGCAAATCAAAGTCAAAGTACCATCCGCGCGTCAGCGGATCGGAAACAAAGTCTTCGCTGAGCCGCCCCACCGCTTCCCGGCCGGTATTCAATGTCTGGTTCGTCAGCGAAGCCAAAAACGGATTCAGGCTCGCCGCCGCTGGTTCCTCCGCCGTGGCGCTGTGGAAGTAATTGGTGTGCTCAGACCAGCACCATGCGTATTCATCGCTGTAGGCCAGCGCCAGCGGTACATTCGACCAGACCGTGTCCCGCGTCCCACTGGGGAAACCAGCCCACAAATTCCATGGATCACTCTCCATCCACGCCGCCATGCCCACGTCAACAAAGGCGTCAAACTTGGCCGGATGCCGACTGAAACTGCGCCACCCACGCATCGCCTCCCTCGCATCCGCATACCGCGGGCGCCCCCCAGCAAACCCATTCTCCGTAAACCGCGTCCCCGCCGCCTGGCCGTAATAAAAGGTATTCTCATAGCCGTGGATCAACCGCCCCGGAGCCACCACCCCGTCCAGCATACCATCAATAAAATCATTGACCCCCGCCAGAAATCCCGCCGCCGGAAGATCAGGCGACCACGCAAATGTAAACATGACCTTCACTTCCGGAAATTCCGACTGCACTACTTCCATCCAGTCACGTCCACGCCGACGCAATAACTCAGCATCCCCCAACCCGAATGGATACGGACGACTCGTTCCCGTATAATAACCGTACTGCTCGGTGTCGAACAAAAACCCCTTTAACCCAGCCTCACGGCAAACACGCGCCGCCAGCCGGGCCGTGCCGCGAATCACCTCCCAGTCAGCATCGCTGGCCAGATCCCCCTTCAATACATCGCTCCCACCACGACAGTTCCACCACAAAAAATTGTCCGTCAGCGACCCCCAGGAAACCCGTTTAAAATCAGCGATGGCCTCGCGCACCGATTCATCGGTCAACGGCCACTTCGACCAAGCCAAACCATCCAGACAGCATTCCTGCTGCGCTTCAAAGGCCGGTGACCCCGCCAGCGGCGGTTCCCCGGTCGACGGTGGCAGGCTCAGAGCGGCCCGAACGGCCAGGCCATCGAACGGATGCTGACTCGTAAACGAGGGATGCGCCGCCAGCGATTTTGAATGAAGGGGAATCGGCGTGGAATCGAGCGTATGGATACCGGCATCGATCAATTTTTTCGTCTTCAATTCCCGCGGATGCGCCCAACTGCGAACGACCTCCGGAATCCCCAGCTCGGCCAACGAGAATTTCTCAAACACCAGCTGCGCCTGACTTCCTTCGTAAACGATGCCCACATGGCCGTCATCAATACGGGTCAAACTGGGATAGCCCGCGCCCGCCAGTTCATCGAGCAGCAGATGATGGCTAGCCGGCCATGATCGACCGTCATCAAAACTCACCTGGATCGTCTGGTGCGTGCGCGCCGTCTGGCTTCGCGGATTCGCAAAAACTAAAACCGCCGGCGCCGCTCGATCACCGGGCAGATCAATTCGCAACAAGCTGGCATTACAATTCGGCTCGATCAGCCTCTCCGCACCCGCCGTCGGCAACTCCCACGTCAGACCGAAATCACGAGTCACCGCCGTCGCCCGAAATCGCTCATCGTCATTGCGCATGTTCAAAAGAATCGATCCATCACTCAACTCCACCGCCTGACACTCACTCACCTGACGGCGAGCCGGCGATCCCACCGACCAGTTTTCACCATGATCCCGGCTGGTCATGACCGTGGAAAATGGCACTCCCTCCGCATCTCGTCCCTGCACCGGCATGACCAGCACCCCGCCCGCCACCTGTATCCCCTGCTGAGGCGAAGGCGCCAAGAGCCACCACGCCTCCTGCTTCAACTTCCGCGTCAAATTCTCCGGCGACGACCACGTCACCCCGTCATCCTTCGAACGAACCATCATGAATTGCGCCGCCGTACCAATCTCAAACCCCGGCTCCGATCCCGTTCCCGTCCATTGATGCTGCCCCGGCCGACCATGCATCCAAACCGCAAAACAAAAAATCTCGCCGGTCTCGCGGTCGACGATGACTCCGGGGTCACTGCAGCCGTTCTCCTCCTGCGGTTGATAGCCGTATTCCCCCATGTCCATGATGACACGCGGCCGACTCCACTGCTGACCGCCGTCCGTACTGCGGCTCAGTCCGATATCAATGTCACCCTGCAAATCGCGCTCTCCGCCGCGCCGCAAATCGTAGGCCGCCAGCAGGGTGCCTTGGGTCGTGGTCGCCAGCACAGGAATCCGGTGCGTATGCACTCCGTCATCATAGTGTTTGCGCAAAGCCACCCCGATGCGCCGACGGGTGGCCTTCGCCAGCGGATCCGCCGCCACCTCGCCCGCCGTCGTCACCGCCCGAACACAGGTCGCCGCCACCCGCCGAGTCAATCCCGCCGTCTCCCGCAACCGACAGGAAACCCAGAAATCATTCGCACCCGGTTGGAGCAACCAGTCACCCGAAAATGTCACCACAGCCGCCGCCCGCTCAGGCCGACCAAATACCACCGCCGGAGGGAAAAGTCCCTCCCCTCCCGATGGCAATACCTCCACCATCTCAATATCCGAAAAATCATCGGTCCCCGTCATCGAAAGAGTCACACTCGTCAGCCGCACCCCAGCCGACGGGGCCTCAATCCGCACACGCTCCAGAAAATTTCGCTCCTTCCGAATCAATACCGGATGGACCGGCGCCGATACCGTCAGGGTCACCAGCTCAGCCGCCTGCACTCTCCCATGCACGACCGCCGCCAACAAAATACCCACCACCATTATCCAGGCCCCACCTCGCCAAAATGAGCCGTTCATATACATAGCACCCCACATAAACCAGCCCGCCCACAATGCAAATCAGAAGCCAATACGCCCGCCACGACGTCATCATGACAATCATCCGCCCCGCCGTCATAGCGTCATTCCGTCCGCGATCCACCGGGCTTCCCGTTTGAATTTCACGCCGCTGCCTCCAGCGTAGTCGTCATGAATGATGCCGCCTTTTCCCTCCCCCACCGCCTCCGCCGCAACCGGCGGACCGCCGCCATTCGCGGCTTGGTCCGGGAGACCACGCTCCGGGCCGAACAATTCATTTACCCCCTTTTCATCAAAGAGGGCGTCGGCGATGAAGCGATTGACTCCATGCCCGGATGCTCGCGCCTGAGTCTGGACAGTCTGGTCCGCGAAGCTACCGCCGCCCACGCCCTCGGCATCAATGCCGTCGTACTTTTTCCAGCCATCGACAGCCTGCTTAAATGCCCGCAAGCGATCGAGTGCGCCAATCCCATAGGCCTCGTCCCGCGCGCCATCCAGCGACTCAAGGAAGAACTACCCGAACTCGCCGTCATCACCGACGTCGCCCTCGATCCCTACAATAGCGATGGTCACGACGGCTTGGTCGCGCCCGATGGTACCATCCTCAACGATGAAACCGTGGGCCTGCTCTGCGCCCAGGCCCTGAGTCACGCCGAAGCGGGGGCCGACATCGTGGCTCCCAGCGACATGATGGACGGCCGGGTCGGCGCCATTCGGGCCGCCCTTGACCATGAAGGATTCACCCACGTTTCCATTCTTTCGTACGCCGCCAAGTACGCCAGCGCCTACTACGGCCCGTTCCGCGGCGCCCTTGATTCCGCTCCCAAGGCAGGAGATAAAAAAACCTATCAGATGGATCCAGCCAACGCCCGCGAAGCCCTCCGCGAAGCTCAAATGGACGAAGCGGAAGGCGCGGACATTCTCATGGTCAAACCCGCCGGGCCGTATCTCGACATCATCGCCGCCCTGCGCGGCGCTACCACCCTCCCCATCGCCGCCTATCAAGTCAGTGGTGAATACCTCATGATCAAAAGCGCGGCCGCCGCCGGCTGGCTCGACGAAAAAAAGGTCGTACTGGAATCGTTAACCGGAATCCACCGGGCCGGAGCGGATATGATTCTCACGTATTTTGCCCGTGACGCCGCCCGCTGGCTGCGCGAGTAAGAAAATGCCCGCACTCACACCGCTCATGACTCCAGCCACTCCAGCCCCCCATCCCGACAACGTTCAAATCATCGGGGATCTTTTGGCCCTGAAATGGTCGGATGGGACCGAAGACTTTCTCCCGATGGACCGCCTCCGTGCCGCTTCCCCCAGCGCAGAAAACATGGGGGAACGCGACCTCACTGGCACCCAGTACGGCGGCACCACCCAGACGGAATTCCCCGGGGTCACCGTCACCGGCTGGACCGTGGTCGGCGGATACGCCCTGCTCTTCACCTTCAGCGACGGTCATCGCACCGGCATTTACCCGTACGCGTATCTCAAGGACCTCGGCCGCACCATCGGCCAGTAACCGCTCGACCGGCTTCCGCAGGCCTCCGCCGCGGCTTTTGCATCGTTGTTACTTGCCATGCCCGATCCTGTGCCCGCCAGCGCCCGTGTGAAACCCGACCTGCTGAAAAAACTGCAGGACGTGCCGCACCAACCCGGGGTCTACCTGCACCGGGATCGCCTCGGCACCGTCATCTACGTCGGCAAAGCGAAAGACTTGCGCAAACGCCTGAGTTCTTATTTCACCCCCGCCCGCAGCCGGCTGGCCGACCGCAAAACCCGCGCCCTCATCAAAAGCATCTGGGATTTTGATCTGCACGTGGTGCGCAATGAACCCGAATCCCTCCTGCTCGAAGGCAAATTAATCAAAGAATACCGGCCGCGTTACAACGTTGATTTCCGCGATGACAAACGCTTTCTCATGGTGCGGGTTCACCTTGAGGAACCCTGGCCACGATTCGGCGCCGTCCGCGTGCGCAAGGACGATGGCGCCCGCTACTTCGGACCATTCGCTCATTCCGGCGCTCTTCGCACCGTGCTCGCTTGGCTCAATAAACGCCTCGGCCTCCGGGTCTGCCGCCCGCTGCGGCCCAGCGAAGCTGACTTCAAACATTGTTCCAACGATGTCATCAAAAACTGCGCCGCCCCCTGCGTCGACCGCATCACCCGCGAAGCCTACATGGAACGCGTGGACGAAGCCTGCGGGTTCTTCGAAGGCAGTCACAAATCCGCCCTGACCGCGCTCGAAGCCGAAATGACCAAGGCCGCCGAAAACCTCGAGTTTGAACGCGCCGCCGAATTGCGCGATATGCTCGAGTCGTTTCGCAAAACTCTCTCGCCCATGCGGAAATTCACTCGCGGCCGCGGCGTGCCTCGCACCGAACCCGCCCACCACGCCGTCTGGGACGTCGAAGACCTGCAAGACGCCCTCCAGCTCCCCTCCCCGCCGCTGGTCATGGAATGCTTCGACATCTCCAACATCAGCGATAATCACATCGTCGCCTCCATGGTCCGGTTCAAAAACGGCCTGCCCGAAACCGCACAGTACCGACGCTACCGCATCAAATCAGTCAAAGGACAAAATGACTTTGCCAGCATGGCCGAAGTCGTTCGCCGCCGCTACTCGCGCATCCTGCTCGAGGCCAGCTCCAGCGAGCCGAGCGACCTCGAATTCTCCCAAGAGTCACCCCTCGAAGCCATGCGCCGACTCGACACCACCCTCGAAGGCGCCACTTCCAAATCCACCGGCCGATCGATGGTCCGCCTGCCTGACCTCGTCGTCGTCGACGGCGGTAAAGGCCAGCTTTCCTCCGCCGTCGCCGAACTCCAACGCCTCGGCCTTGGCGAATTGCCCATCATCGGCCTCGCCAAACAACGAGAAGAAATCTTCCGGCCCGGCCAGTCCGACCCCATCCTCCTCCCCCACACCCGGGCCGCCCTGAAATTGCTCCAACGCATCCGCGACGAAGCCCACCGCTGGGCCAATGGCTACCACCAGCTCCTAATGAAACGCCGCATCGGAGAAAGCCTGCTCGATGACGTGCCCGGCATCTCCGAAACACGCAAAGCCGCCATCTTAAGGAAATTCGGCAGCGTCCTTCGCCTGCGGAAATCAACCCCGGAAGAACTCGCCACCATCCCCGGCATCAGCCTGCGCCTCGCCACCGAAGTCCTCGCGTTCCTCGAAAGCCACTAACCACCGGCTTCGCCCTCCCCCACCGATCACCCGGCGAGCCCGTGCCCGCGCCGCCGCCGTCCTGATAACCAGCAAGCTCCCATCGCCAAAAAAAAGTGGCTCCCGGTTTCCCGGGAGCCACTTCGCAATGAGGTAATTTTAAAGGAAGAACTAAGACGGGCTATAGGTCTTTTTCTCTTCGATCACGACTGGCTTGTAGCCGCCGATGCCCTTGAAGTACATCATGAGCAGGAGGTAAATGACAGCCATGGCGGCGGGGATGAAGGCGTCGGCCTTGAGGGTTTTGCGGTCACCCACGATGCTCGCTTCCGCGAGGATTTTCTGATCCGCGGTCTTTTCCTTGGCGGTCTGAGCGTCGGACAACTTGGTACCATTCAGGCCGGTCACTTCGTCGAGGAAGAGGAATTTGCTGGGTTTGTCGGCTTTGCTTGATTCGTAGACAGCTGGATTGGTTTCCTTGAGGTGTTCAACGGTGTAACGGTCTTTGGCGTACCCAAGGCCTGGGCCACCAAGCAGACCAGCCGACATCATGCCAATGCCACCCATGATCGACATCGCGATCGCACCAGTCCGAGGGAAGCGGTCACCCACCACAGCCAACATGGTCGGCCAGAAGAAGGTTTTGCCGAGCGCGTAGACGGCGAGAGCCACCAAGGCTCCGACGAACGAGGTAATGCCGCTGACCATGTTCAGACCGATGACCGCGAAGATCGAGCAGATCAGGAGCAGTCCAATCGGGGAGATTTTCAGTTTGGATTCGATGAAGTGGCCGCAGAAGCGCAGGGCAAACATGAGCAACGAGGTGAACACGAAGAGGATTTTCCCTTCAGCCGGGGTCAGGATGTTGCCGGTGATGTTTTGGATCCAGCCATCGGTACCCAACTCAACCGCGCCCACAAGGGCGTGCACAACAAAGAGCACAAACAGCAAGAACGATCCGACCGAAAACTTGGTCAGCAAGCCAACCACAATCAACAAGCCAACGCCGATAATACCTGCAACCAAGGGGCTCAGCTTGAGCGCGTCTTCGAAAAACAAAACAAGCAGGTAGCAAGCCACCGCTGATCCGATGATGCCGACTTCTTTCATCATGTCGCCAACGCTCAAGCCCTTGGCCGATGCTTCAGATTTCGGGAAGCTCTGACCCATGAACGCCACACCGTACAAGACCGTCGGGATCAGGAACAAACCGAGCTGAATCTTCCAGCTGATGCCGTTTTCACCACCGAGGGTCCAGCCAATCAATCCGCCAAACACCAGACCCAGCGGCCATGACGCATGCAGAATGTTCAGATAATGGGTCCGGTTGTTCGGGAACAACGTCGAAACCAGCGGATTAGCCACGGCTTCGAGCGTGCCGTTGGCTAGCGCAAAAACAAACGTGCCCCAATACAAGAAGTTGTAGGCCGTCTCCTGCGGCTGGCCTTTGCTGGCCGCAAACGTGATGAAAGCTGAAGCGACATGGAACAAGAACGCCGCAAAAACGAGTTTGCCGTAACCGATCTTGTCGACCACCACGCCACCAATAATGATGCCGAAACAGAAGCCCGTAAAGCCGGCACCACCAATCGCACCCAGCTGGGCGCCCGTGAAGCCGAAATCAGCCGCCCAGTTGGCCAAGATGCCGCCCCGGACGCCGAATCCGATGCCGGCAGCCAGAATGGCAAGGAATCCGGCCCAAAGGAGCCGTTTAGCATTGGGCGCAACGCCCTGTGTGAGGTCTGTACTCATTAATATGGTCGGGAATAGGGGTGATGATGGGCAGGGATGACGCGGATTATGCACGACCCGTCACCTAGACCAAGGGAAAAATGCGCGCCATTTCAACCTTAGGGGAATCACCTTCAAGGCCGCGGCCCCGCCTGCAGCCGCAACGATCGCCACTTCGGCATGTAAAACAACAGCCAGCCAGCCAACACCCCGCCAACAAATCCCCCCAGATGCCCAGCCCCAGAAACCGTGCCCACCGGCAATAACCCGCCCAGAACACTCGTGTACAAAACCCCCACCGTCACCGACACCAACACCCAACGCACACTGGGCTCCAAAAACCCACGCACCAACAAAAACCCAAGATAACCGTAAATCAAACTGCTCGCCCCTAAATGCGGCCCCGGCGCCGGCGCCGCCACCCACGTCCCCACCCCCGCCACCACCACAATCATCCCGCTCACTTTAAAAAATAAACGCCTCCCACCCAACATCACCAACCACCCAAGTACCACCAACGGCAGGGTGTTGTTCGCCAGATGCCCAAATCCATCATGCACAAAGGGCCCACCCAAAATCCCCACCAGCCCGCGCACCGTGCGAGGATAAACCCCCAATACATCCAACGAATGCCCCGGAGATGACCGCCGCCACATCTGGTCAGCCATCTCCACAAACCACAAACCAGCCACCAACATCACCATCACACGAAATGACCCCAGCATCCGCGCCGCCTTTTGCCGCGCCGCCGTACTGAAATGTTGCGTGATGTTCACAAACATAATGCAGGAAATATCCCCGCTCCCAGTAATCCGTTTTTGCACGCCAAGGACAACCGAAACCTTCAGAATATCACTCCGCCCGCCGCCGCGCCGCGCATTACGGACTCGACAGGCAGAAGCATCGGGCTAAACTGACAGTATGAACGCCACCTTGGAAGCCCTTTCCTGCCAGGTTTTTCTCCTGCCCCCTGAACAGAAGATGCAACTTGCCCTCGCGTTGATGGAGAGCATTGAGACCGACAGCCCAGTCACGGCAGGCGAAGCATGGACTGCTGAGATTTTACATCGGATAGAAGACTACGACTCTGGACGTGTGCAGGGCATTCCTGCTTCTGAGGTTTTTCGCAAGCTCCGCGAGATCGCACCTGACCGATGAACCTTTTCACTCACCTTGAAATCGATCCAACCGGAACTAAAAATGATTCTATGGCAGCGTCTTTAGAAATGGCAGCGTTTGAACGCGGCGTTCGACCCCTCGCCGAAATCGTCTTTCCGGAAATGTCTCAAGCTGTGCTCGGATTCCGTCCGACCCCTGAACTTCAAGCCCGCATTGAGGAACTCGCCGCCAAATCCACCGAAGGCGAACTGAGCGAAGCCGAGCGCTCGGAATACGAGGGCTACGTCCGCGCCAACAAATTCGTCGCCATCTTCAAAAGGCTCGCCCGGGAAATCAGCCGCGCCGCGGCCTAGCCCATAGACGCACCGCGCCGAGTCCAGGTGCGGGAACACGCCGAAAACCGCCAGCTTGCCGTCGAGGGAGAGCCATCAGTCCAGTTCCACGGCATCGCCCCCCTGCTCCCATACCAACTGCATGGCGGGCGATCACCGGGCCACGTTTTCCCTGCATTCCAAATCAGGCTGGCAAAGCTTTAAAAAAGCGTGCGGCTCGATACGAGACCATCCTCTGCGTTAAAAAATTAACGAAAAAGTTGCGCGTCACTTTTACAGCGTTAAAATTATAACGCGAACCCATCCGCCTCTCACTCCGACTTTTAAGTGGCCCGCACTCCGATTGAATCATGTCTAACCCAGATACTTTATCCCGCCGGGAACGCCAGATCATGGATGCCGTGTATGCACTGGGAACAGCCACGGTGAATCAGGTGGTGGAAAATATTCCGGATGCGCCCACGCCCATGGCGGTGCGCCGCATGATGCACATCCTGGAAGAAAAAGGCCATCTGAAACGCCGCGAGCAGGGCCGGGAAGTGGTCTACGCGCCGAAGGAGGCGAAGGCGAAGGCCGGGCGCACGGCATTCGAAAAAGTACTGGAGACGTTCTTTGGCGGATCGCTGGAGGAGGCGCACTCCGCGCATTTGCTGTCGCGAAAAGACGGCGTTAGCCCGGCCGAAAGGGAGCGACTGGTGCAGCTGATCGAACAAACGAAAAAGGAGGGCCGCTGAGATGAACCGGATGCTTCTTCCTGCGCTCGCACTGCTGAGCGCCGCCACCCCGCTGGTGGTGGATTCCGCGCTGAAGGGAGCGGTCCTTCTG
>CAJBME010000341.1 GCA_903954065.1 uncultured bacterium
GGGGGGGGGGGGGCGAGTGCTTTGGTAGCGGGTGTTTGAGCGCCGTGTTTTTGCGGTGGCAGTGACAGTGGCTGGGGTGGTGCGCTGTGGGGTGGGCTAGCGGTTCAGGCGGCCTGCATTAATCCGCGCAAGTATCCGGCGGCGAACAACCGGCCGAGCATTTCATATCCTGGGGTGTCATTTGTTTCGCCGGCCATGCTGGGGGCGTGATCGGGACGGATGGTGCCTTCGAATCGATGGTTTTTCAGGGCTCGAATGACGGCGGGCATGTCGATTTCTCCATTGTCATGCCATGTTTCCACGAAGTGACTGGCTTTTCCCCGGACGTTGCGAGCGTGCACGAAGGCGATGTGGGGGGCGAGTTCTTCGACGCCGGACACGACATTTTCACCGGCTGGGTGCAAGGAGCCGACGCAGTAGCAGAGGCGGTTGGATGTTGATGGAGCGAGGTTTATGACCCGTTGCAAGGCGGCGTGACTGTGGATGATACGTTCCTGACCGAGGAGTGACGGTAGTGGTGGGTCATCAGGATGAAGGGCGAGCTGGATGCCGGCCTCCTCGGCGACGGGCAGGATGGTGTGCAGAAACCGCTCCAGATTATCCCACAGTTCCGCGGCGGGGGTGGGGGTGGAGGGTTGTCCGTCGGCATCGGTTACATTGCGTCCGACGGTGGCGAGATTGAATTCGGTGACTCGAGATCCCCCGCGTTCGATGACTTCGCTGCTGGTCCGCTGCCAGTCTTCATCGGGCATCCAGTTATAGCAGAGCACCTTCATCTCGTTTTCGGCCATGAGCCGGATGAGTGATTTGAAGTCTTCCATTTGTTGCTCCCAGCCGGGCAGGCGGTGGACCATTTTGAGATGAGGCACCTTGCGTTCAAGATGCGTGAGCTTCATTCCCTCGGCTTCTACCATCCGGCGCGCCTCCCGAAAGGCGTGCCGGTCAAGGCCTGGAAAAGTCAGAACAATCTCATCCACACCAACCTGCGCAGCCCATTGCAGGTTTCTGGGCGTGAAAGGATTGACAATCATGGAGAGCTTCATGGGCCCTTATGATGGTCCGTTCGCGGGCGCGTGCAATACTTCTGCCAGAGACATGTCCGGCGCCGTCATCGCCTTGCCGGGCTCAGGCAACCCGCGCTTTCTTCGAAATTCATCACGTGCAGGAAGGATGGCTGGCGGCTGATCATGGCTGGTTGGCGGTTGATCATGGCTGGGAAGTAACTTGGAAGTAGGCCTGAGTGGCGGTTGAGATTGGGGGGTGGCCAGTGATATGATGGCGGTGATGCGGGTGGCAAAGTGGTTGTGGGGAGGACGGTTATGCGCCTTGATGGTGGGTATGATCGCTGTGCGCGAGCTTACCAAGTGTTTTGGTTCCCAGGTGGCGGTGCAGGCGTTGACGCTGGACATTGCTGCGGGCCAGATTGTTGGTTTATTAGGACCCAACGGGGCGGGTAAATCGACGACCTTAAAAATGTTGACGGGGATGCTGGAGCCGACCAGCGGCACTGCGGTGATTGCCGGGTGTGATTTGCGAAGTGATGCCTTGGGGGTGAAGCGGTTGGTTGGGTTTGTGCCTGAGTCTGGGGCGCTGTATGAATCGCTGACTGGAATGGAGTTTTTGGAGATGGTAGCCGCGTTGTACGGCATTCCGGCGGCGGCGGCTCGCGAAAGAATACAGGAATTTCTGGCGTTTTTCGACCTTGGTATGTCCACCTTGACGGACAAATTGTTGGCGGCTTGCAGCAAGGGGACGCGGCGAAAAGTGGCGATTATTGCGGCCTTGCTGCACAATCCGCAGGTGATCTTTTTTGATGAGCCATTGGATGGACTGGATGCCAGTGCGTCGGCCGGGTTCAAGGCGTTGATTCAGTCGCTGGCTCGTTCTGGCCGCACGGTTGTTTACAGTTCACATCTTCTGGATGTGGTGGAGCGGGTGTGTGACCGGGTGATTGTGATTGACCGTGGTCGGCTGATTTTGGACGGGGTGCCTGGGGAGTTGTTGGCGGCGCATGGGGAGGCCACATTGGAGCGGCTTTTCACGCGACTGACGGGCGGTACGGAAATGGCGGAAAAAGCGGCATCTTTTGCGCGGACCTTTGCTTCATGAGGCGCGTGAACCGGCACGGGGGCGGGGAGGTGGCGGCGTCGAAGCGGGCGCTGTCGGTTGTGTGGGTATTGGCCGGGCTTTTTCTGCGACTTTTTCTGCGGGGGCGGCCGCGATCGATGGCGGGAGCGACTGTTTCTGGTCTGACACTGCGGGTGGTCGGAGTGTTGCTTTTGTATTTGTTGATGGGGGTGATGGCATTGAGCACGTGGAAGTTGGGTATATTTGAGCGGAGCACCACTTTGCATGCGTTCACGTTGATGATGGTGGGTATGATGATGGCGGGATCGAGCGGCACCCTGCTTTTTAATGCGGAGGAGGCGGATATTTTGCTTCATCGTCCGGTCACGCCGCGGGCCTTGCTGGCGGCCAAGGTGTGTGTGATGGTGGCGGCGGGTGTGGGGCTGGCGTTGGCGTTAAATGTGGTGGGGTTAGTGGTCGGGGTGTGGGGGCCGCACGGGAGCTGGCTTTTTGTGCCGGCTCATGTGTGTGCGATGGTGCTGGAGGTGGTATTTGCGGCCAGTCTGGTCACGCTGGCCTACGGGTGGTGTTTACGGTGTTTTGGCCGCGAGCGGCTGGACAATTTTATGACGGTGGCGCAGGTGGTGGTGGCGGTGGGCGCGATGGCGGGCGGCCAGTTGGTACCACGGTTGTTATTGAGGATGGATGGAGCGGATGTTGGGGAGGCGATGCGGTGGATGGTGATCTTGCCTCCGGCTTGGTTTGGCGCCTTGACGGCGGTATTGACGGGTGGGTCGGTGTCGGGGTTGACGATCGGGCTGGCGGTGTGGGGGGTGGTGGCGACTGGTTTGGTGGCGTGGTTGGCGGTGGGTCGGTTGTCGGCGGCCTATGGCGATGCCTTAACGGCCTTGAATGAGGCCGGGCCTGCGGCGGTGGGAGCGCGGCACGGCCGTCTGGCGGAGCGGGTGCTGGACTGGCCTTTGGTTGGCCGCTGGCTGGCCGATCCGGTGGAGCGCGCTGCCTTCAAGCTGACGGTGGCTGGACTGCTGCGCGCCCGGGATGTGAAATTGCGCATTTACCCGCAACTGGCCCAACTCTGTGCTTATCCGGTCATTTTTTTGGTGGTTTTGCCTGGAGGGAACCCCGGGCCTGGAGAGACATCGGGTTTTGGGATTGCCTTTGCTGGAGCCATGGCTTCGACAATGGTTTTTAACACGTTGGAGATGCTCCGTTTTTCTGATCATTGGCGGGGCGGAGAGATTTTCCGGGCGGCTCCACTCTCCTCCCCGGCACCACTTTTTCATGGAGCCCGCAAGGCGGTTTTGCTGCTCCTTTGCGGTCCTGTGGCGCTTTTGTTGACGGGGGTGTTGCTGCTCTGGAAAGGATGGTCAGGTGGCGCCTTGCTGCTTTTACCGGGTTTCTGTGCTATGCCGTTTTTTTCCCTGCTGCCCGGGCTCTGGCATACGGTCGTTCCGTTCGCAGAGGCTCCAGAACAGGCCCGCAACATGAGCGCCGGTTTCTTGCGTATGGTAGTAGTCCTCGGGGCGGCTTTGGTCATTGCTGCCGCCACCTCATGGGCTGATGAACAGGGATGGCTCGGCCTGCTTCTGATCGTAGAAATGGGGTTGGTCTTCGTTGCCTCGGGCGCGCTGCGCCTGGGAATCGACGGACGCCCGTGGCCGCGCGACGACGGATGAGGCGTGCATCAATGAATGGCGGGCCGGCATGGGCGGATCGGACTTCCGGGGCCGATTTCCTCCCGTCTCGGTTCTCGTCGAAGCCGTTGTTGGGTGTGGCTGGATTTTGAGCTACGGTCCGCGGATGTTCTCAGACCCTGTGCTCGACTCCTTTGGCTGGGATGCCCGGTGGTCGTCAGAATTTTCCGCGGTGGCGGCTCCTGGTTTGGAGCCGGCTCGCATTGTCGTCGAGCTTCGCCGGCATTTTTATGGGGTGCAGACGGCTGCTGGTGAAGTGCTGGGCTCGTTGACTGGCAAGTTTCACCATGCGGCGGATCGTGATCCGAAATCGTATCCGGCGGTGGGGGACTGGGTGGCGGTGCAATTGTCGGCCAATGGTCGGCGCGCGCAGATTCACGGGTTGCTGCCGCGGCGCACTCGGTTTTCCCGTCAGGCGGCTGGGTTGGCGCAGGTCGAGCAGATTGTGGCGGCCAACATTGACACGGTTTTTCTGGTGAGCGGGCTGGATGCCAATTATAATGCCAAGCGTATTCAGAGGTTTTTTGTGGCGGCTCGTGACAGTGGGGCGCAGCCGGTGATTATCCTTAATAAGTGCGATTTGTGCGAGCGGCCGGAGGATGTGCGAGCCGAGATTCAGACGCTGGTTCCTGGGGTGCCGGTGGTTGTGACCAGCACCTACACACGGAAAGGACTGAAGGCGCTGAACGAGCAGTATGCGCTTCCGGGACGCACGCTCGCCTTTGTTGGATCGTCGGGTGCCGGCAAATCGACCCTCATCAACCGCCTGCTGAAAGATGCAGAAGCCTTGCCGACCGCCGAAGTGCGGGCCAAGGACAGCCGCGGCCGTCACACCACGACCCGCCGCGAATTGATGCAGACGCCGGGGGGGACGCTGGTGATCGATACTCCAGGGATGCGCGAATTTCAGCTGTGGGACGCGAAGGAAGCCGTTGAGGACGCGTATCCAGATATCATTGAACTGGCCGTGAAGTGCCGGTTTACCAGTTGCCAGCACAATCACGAGCCCGGCTGCGCCGTGCAGGAGGCGTTGGCTGGCGGTGGTTTGCCCGCATCGCGGTTTGAAAGTTATTGTAAACTGAAGGCGGAGCAGGCGGCCAAGGCGCCCCGGCTACTCAAGCCTGGAGCCCGGGCCAGTGCCCCGGGATGGCGCACTAAATCAATCGGGGTGCAGCCGTTCCGTCACCGTCAGTATCAAGACGATGATTGAGGGGAGGTGAAAAAGCGTGGTGTTTCGGGGTGGGGCGGTGACGTTTACCCGGAGACGTTTATTTGCGGCCGAATTTACGGGCTAATTCCTGATGGGAGAACTGAACCAAGGTGGGGCGGCCGAGCGGATCGCAGTAAGGCATGTCGCAGGCCAGCAGTCGGTGCAGGAGGGATGTGACTTCGGCGTCGCTGCGAGTGGTGGTGCGGGGGGTGGCTCGTGCAGAAACGGTGGCGGCGAGGGAATCGAAGTCGAGGCGCGCGCGTGCGCCGCCTTCGCCGCCGCGGGCCAGTTCATGGAGTAATTCGGCGAGCCAGGCGGCCGGGTCGGCGGCCGGTGGGAGGTGGGCGGGCAGGGCCTCAACCTTGAGAGTATTGGATCCAAATTCCTCTAGTCCAAATCCCATTTGTTGGAGCAGAGGCAGGTGGTCGCGGACCAAGGCGGTTTCGTGTGGGGGGAGGGTGAGAATCAGCGGGACAAGCAGCGGCTGCGAGGCCGTGGGGGCGGCGAGAGACTGGGATTGGAGGGCTTCGTAGAGGATGCGTTCATGAGCTGCGCGCAGATCCATCAGCACGAGGCCTTCCGCTCCTTCGAGGACAGCATACGTGCTAGCGAGTAACCCAAGGAGGCGAAAACGCGGGGCGGGTGGGGACGATGTTTCGACCGGATCTAGGACGACGGTTGGGGCGCGGCTGGTGGGGGAGGCTGGTTCGAGGCCAGAGGGATCGTCGTCCATGGACGATCCAGCGGCTGGATCGGCGCCAGCGATCGGAGCTGGGGTGGATGTGGGAGGCAGGGCAGCGGGGGCCGCTGGCGTCCGGTCAGGAGGCAGGGTCGGGGTGGCCAGCGATGCGGGTGATGCGGGTGATGCGAACGGGGTGGGGCGGGGTGGATGTGGGGACGAAGGCAGGGGCAGCGACGGTTGCTGAGGCACGGGGCTGATCCGGACGGTGGGGGTGGGGGAGGCTGGTTCACCGGGAAACGCGTGCATTCCTTCGCGAGGTTTACGTTCGCTCCGCGGTTGCCAGACGAGTCCTGACGGGCTGGCGGCGTGGCTGGCGGACGCGTTGGCGGCGGTGCCCGGTGTTGGGGTGGGCGCGGGGCGCAGGCATTCTTGGAGGAGGGAGGCGAGGGTCGACTGGATGCCCAGTCCGTCTCGGAAGCGGACTTCCCGTTTGGCTGGATGAACATTGACATCCACGGCGGCTGGATCCATTTCCACGAAAAGAAAGCACAATGGATACTGGCCGCGGGCGAGGGTATCTCCGTAAGCGGCTCGCAGGGCGTGGGTCAGCGCTGGATTTTCCACGGCCCGACCATTGATGAAAACCAGACTTAACGAGCGGTCGCTGCGGCTTCGTCCTGGCGAGGCCAGCCAGCCATGGACGCGCAAACCGTCCCGCTCGATGGCGGTTCGTTCGACCAGGCCTGCGGCCAGGTCGCCGCCGATCAATCCGCTGATGCGCGCGTAAAGTGGGGCTCGGGACGGCAGTTGGAAGAGCATCCGGCCGTCGCGCAGGAGGGTAAATCCTACTTCCGGATGAGCCAGGGCTTGGACGCGTACAGTTTGTTCAATGTGACCAAACTCTGTATTCTCACTGCGCAGAAATTTCCGCCGCGCCGGCACGTTGAAAAACAAATCCCGCACCTCCATGACCGTGCCCGGGGCGCCCCCCCAGTCGCGTACATCGCGCAGAGTGCCTCCTTCCACGACAACTTCCGTGCCCGCCAGCGCCTCCGACTCGCGCGTGGACAGGCAGAACCGGGAAACGCTGGCCATGCTCGGCAGCGCCTCGCCGCGGAAACCCAGCGTTTGAATGGTCGCCAAGTCTGCGGCGTGACGCAATTTGCTGGTGGCATGACGCTCGAGCGACAGCAGCGCATCCTCGCGAGACATGCCGCAGCCGTCATCCGAAACTCGAATCAAGGCTACTCCACCTCGGTCAATCCGCACCTCAATCCGCCGGGCCCCCGCATCCAGTGAGTTCTCAACCAGTTCCTTGACCACGCTGGCCGGGCGCTCGACCACTTCGCCGGCCGCGACCTGGCTGGCCACGACATCAGGTAATACACGAATTTTGGCCATGAGGAGAAAATACCGGAATTAAAGAAAAAAACTGGAGAAAGTCGCCGTTCAGTGAATGAACATAATGATCGAAAAATGAATTTTTTTCGGAATTTTCTTCGCAAAGCCGAAGGTTTCCGCCATCTGTAGTTTCGATAACAACGCTCCGTGATCACCGCAACCTCTGCAGCCGTCCATCACCTTAGTGCCCTGCTTGCTGAGCAGCCGGCAGCGGAAGCGCGGGGCCTGCGACTGGGCGTGGAAAAAGGCGGTTGCGCCGGCTGGCAGTACATCATGAAAATCGATGTCCCGGCAGCTGGGGATACGATCATTGAACAGGACGGCATCCGGTTGCTGGTCGATGCTGAAAGCGCGCCCCTGCTTCAAGGCGTAGAGCTTGATTATGTGGACTCTCTGAATGATGCAGGCTTCCGCATCAACAACCCCAACGCCGTCCGCAACTGCGGGTGCGGCACCTCTTTCGAAACCATTTCTTCACCCCTTTCCTGACCGGACTGAGCCTTCTTTCACCCAATGCGTCTGCACGTAGAATTCATGAGCGGAAGCCGCAGCCCGTATGCAAAATCGGCGCAGACACTTCCCCCGGCGAGGGGTGACGTCGGACTGTTTTGGTGGACCATCGCCATCTTCATTCTGCTGGCGATCACAACTTTTAGCTGGTTGGGGAGTTTATATATTTTCCGCCACCCTGAAAAGCCCCAGAATTACCGGGTCTTAAGCAAATTTCAGAAACTTGAGCCATTAAAGAAATTTAATGAACGTACCGCTCCTCAAGGGAAATTCCATAATGCTACGGAATTATACGGCAAGTATTTTGGTTTTGACCCGGGTGAGTTGACTGTTCAGAATGATTTATTCAAGCGCAGTTACATTCGGAATTATGATGACGATCCTCCGGTGTATGTCCGAGGCACGTATCGCATTTACAAGATTGAGACGTTGAGTGCGGATCAGCCGTTTATGTCTGGACTGGTGGTGCGGGCGAAGTCGGTCAACTTGCCTAACGTATCGATCGAATTTGTTTTTCCGATGGATTCGATGCCGGTCGAGCGTCTGACCTATGGGGATGATTTGGTCTTGGACACGAACGAGTCGTTTGCCTCGGTGTTGCATGTGAGCACGCTGCCGGAGAATAGTTTGTGTCTGACGGTGGTCCCCTTGACGTATAACTTTTTCTCGGTGAATCCGGCGGAGAGCGGGCGACTAACGGCCTTGAATCCGCCCGGACGGTTGAATATGGATGCGCCGTGGCCGGTGACGGACGATACGCCGGTGAATCCGGTGGAGCCGTTGGAGGTGGCGGGAGCGCCGGGTCGGGCGCAGGCGGGGGAGGGTAAAAATTGATTCGTCGGATGTGGTGGGCGTGGCGGAGGACGGGCGGCCGGGCTGAGTTGGCGGGAGACCGGTCAGACAAAGTGGAGGTGGTTCTTCGCTATGGAGTGGTGACGACGTTTCTTACATCTTTCACCGGGCCTAGGTGGCGGCTGTTGACTGGCCTCATGGTGCTGGCGATGGTGGAGCCGGTGGCGGGGGATGAGCCTGCGGTGGCGAAAGCGGTGGAGGTGGCGGTGGCGCCGGTGGTGGAGATTCGGACGTCGATGGGATTGATTACGCTGACGCTGGACGCGGAGAAGTCTCCGGTGACGGTGGCCAACTTTCTTCGATATGTTACTAACGGCCAGTATGATGGCACGGTTTTTCACCGGGTGGTGAGTGGTTATATCATTCAGGGTGGGGGTTTTGCGAAGCAGGGGGAGCGATTGGTGGAGAAAGCGACGGGTGAGCCGATCAAGAGTGAGGCGGACAACGGGTTGCGCAATGTGGAGGGGACGATTGCTA
Organism: uncultured bacterium; assembly: GCA_903954065.1. Taxonomy (GTDB): domain Bacteria; phylum Verrucomicrobiota; class Verrucomicrobiia; order Verrucomicrobiales; family V1-33; genus CAJBME01. The sequence goes on from CAJBME010000341.1 coordinate 8,915, forward strand.
TGGCGCGCACGGACGCGTCGGACTCGGCGACGGCGCAATTTTTCATCAACTGTCGGGACAACGAGATGTTGGACCAGTCGGTGGCGGCGGTGGGTTATGCTGTTTTCGGGCGGGTGACGGGGGGCATGGACGTAGTGGCGCAAATCAACGCGGTTTCGACTGGGGTGCGCGAGGTCGTGGGGCGGCTGGGTAATGGCCAGGAGCGTCCGATGCCGTTGAAAGGGGTGCCTTTAAGCGATGTGATTATTGAGTCGGTGCGGGAGGTGAAGGGGGCAGTAGCGGTTCCTCCGGCGGCGGGGAAATAATGATCTGGCGAGGCAGAGAGATTTAATGACGGTAAAGGATTTGCGCGACCGCGGTTAGGGTGTCGAATGTGACCATGCTTTCCGAGATCAAGACGTTGTTAATAGTTCAGGACCGGGATGTGACGCTGCGGCGTTTGCGGGAGGAATTGCGAAAGCTGCCCGAAGACGCCACGCGGGCGAAGGGACGGCTGGCGGGTGACGAGGCGGCTTTGGTGACGGCTAAGAGCCGTCTGGCCGATAATGAGGTGGCCATTCAAAAGTTGCAGCTCGAGATCGAGACGCGCCGGACCACCATTGGCAGGCTCAAGACGCAGCAGTTTGAAACCCGCAAGAATGATGAATACACAGCTCTCGGCCATGAGATCGAGCGGTATGCCGGGGATATCGCGCGGCTTGAGGACAGCGAATTGGCATTGATGGAGAAAGGTGAAACCCTCAAGGCGTCATCGGTGGCGGCGGCCAGCGCGCTGACCGCCACCCGCGTGAAAGTTCAGGAGGAACTGTCTCTCATGAAAGAGCGGCATGTCGCCTTGAGTGCGAGTATTGCCGAACTCGAAAGCGAACGGTCGGCGTTGGCCTCCGGAGTGGAAAGTTCTCTGCTGGCCCGTTACGACCGGCTTTTTGACAAGAAGGCGCCGGCCGTAGTGCCGCTGCAGCATGGTATTTGCGGCGGCTGTCACATGCGCGTGACACCAACTACATTCACTCAGGTTAAGGGGGAAAAAGGACTGGCCTTCTGCGAAAACTGTAGCCGACTGCTCTATTTTGGCGCGGACTAGGCAGGGGCCCCGGGATTTCTAGACCGGCGCGAGTCGCTGGGCTCGCGCGCAAGTCGCCGCGCGTATTGGCGCAGGCGCGGCTCGCCGGGTGACATGAGGCGTGGCTCGCCAGTTGCATAAAGGCGTGGCTCGCCGGGTGAATACAGGTGCGGCGTGGTTAGCGTACGACTTCCACCGGAGTGCCCAGAGGGGCGGCTTCAAAGAAATTGCGGGCCATCCATTCGGGCATGCGCACGCAGCCGTGGCTGGCTGGATACCCGGGTAGGTATCCGGCGTGCATGCCGATGGCAGGATAAAACTGGTTGTACCATGTCATCTTGGAATTGTCGAAGCGGCCGCCGGGCGGGACTTTATCGACCCGGATGTCGGCATTTTTATTAATGACGGCACCATCGGCGTCATAGATCCATCCGTAGACGCTGGACTTGTGATCAGGATTTTTGAAGAAAATCTTGAACGTTCCGACGGGAGTTGGGTGTGTCGGGCTGCCGGTTGAAATCAGAGACTGGCCGACTAGATGGTCGCCGCGGTGAAAATACGCCTTTTGCTCGCTGATGACGAGCTTGATGCGTGGCGGGCCGCCGGTGCCGTCATCATCCCAGAAAGAAAATGTGTCTTCGAGGGCCATCTGGGACGGTTTGGATGGTCCTTCATAGCCTGGAGGTCCCGAGAGCCCCTGTAAATAATCGGTTTGCCCAGCCGAATAATTCCTGCCGGTGGTGGTGCAGCTGGCCGCACTGACCAGCGCGATCAACGCCACAACGGATGGAAAAAGAGGACGCAATGAAGTCATGGGCGCGTGAGTCTGGTGAGGTCGAGAGACGAGGGAGTGGAGCGGCGTTAAAAACACCAGTCAGAAGCAATAACAATGCGACCACGGTTTCCTCGTCGCAACCGAATTTTCCCTTTACGCAGGCCCTAAGGGCTCTGATCATAAGTTCCCCCAGATTGTTACCATGCCGAATTACGATTACGTGTGCGAAAAGTGCGAGAAGACCTTTGAGGTCTTTCAATCGATGAAAGACAAGCACCTGACCAAGTGCCCGGACAAAACCTGCAAGGGGCGAGTCAAACGGCAGCTGGGTACCGGTGCGGGCTTGATTTTCAAAGGCTCAGGCTTTTACATCACAGACTACCGCAGCGAAGGATACAAGTCCGCCGCCAAGTCAGATACGGCTGCCGCCGCCGCCCCCGCCGCGGCTTCGGTATCGAGTGAGCCAACCAAAACGGCCGAATCCAAACCCGCTGCCAAAACTGGGGGCGAGGGGAAACCCGCCGCTAAATCGAAAAAGAACGCGGTTTAAGCCCGGCTAGGCCGGGTGGGCGATGCGCACGGGGTGGGCCATACGCACGGAATACGTGAACCGGGTGGCCGGTGCGCGTCGCGAGTGCCCAGCGCGCGTGCCGCGCGCTTGATTTCTGCTCTCCCTCGCTCGACTGGAGCTCCTTTCGCCTGCTCGACTGGCGCTTTTGTCCCCTGTTCGACTGGCGCCGGCGGCGCCAGTTTTCGTGAGCGGAGGCGAGTTTAGGCGAGTTTTAAGTCGCCTCGGTACTGGCCTTTGAGCCATTCTGGATTCCCGGTACCGCCGGTGAAGGCGAATTGTGCGGGATCCCATTTCATGGACGTGCGGTGGGTATAGCTCAGGTCCATGAGACAGCAAATGATGGAGGTGCGCCCGCCGATGATTTCGTGGGTGCATGGTTTTTGCCGTGATTCCACGCAGGTGAGGAAATCGCGGAGGTGGTCGCCTTTGGGGGTGGCGTAGAGGCGGACTTTGGCATCGCTGAGGAATTGTTTTTCGGCCCGGGCGACGGCGCCGTCGGTGGAGACTTTTTCTCCCTCTTTGATGAAGGGGCGGTCTTTGAGGATGAGCTGGAATTGTCCGCGGTTGACTTTCACTTCGCCGTCTTCTCCGAAGAAATGTACGCCAAAACCGCCGTTCAGGTGTTTAACGGTGATGCCATTGGCGTATTTGAGCACGGCGCCTTCGGTTTTTCCTTCGGGGGCGGCGATGATTTCCACGGGTCCGCTTTCATCCATACCGAGTCCCCACTGGGCAATGTCCAGATGGTGGGCTCCCCAATCGCCGACAAATCCTGCGGCGTATTCCGAATAGAGGCGCCAGTTTGGAAAATGATCATGCAGTCCGCGGGGGGCGAGGACTGAGTTGTACGGGCGCATGGGGGCAGGCCCGAGCCAGCGGTCCCAGTCAAGCCCCGGCGCCATCGCCTCTTCCGGTAGGTCGCAGGGCCGACTGGGTACGCCAAACTGGCATTCCACATGCGAGATTTTGCCGATCACCCCGTTCCGAACCAGTTCGCAGGCGACACGAAATTCTTTGCTCGACCGCTGCATCGACCCTGTTTGCAGCACTCGCTTGTGCTTGGCCACGCCATTGATGACGGCGACTGATTCCTCGACGGTGTGAGTCAGGGGTTTTTCGCAATAGACATCTTTGCCGGCAGCCAGCGCCGCGGTGGTGATCAGGCCGTGCCAGTGATCCGGGGTCGCGATGCAGATGGCATCGATGTCTTTGCGGGCCAGCAATTCTTGCCAGTCGCCGTAGGCGGTGGCTTGGCTGGTCTGGTTTTTTTCCTTGTAGAAAGCATCAACCCTTTCCTTGGCTGCGGTGCGGCGGGTGGTGTCGACATCACACACGGCCAGTACTTGCGTTTTGTCATCATGGCCGAGGAAGGCCGGCATCAGGTAGGCATTTTGTTTGCCCATGCCGATGAAACCCATGGTGATTTTTTTGCTGGGAGCGGTGTCGGCCGCGCGCAGGCCCGAGGGCAGAATAAACGGGGCCGAGCTGAGGGCTGCCGCCTTGAGAAAGGCACGGCGCGAGGTGGTATGGCGGGGGTGAGTCATGGTGAAATAAGTAAGCCTTCAGCAAAGCGGGCCCGGGGTCGAGCGCATCCGGAATCTTTTCCCGCCCAGCCTGACTCGAGGATGAGAAAAATCCCGGTGGTAGGTGAAAGAGGGTTGGGCGGCCGGGGCGGCTCACAGGTTTGGTTGCCGGGTGACATTTGGCGGCGCCGAGCAATACTGAGGACCCGGTTTGGCCTCGGGGGGACAGACCCTTTGCTGCCGGTTTTTCATTTCATTCGTATTGGTTTTTATCCATGTCAGATTCTCTACTTTTTACTCCTCTTCGTCTGGGTGCGTTCACGCTGGCCAACCGTGTGGTGATGGCCCCGTTGACTCGGTGTCGATGCAGCCCGGGGAGGGTGCCCAACGAGATGATGGCGGAGTATTACCGTCAGCGGGCTTCGGCAGGATTGATTCTATCGGAGGCGACATCGGTCGATCCGATGGGGGTGGGGTATCCTGATACGCCAGGCATTTGGTCTGAGGAGCAGGTGTTGGGGTGGAAAAATGTCACTTCGGCGGTGCATGAAGCTGGCGGGCTTATACTGTTGCAGCTTTGGCATGTGGGACGGGTGTCGGATCCGATTTACCTCAATGGTGCGGCTCCCGTGGCGCCCAGCGCGATCGCTCCGGCGGGGCATGTCAGTTTGATCCGTCCTGAAAAGGCGTTTGTCATGCCGAGGGCGCTGGAGCTGGCGGAATTGCCTCAAGTGGTGGAGGCATACCGTCTGGGGGCAGAGAACGCGCAGCGAGCGGGTTTTGATGGTGTAGAAATTCACGGGGCCAACGGCTACTTGCTGGACCAATTTTTGCAGGACTCGAGCAATCACCGGACAGATGAGTATGGCGGACCGGTTGAGAATCGGGCTCGTTTCATGTTGGAGGTGACGGATGCGGTGACGGGAGTGTGGGGGGCGGACCGGGTGGGTATGCATCTGGCGCCCCGCGGCGATGCGCATGGGGTGGGCGACTCTGATCCTGCGGCCACCTTTGGTTATGTGGCCCGCGAATTAGGGCGGCGGAAACTGGCGTTTTTGTGTGCCCGCGAGCATCATGGGGCCCCGGCCTTGGGGCCGCAATTGCGACGTGAATTTGGTGGTCCGTTCATTGCGAATGAAGGGTTTTCCAAAGAGTCAGCGGACGAGGCGCTGGCGGCAGGGCAGGCGGATGCGGTGGCATGGGGGCGGTTGTTTATTGCCAATCCTGATCTGCCGCGGCGGTTCCAACTGAATGCGGCACTGAACGAGCCACAGCCTGAGACATTTTACGGCCAGGGGCCGATCGGGTATATCGATTACCCCAGCCTTCCTGTCGCCTGACGGCTTCTGACCATGGCCGACCTCTTTTCACCGGCTCGCGGGACGGTTGGTCGCGGGTTCTCCCGCCGCCAGGGGCTGCGCTGGCTGCTTGGAAGTGCCGCCATGACCGGGGTTGGATTTAAGGCTGCGGGCGGCTGGCTCTCGGCCGGTCCCGGATGGACGGGGCCGGTGACCGATCATTTTGATGGCCGAGTTTTTTTTAATCCCGGAAGCAGGGCCGGAGACGCCTCGTTTCTTGACCTAATGCGTTGGCGGTTCAGCGGCGGAGCTGCCGACTGGCCCGAAAGAGCAGGGCCCGACCGCGAACCGCTGGCCGTGTCCCCGCTCGCACCCTCCGTCGAAGGGGAAATCATGGCCACCTTCGTCGGACATGCCACGTTTCTGCTGCAGTGGCGTGGGCTGGTCATGCTCACCGATCCCGTCTGGTCTGATCGGTGTAGCCCGGTGCCGTGGGCAGGGCCCAAACGCGTGCGACCGCCCGCCGTCGATTTTGAGGCGCTGCCGCCGGTGGACGTGGTGCTGCTGAGCCACAATCACTATGACCATCTGGACGTGGAGACATTAAAACGTCTCGACGCCCGTTGCCGCCCCTTGATCGTGACGGGACTGGGAAATCGCGCGTTTCTCGAATCTTGTGGCCTGACGCATGTCGTCGAGCTTGATTGGTGGGAGGCCCATACTGTTGGCGGGGCGCTGCTTACTCTGGTTCCGGCCGTTCATTGGTCCAGTCGAGGAGGTAGCGGTCGCAATGCTACGCTCTGGGGCGGTTTCATGATCGAGGCCGCTGGCACACGCACCTATTATGCAGGAGACACCGGTTATGGCCCGCATTTTGCCGCCATCCGCCAACGGTTGGGCCCACCGGATCTCGCCCTGCTGCCGATCGGCGCCTATGAGCCTCGGTGGTTCATGAAGCCAGTCCACATGAACCCGGAGGAGGCCGTGCAGGCGCATCGCGAACTAGGGGCACGCCACAGCGTGGGGCTGCACTTTGGTACATGGCAGCTCACCGACGAAGCCATCGATGCGCCGGTGCGTGATCTGGCCGCCGCTCGCCGGGCCGCCGGAGTCGAGGAAACTACCTTCCGGGCGCCTGAAGCTGGTGAGACAGTGCGGGTGACGGCCGGTTGAGAAACCGGCCTCAGTGGGGGACGGTCTTAGGCGGCCGTGCTTTCCTTGAACGACTTGAGCACGAGGACCGGGCCGCGGGCATGGCGCACGATGCGTTCTGCTGTGCTGCCCATCAGCAGGCGGCTGAGACCGGTGCGCCCGTGGCTGGTCAACACAATGAGATCAGTGTGGTTGTGGCTGGCCGTTTCGCAGATGGTATCCCAAGCTGACCCGCTGAGAACCAGCGTTTCGAGCTTCCCCACGTGAGTATAACGGGCGCGCAGTCGCTCCATTTCCGCTTCAGCCCCCTCGCGCCGGACAACGTCCGCGGGTGGTTCGATGGGCAGGCTTTCGCCATACGGGATGATGATGGGCTCGAGGACGTGGATCAGGGTGATGCTGCCGCCGGCGGGTTGGGCCAGGGCCAACGCCGCTTCAATGGCGGGGGTCGAGTTTTCGGAGAAGTCGACGGGGACGAGAAGGCGCTCGAGTTTCATGCGGGTGGGGTGTGGGTTTCGGGTTCGACTGTGGTCGGAGAGGGAAGGGGGGATGGCTCGGGCGATTGGGGGCGGGTCGTCCTTCGATGGCGCGAGGGCAGCAAGAGTCGCAGGCTGTTCAGGACGACGACCGCGGTGCTGCCTTCGTGCATGGCCACGCCGACTGAGAGCAGTACTTTGGAGGAAAAAATGGTCATGATGGCCATCAGGCCCATGACGCCCAGCGAGATAGTGATGTTTTGGGTGATGATGCGGCGGGCATGGCGGCTCAGGTCGCGTGCGACTAGGAAATTTTCCAGTCGATCGTGCATGAGGACGACATCAGCCTGCTCGATGGCCGCGTCCGAGCCGCGGGCTCCCATGGCCACACCCACGTCGGCTGCGGCTAGACACGGGGCGTCGTTGACTCCGTCACCGATCATCGCGACGCGGGCTCCGTCTTTTTTAAAGGCCTCGATGGCGGCCACCTTATCCTCTGGTTTCAAGCCTGAGCGGACTTCGCCCACGCCCGAGGCCGTGCCAATGAGCTGGGCGGCAGAATCGCGGTCGCCTGTGAGCATCACCGTGCGAACCCCCTCAGCATGCAAACTGGCCAGCATCTGGCTGGCTTCGGGGCGGAGGCTGTCGCGAAGAAGAAATTGCCCGAGTAACCCGTCGCTTCGCAGCCAGACTTCGCTCAGGGCATCGCTGGGTGGCGGCACCCGGTCGGCACCCTCCGGGTCGTTACGGAAAATGAGATGACGGTTGCCGAGCCAGACGTCGCGGCCATTGACTTGGCCGCGCACTCCGGCTCCGGGTAGGTTTTCCACGCTGGTGGCGGTTTGTTCTTCGGTATGGCGGGCGGCCGCTTCGCGGGCGAGGGCCCGGGAAACCGGGTGCGTCGAAAGCCGGGCCAGGGCGGCCGCCTTGACGAGCAGAGTGTCCTCATCGCCTTCTAGGATATTCATTTCCCGGACGCGGAAACGCCCTTCGGTCAAGGTGCCCGTTTTGTCGAGACAAACGACAGTGACTTGGGCGAGTTTTTCGACGGCCCCGCCGCCGCGAAAGAGTACCCCCTGGCGCGCCCCGCTGGCGATGGCGGAAAGAATGGCCGAGGGCACGGACAAGACCAAGGCACAGGGAGACATTACAACCAGCAACACCATGGCCCGGTAAAACGCACTGGGATTTTCCGGGGCCGTCCGAAAGACCTCGCGATTTTCCGCCAGCCATGACCATAAAAACAGGGCCGTGCAGGCAGTCAGCACGACCGCTGAATAACGCGTGCCAAAAGCATCAGCCAGCCGCTGTGACGGCGCCCTTAAATGCTGGGCTCGCTCGATCAGTCCGATCATGCGCTGCAGCGTGCTTTCCCCGGCCGCTCGCAAAACCGTTCCTTCCAGCACGCCATGAACATTGATGGTTCCAGCGAGAGCGGTGTCACCACTTCGCTTTTCCACCGGGACCGACTCGCCCGTCAGACTGGATTCATCACAAGCGCTTTCCCCGTCCGTGATTTCAACATCTACCGGCACCTGCTGCCCCGGAGTAATTCGCACTCTCATGCCAGGCATCACATCCTCCACCGGTACGTCCACGGGCGATCCGTCACGCAGAACCACAGCGGTTTTCGGCGCGCCCCGAAGCAAAGCGTCGATGGCGCTGCGCGTCCGCCCCATCGCAAATTGCTCCAAAGCCGCCGACGCGGAAAACAAAACTAGCAACAACGCGCCTTCTCCCCACGCCCCCAAGGCCGCCGTGGCCGGCACCACCAGTAGCATCAAAAAATGCGTGGTGAACTCCAACCGCCTGAATTCGGCCCACGTTTCCCGGGCTAGATCCCAGCCGCCCGCGAGGAAGGCCGCCCAGTAACACCCCATGGCCGCATTCGGAAAATGCGTGCTCTGCAGAATCCACCCGGTCAGCGCTAGCACAGCACACGTCCCCGAACGCCAGGCCATGGCCCTCCAGTCAAGAGGCGGAGGGGCGGTGGGATGGCTCGTGGTCGTCATGCTCGCTGCAGCGAAAGGTCGAATTCATTGTACGTCAGGATACCGCCACCTCCATGCATAATTTACGAAATACCAGTCATGGCCTCGATTCCAGCAAGCACTTGCACGGTCCGGCCTTTCGTGGACCATATCCGTCCCCTCTGCTTTTATTTCCTGCCATCAATGATCCGATCCCATTTGTTTGTCCGTTTGTTGGTCCGTCTGAGCGCCGCCCTTTTGATAGTCTCCATCGTGTCGGAGCCGCGGGCTCTTGCTGCGGAGGAAGACAAAGATAAAAACAAGCCAGCGGAGAAGGATGAAAAGAATGACAAGGAAACGAAGTCAGTGACAGAAGGGGAGGTGGTGATAGCTGGTCAGAAGATCAACTATACAGCGACAGCTGGTACGCTGCCCTTGACCCGGGTCGACGGCGAGAAGCGCGCCTCAGTCTTTTATATTTCCTACGAAAAAAAGAATGTGGGTGATGGCGGACAGCGGCCCGTGACATTTTGTTTCAACGGCGGGCCTGGCAGTTCTTCGGTCTGGCTGCATTTGGGGGCTTTTGGCCCCCGGCGGGTGGTGTTGCCGCCGGGCGGAGTGGACGCTCCGGTGCCGCCGTATGAGATGGCGGCGAATGAGTACAGCCTGCTTGATGTCACGGATCTGGTTTTTATCGACCCCGTGAGTACTGGGTTTAGCCGGGCAGCCAAGCCGGATGAAGCACGGCAATTCCACGGGTACACCGAGGATCTGGAAGCGGTAGGTGAGTTTATTCGCCGCTACGTTTCCGTGAACAACCGGTGGGGATCACCCAAGTTTCTGGCTGGAGAGAGTTACGGAGGGCTGCGCGCCGCTGGGCTGGCCGGGCATCTGCAAGAGCGTTATGGCATGTACCTCAATGGCATTGCCATCGTCTCGGGCGTGATCGATTTCAAAACTCTCTCGGCTGATCCGGGCAATGACGTGCCTCATACGGGATATTTGTCAGCCATGGCGGCTACGGCTCACTTCCACCAAAAGCTCCCCCCCGATTTGCAGCAGGCGGACGTGAGGAAGGTCGTTCAGCTGGCTTCTGACTATGCTCAGGGCGAATACGCGGCGGCCCTGTTTCGCGGTTACGCGCTTCCCGCTGAAAAAGTGGCCGAAGTGGCCGCTCAGTTGTCCCGTCTGACCGGGTTGCCCGCTGACCTCTGGGTGCGCGAACGGCTGCGGGTCGGTCCCAATACTTTTCGCCAAAAGCTCCTCGAAAAAGAAAATAAAGTCGTCGGCCGGTTTGATGCCCGCGCGACGGCCGATGCTTCGTCCAATGAAGATCCATCCTACACGAACATCTACGGAGCCTACGCCACTTTGCTGAATGCATACGTCCGCGGTGAGCTCAAATACGAGAGCGACCTCGCCTACGAAGTGCTGACGCGCGATGTTCAGCCATGGAGTTACGCAGGATTTGCTGGTCGGTACGTCAGCTCCGCTCCGGCCTTGGCTGAAGCCATGACCAACAACCCAAGCCTGCGCGTGTTTGTGGCCTGCGGTCACTATGACCTCGCCACCCCAGCCGGTGGCATCGAATACACTCTCAATCACCTGCCCGTCGATCCCGCCAGAAGAACCAATCTGTCCATCGCCTCATACGAGGGAGGGCATATGATGTACTCTACGCTCGAATCATTGGCCCGGTTGAATGCCGATCTGCGCGCTTTCATGACACGCTGAAATCAGTCAGGCGCTCCGTCAGGGAGAGGTCGGCAACGAGGACTGTGCGCCGACAACCCTGGCTGGCTCGGCAAGTCCCTCACGAGGGGTTGAGCCGTTCCAGTGGCGAACGACCGCGCGTTGGCGAAAACCGGTCGCGGTCGCGGTCGCGGTCGCGTGACGGTGTCAGTTCTTACTGGTCGCTGTCTTTCCGATTGCCGCCGACCGGACCGATGTCGAGCGGTCCCACGCCTGGAGCGGTCACGATTTCGCTGGAGGCGCGGGTGGTGACGGCGTATTGAAATCCATTGGCCGAGCCGGCGGCTCCGTAGCGGCCTTGTTTGTCGAGAGCGACAAAACTGACGCTGATGCCCATGCCTTTAGGATCTTTTTTGGCGATGCGACGGATGGCCTCGAGGCAGGCCTCGGTGGGGTGGAGTCCCTGACGCATGAGTTCGACGACGAGGAACGAGCCGCAGTAGCGCATGACATTTTCGCCGAGTCCGGTGGCTCCGGCCGCGCCGACTTCATTGTCCACATACAGCCCGCTGCCGATGATGGGTGAGTCGCCGACGCGCCCGGGCAGTTTGCCTCCCCAGCCGCTTGTCGAACAGCCGCCCGCGAGATCCCCATTCGCACCAAGGACGAGCAGGGCAATAGTATCATGGTTTTCTTTTTTCTTTTCAGGGTCGCCGGCTTGGGTGGCGGCCTCTTTCTCTAGGGCGCGCTTCTTGCGCCACGCCTCGTAGGCGGCGGTGGTGTCTAACGGCACGGAGGCCAGACCTTGTTCGAGCGCGAAGAGCCGTGCCCCTTCGCCGACGAGCATGACGTGCGGTGTTTTTTCCATGACCCGGCGGGCGGCTGAGATCGGATGGACGATGCCCTCGAGTGCAGCCACGCTGCCTGCCTGATGGCCGGGCCCATGCATGATGCACGCATCCAGCTGTACGACGCCTGCGCCATTGGGTAGGCCGCCCAGTCCGACGGAGGCATTGGCCGGATCCGATTCCGTGACATGAATGCCTTGCTCCACCGCATCAAGCAGGCTGCCGCCTCCTACCAGCGCTTTTAACGCCGCCTCGTTGGCAGGTTTTCCAAATGGCCAAGTCGAGACCACGAGCGGCCAATCACGCGTGGGGACGGCGGGCCGGGACTCCTGCCCGAGGGCCGTCACCGTGGGTCCAGTGACGAGGGCCAGGGTGCCGCGGTGAAGAAGGCTGCGTCGAGTAAGGCTCATAATGGGTAAATACGGTCGGGCCCGCAGAGGCCATCATCCGGGGATTGCCGCCCGTGCCAAGCCCCAATTCAGGCTCTTGGGGGATTGTTTTTTTGAGTATGCACGCGTTCCTAGTTCCCTCACATCCTCCGCCATTCCGTGGTTTACTCCGGTGACAAACGCCACATGCTTCTACTTTCTTTGTATGACCTGCTCCGCCCGTTTCCCCCATTCTCCAGCAGGCGTGGCCGTGCTGGCCCTGCTGCTGGCCGGAACCTCCATGGCCGCCAGTCAGGAGTGGAATCCAGATACGACGTTCCCTGCTCTTCCCCCCGAGGAAGCCATGCGGACGATAGAAATTCCAGCCGGCTTCCGCCTCGATTGTATCGCGAGCGAACCTATGGTCGAGGAGCCGGCCATGATGGCGTTCGACGGCAATGGTGCTCTTTATGTGTGTGAGTGGCGGACGTATATGCAGGACGAACACGGGACCGGGCAGCTCGATCCCGTCAGCCGGGTCGTGAAGCTGGTGGACACGGATGGTGACGGCCGCATGGATCAACGTACGGTGTTTATTGACAACGTCGTGCTCCCTCGAACGATCCTGCCCATGGGGGACCGGGTCTTGGTCAGTCTGACTGGATCGTCATCTATCTGGTCTTATTTTGATGACAATCAGGACGGTGTCTCGGATCGCCGGGAATTGAGTTACAAAGGTGAGGAGGATACGGGCAATATCGAGCATCAGGCTTCCGGCCTGGTGTGGAATCTGGACAACACGATTTGCTCCAATGATTTTCGTTTTCGTTACGATGGAGGTGCTCTGCAGGCCATGCCGCATGCTCTCGGCAGGATCAGCCAATGGGGGATGGCGCGCGACGACGACGGGCGGTTGGTATGCAGCTGGGGGGGCGGAGCGAATCCGGCGCATTCGTTTCAACTTCCCGCCGGTTACCCGATTCTACAATTCCAAGAACACGCGCCGGGGTACGAACGCCCATGGTCCGCTTGCCCAGTCTGGGATTTTTCCGACGGCGGGTACGACATAGAAAAACAACGGATTTTGACCCGGTTTTCCGCCACCTGCGGACAGTCCGTCGTTCGCAGTCACCTCATGCCGGAATTTTACGGAAATGCCGTGACCTGCGAGCCGGTCGGGCGCTTGCTCCGTATGAGCCGGTTCGAATGGAATAAGGGCGTCGGGACCGCCCATAACGCTTTTGCCGAACGCGAGTTCATGCGCAGTAGCGACGCCTACTTCCGCCCGGTCTGGACCGAATGCGGGCCGGATGGTGGGCTGTACGTCGCCGACCTCTACCGCGGAATCATTCAGGAAAAAACATGGTTTCCTACCGAGATCGAAAAAAATGACGACTGGCGCGACCAGAATCAAGAACGCTGGGTCGCCCGCTACCACCGCGTCAAAAAATGGGGCATGACCACCGTCGTGCGCCACGGCCGTATTTATCGCATCCTGCCGGAAAATAAGGCCGCGGGTCCAAAACCCACCATGCTGGATGATTCCCCCACCGAGTTGGTGGCCCATCTGGCCCACCCCAATGGATGGTGGCGGGATACCGCCCAAATGCTGCTGGTCTCACAGCGCCAGCTTTTGGCCGTTCCTGCGCTCACAAAAATGGCCGCCAGTCATGATGTGGTCAATGCCCGCATCCACGCCCTCTGGACGCTGCAGGGTCTGGCTAGCTTGTCGCCCGAACTCGTCGTCAGCAGCCTTCAACACCCCCATCCGCGCGTGCGCCGCGCGGCCGCGCAACTCGCCGAACCATGGATGCTCCAGAAGGATCCCGTCGTCACCGCCGCCATGACCGCCATGGTCGCTGATTCCGACCCCCAGGTCTCCGCCCAGGTCTTCCTCGCGTTTCGCGCCGCCGCCAAGGCTGGGCATGGCGCTGTGCCCGCATCGTTTTCCTCCGCCTCCGCCTCCAGCCGCCCGCTCATCGCCGCCGTCCTCGAGCAGGATCGCGCCGGCTCCCTCGAGGCCTCCCTGAGCGATGCCGCCCGCCAGGGCAAGGAGGTTTACGAATCCCTCTGCATCGCCTGCCACGGGGTCGACGGTCAGGGAGTGCCAGCCGGTGACAAAATGCTGGCTCCTCCGCTCGTCAAATCGCCATGGTTCGCCAGCAATGGCAATGTACCCGTGCTGGCCAGAATCCTGCTCAAAGGCCAGAGCGGCCCGATCGATGGCGTTGTCTATGGCGAAGGATTAATGCCGCCGCTCGAAGCCACGCACTCCGATGAGCAAATCGCCCAAGTCCTGACCTACGTCGGTGAACGCTGGCACCAGTGGAGCCAGCCCGCGCCCGCCAGTGAGATCGCCTCCGTTCGCGAGGCTATTAGTTCCCGAAAAAATCCATGGACCCATGGGGAACTGAAGGCGCTGCCAAAATAACCTGCCGCCCAGCCTCCCGGCTGCCCCTGCCGATTAGACGCCGATCAATTCTTTCAGAGCCGAGCCTCCTTCAGTGAGTCGGCGCGGACGCTGCAAACCATCGAGAAATTCGGTGCCTGGCTCCAGCCCAAGCAGATGAAAGATGGTGGCCGCAAGATCCGCCGGGCGCACCGGCCGATCCTGAGGCTGGGCCCCGAGGCGATCGCTGGCCCCAATCACCTGACCCCCATCCAGCCCTGCCCCGGCCAGAGCGACGGAAAATACGGAGCCCCAGTGATCCCTTCCGCCGTTGGCATTGTGCGTCGGCGTGCGCCCAAACTCACCCATGGCCACCACCAGCGTTTCATCCAGTAGTCCGCGCTGATTTAAGTCTTCGATGAGCGTGGCAAAGGTGCGGTCAAATTGCGGGCATAACACATCCTTCACCCGGCCGGCATTGTTCGCATGGGTGTCCCAGAGCGGGCTGCCCTTCACTTCCTGGTCTCCTTCCCGGGGCCAGTTGACCTGAACTAACCGAGTGCCGGCTTCCACCAGTCGCCGCGCCAGTAGCACGCTCTGACCAAACTTGTGGTGGCCATACGCTTCGCGCAGCACGGCCGGCTCTTTCTCCAGAGCAAAAGCCGCCCGACTCGCATCAGAATGAAGCAGATCAAACGCCTTTTGATGCATCTCACTCATCGCCGTCACCGCCCCACTGCGCACCGAATCAGTAAAATGTCCGTCAAACTGCCTCAATAAATCATACCGCTCACCCAGGCGCGCCACCGTCATGCGCTCGTCCAACGTCATGCCCTCAATCCGCATCGGCTGCTGCGTGGGATCACATTTCATCAGCGTCGGGTGCCACTTCGATCCCATAAATCCACCGTTTTGTCCCGGCCACACGATGTGTCCGTCATTGTAGAGCTCGTCCGGCAGTATCACCGAGGAAAGCGGTGAACGCGTGCTCGGCTTCAAGGCGCCGATGGCCGCGGCCATGCTCGGCCAGTCGTCGGGCCCCGGTGGTACGTTCTCCGCTTTGCTCAGTGGTTCATGGCCAGTCAGCATGTAAGCCCCACTCGTGGAGTGCGAGTGAATGTCGGTGCACATCGACCGAATGATGGTGAGCCGGTGAGCCATGGTGGCTGTATACGGCAGGGTTTCGCAAAAGTGCAGGCCCGGCACGCTGGTGGCAATCGGGCGGAAACTGCCGCGGATTTCGGACGGAGCTTCAGGTTTGGGGTCGAATGTTTCGTGCTGGGGTGCGCCGCCGCTGAGAAAAAGTATGATGCATGATTTGGCCCGGCCAAAGCGTGTGGGTCGCAGGGGAGGGGTGATGGAGTTTCCCTTGAGCAGGCCGGGCAGAGAAAGTCCCAGCGATCCTAGGCCGCCTACGCGCAGCCATTCTCGTCGCGACCACCCGCTGAGTGATGATGGGCCAGATTGAAATGAAACAGGCATATCCGAGTGTGGCAATTTTCAGGGAAAGCGTCAACCTTCTCTGCCCGTAGTGTGGAGTGCCACGCCCGGAGCGCCTAGCGAGCCGACGCGCCCGCCCCCGCTTCGAGGATTCAGTCTTGATACCGTCGTTGGACGGCTTAAAGCAGTTGGTTTTTGTCACCCCCGATGAATTCCTCTGTCGTTCGTTTTCTCTGGTCCTTCACGCTGGTACCGGCCGTGGTCGCCTCCGCTCCCGCCACTATTCTTCCATTCGAGATCTTGCCGCTCACCCCGTCAAAATCAACGATGCCCCAGGACTACGGGGATGCCGCTTCCGCCGTGTCCATGCCGTCAACCGCCGCCGGACGAGAAAATGCGTACCTGGAAGGCAACGGCTGGACCCCGCAAATCGCCGTAAGCTACACCACTGAACGCCCCGGGGAATTTCCACAATACGTGCAAAGCCCTGTCTGGCCGGGGGTCTGCGCCCTCTGGTCCGAATCATTTCGCACCGGTCGGCCCATTGGCGAAAATGTGGCCGGTGCCATGCCGACGGGTTTCGCCTACTACGTCACCTTCGCTCCCTCTCCCGGCGCCAACCGGGGAGTGATCCTCAATTCTTTCGTGCTGGACGACTTAAACGGGTATTTCGACTCCGTGCCCCACGTTGTGAATTGGAGCGTTCGCCAAGGCTCGGCTCAGGGCCCAGTCCTGGCTTCCGGCACGGCGAACGTCGCCAATGGTGAGAATGTCACCGTGCAAACGGGTTTGGCCGGTACCGAGCCCGGCTCCGAGCCGCGGGTCCTCGTGCTCCAGCGCATGAGCGGTATCGAAGACGATCTGGCTCTGGATGATTTGGACTTCGATGAAATGGGTTTTGTCACGACTTCTTATAATACCGGCAGTCTGGGTGCCTCTGCCGATGGATTAAATGCCACTGGAGTCGTTCTTAATCAACAAGGAGCGATTGCCGACGGCGCGGACTTTTCCAGCTATTATGCAGCCCAGCAGAATACGGCCATCCCGTTCCTTCCAGAAGTAAACCCGCCATCTGACGCCGCTTTTACGATTGAATTCTGGGCGCGGCCCGAGGCTTCCGATAATGACGACGCCCCCGTCTTTAATCGTGTCTCCGAAGGGGATCGTTCGGGTTGGGTCTTTTTTCAGCGAGATCAAGCGACGGGCTGGAACTTGCGAATGTACGACGGTGCCGGCAGTGACGTCGGTTGGGATCTGACCGGTGGCCGCTACACGTTCAATAAATGGTCCCATGTCGTGGCCGTGTGGAATGGGAGTCAGGCCAGATTATACGTCGACGGCGCCGTCGCCGACACTACCAATGCCGCTGGTAGGTCAGGGAATTATAATGCCAGTACCAGCGCCATTTTTTCCGTCGGGTCTTATGATAACGGCGGTAGTCCCATCAACGGTCGCGTCGATGAAGTCGCTTTCTACCCGTCAGTCCTCACCGGTGCCCAAATTCTCGCCCACTTTCGCGCCGCCACCGGCCCGGCCGCCGGTTCCTACGCGTCGCTGGTCAAAGGCGATGGCGCATTGATCTACCTGCAGCAAAATCCGCCCCAAATCAGCATCGCCACTATCGACCAAAACCCCACGCTCACGTTCACCGGGGTGCTCTCACAGTCGCCCGATCTCGTCTCATGGTCGGTGCTCCCCGTCACCAGTCCGTTCACCGTACCCTCCGTCGAACGACCCGGGAAAATCTTCTTCCGCGCCGGCCGCTAGAAATTTCAAGGTCATCAGGCGCCCGCTTCCGAATCGGAAAGGCATCATCGCTGCTAGTCGCAGGGAGCGCCATGTGATATGTTTATTCTGATTGTGGTAATTATCACGGGATTGACGCTTTAAAAGTGTCTGACCCTTTTTTCACTCAATAAAAGGACAGCGAAAAGTGTCTGACCCTTTTTTCACTGGGGCGAGGAGATACCCGCCGGTTGTCCGGCAAAATTTAAAACTGCCCCCCGCTACAACCATAGCTTTCAGCCGCGATCAGGGCCGAGGGGAGGGAAGGGAAAAGGCCGCCCAGTTTACCCGTGCGCCATCGGAACGTCCACCAGCGGCCGTAAGGTCAATTCTGTGTGATCCACCCGAGGGAGGATCCCCTGACCGAGCTCACCGCCAATCAAGGAGGTAAACGTCTGGCCCAGATCAATCAAAAATGCCGGCAGCGCAATCGTCTCGCCGTTAATGTGCAGCCGCGGTATAAACGTGCGGCCGTAAACCCACGCTTCTAAACTAATAAATAGCTCAGCGCCAGGATCTTGCGGGGCACTGTACACATATCCAACCACTCCGGAATCACCCAGTAGATCCTCTACCATTCCCGTCTCCGGATCAATGCTCACGCCAAGACCAGGACCCGTCACCCGATCATTTAACGAATCCAAGGTCAGTAACCCAATAAAAATCTTCTGCCCATACTCCGTCGTGCGCCCATCCACCCGCAACTTGAGCTGGGAGGCCGATGTCGGAAGCCGGCACGAATGAAGCCGCTGTGCCGCGAAAATTTCGCCGTTGCGCGAAAACAGCCGCGTGTGCGTGCTGGTCCGTGAATGATTCTGCCATCGAGCTTCCGCCAATGTGCGGGCCACTTTAAGCGTTTGCATGTGCGAAAAAATAAGGGTGTCAAAAAAAACGTCGCCACGAACGAATGAGAGGGGAAAACTTCGACGTCTGGATTTTAGATTAGCGGATGTTTATAATAAATCAAATACTTTTTATAATTTTCACACTTTATGGGAATCTTTAGGGAATAGTCGCTTTTTGAACGTGTCTGCAGCCGCTGCAAATGCACTTCGCACGCCTGCCGCGATCTCCGCTTTTCGGTGCATTCTGCTCCGCGGTCGCGTCAGCAGGCCTCATGGTTCTTTTGTGATCATCTTTCGGCAATGATCATCCCGGTGGTGATTATCTCTTTGGGATCATCCTTGTGGTTCTCCGGTGGTGGCGGTGACTCGTGTGCGCCAGTGCTGTCTAGTTCCGGGTGGACTTTCCGGGGGCAGCCGGAAGACAATTTTTTCCCGCGAGCCGACTGTTTCGCGTGCGACCACTGTCATGGTGGGGGCGGGGGTCCATGTCAGAAGATCTCGACTGTTTTCGAGGTGTACGGTCAGATGGGTCCGCCCGGTGGCGGCCCAGATCCAAATTTCCCGCCCCTCGGTCGTTTCGTGCAGGGAGGGCAGTCCTGTCACGTCGGGGCTATCCGGATCGGAGCCGGTGGCATATTCAATCAGGCTGTTCAGGCCGTCGTGGTCGCGGTCGTCATCGTCTGATGGGATGGCGTGGATTTGTTTCCAGTCAGGGTAGGATGGATCATTGCCCGCGTCCGGAGTGCTGGCGGGGTAGGTGCTGGCGCGCCAGTGCAGTCCCTCGGCGGCCCAGTCGTCGGTGGCGGCCGCTTTTTCGGGAGAGATCAGCATGAGGCTGTGGCCGGTGCCGCTGGCTTGTGGCGGCCACGGCAGGGTGGGGCGGTATGTCACCGAGCGGATGACCGCGCCCCCGGGTTGGATCAGGGTCAGCCGCTCTCCGGCGGCCGCAAGACCGCTGCCGTTGCGGAAATCTGATTTTTTTACTTTTTGGCGCTCGCCCGGAAAAAGGATCGTTTCAGGGGCAAAGGTGAAATCCAGACCTCGTGCGAATGAGCATCCTCCTAAATCGATCCGCTCCTTACTCACATTCATGACTTCCACGAATTCGTCGCCAGCCGGTCCAGCGCCCTCGGCCGGGCTGTAATGGATCTGGCTGATGATCAAATTATCGGGACCGGCTGGCAACAGGATACCTGTATGAAAACGCGCTTCATTCAGGGCGGACCACTCCGCATCGGCCGTGCGGCGCGCCCGCACGCGGATGTGCACCGGACCGGTCACGATGAAGGAGGCCGGGGGCGGATCCGTGATCAGTATCGCCGACGGATGGAGTCCGCCTCCAGAGAGACGGGGGTCGTTGCCATCAAGGGTGGCATACATTTCCGTGCCCGGAGTGGTCGTGGTCACGGTCAGTTGCGTTCCCGAGGCCACCGCTCCACCGTGCTTCGCAAATTCCGGTGCTTCGACCGGGTACCACCCGCGCGCCCGGATTTGATTCAGGACCGCGGTGGGGCGCGATGGAATAAATGAATCGCGGATTCGTTTTATTTCCGTCATCCATTCGCCGTCCCGGTCCCACGGCATCCTAGTCGCGGCCGCCGGCTGCCAGCGCGCCGTTTCTGCCACCAGCGGCAATCGCAATTCGTTCACCCGGTGATCGAGGATCGATTGCGCCCGCTCCGGCTCCAGCACCCCGCCGTGAAAAAATGCCTTGTAGACGCGGTCGCGAAACAAGATCCGAAACTCCGCATGGTCCATCAGCGTCACATCATTGGTCGCCGTGGTCACCATCAGTCCGTCCGGCGGCATTACGCCCGGACGTGGCGTGTTCACATAATACGGAGCCGTGGGAATCGTCAGGTTGGCATTGGCATCATTCCAGATCACATCGTTGTCGTACGAAAAAAAATTCCAGCCGCCCCGGTCCGGCAGCTTCGGCCCAGCCGCCATCCAGTTCTGGTTTGGATTCCAGTCCCACGCATTTCCCGCCCAAAAGTTGAGAATCATGAAATCAGCGAATTGCGGCAGGTCGATCCAGCGCGCCGCTTCTCCATAACCGGCGACCATCGCTGTGCGCAGTTTCCGCCACGTCGCTTGCCAGGTGGCTGATCCATTTTCCGAGGTATTCGCTCCGTTGGTGAAGTCGTACTCGTCGCTGCTGCCGCCCCGATAGCTTGCCATGAAGTCGTCGCTGGGGTACTCACGCCAGTGGTAAAGCCCGTGATAGCGACCGTTCATCCATAACTGCACATACCGGCAATGAGGCGCCGCATGGCCCATGTTGAGATGCAGGTCGTCCATCACCGGCGTGCGCAAATACATCGCATCCCCCTTGAATCCACTCATCGGCGGGTTCGCCGGCTCTCCCATCCAGAAAAAGCTGTCATGGGATCCGCCGCGTAGCGCGATGCGGTCAAAGCGCTGCGCCGGAGCATGGTCGCGGGCGTACGGATGATCGCGGAAAATGTCGTGGTCGAGCGTCGAGGCGCCATATTGCGACCGGAAATACAGCCGGAAATTGTTCTTGGGTGAACCGATGCTGTGTCCGCCCACCGCCTGAATGCCGCAATCAATCTGAAATTCTGGTTCCGTCCCTGACGGGTGAAAGAATTCCACCGAAGCCGGCGTTTCCGTGGGTCCGGGAATACTCGGGATCAGGTTGATGGAAACTGCGGGCAATGACGCGAGTGATTCGCCCAGCAATGGTCCATACGTCGCATGGTTTTTGATGGCCGTCGTTTGCGTGCTGCTGTTGGTGTTGGTCTGGCTCACCAGTCCGTCGGTGGCCGGTCCCGCCAGGCCATTGAGGAAAAAATACGAATGGGTTGCTACTCGCTGCAGCGCAGCGTCAGGATGAAATGCCGCCGCCCGGAGTCGACGAGTGCCGCGCGTCGTGCCCGCCGTGTCCGGCTGCAGCTTGATCGGACTTTCATAAATCAGGCCTGTCGTCGCTGTCGGCCGCGTCCCGTTCGTGGTGTAACGAATGACCGAACCCGCCACCGATGCGGTCATCGAGACCTCCGGTGCTTCCGTGTAAAACCCGCGCCCTCGGCTGAAGGTCACTTCGTTCAACCCATGCTTGAAGACCGCGCCGTTAGCCGCCTTCGGCGTCGGCGTCAGATACCCCTGGGTCAGGCCGTCCGCCCCCCACCCATAGGCCAGATTGCTGAATTGCTCGCGCGGAGCAAAGGAATCCGCCACCACTCCGTCCGGTCGTACCAACGCCAGAAAATCACCCCCGCCCCCATCAATCCGGAAATTCGTGTGCACATTCCCCGTCGTCGGCCTCCGGTCTTTTCCGGAAGCAAAAACAACGAGGAATTCGCCCGGTGCCAGCACTCGGGATGGGAAAATCCATCGCGCCAGATCGGTCGAATCATCAGTCAGACGCCAGCCCGCCAGATCCACCGCCCCTAACGATCGGTTGTGCAGCTCAATCCAGTCTTCCCTCACCCCAGCCTCATCACGCAGTCCCGCGTCATTGCTGGCTACAAATTCATTGATCCGTACTTCCTGCGCTCCCGCACCCCTCACCCCCGCCGCTAGCCACCCCACCACACCCAGCCCGATGAAAGAAAATCTCCAACCTCGTGATGATAACCCAGTCATCACCCCAAAAACCAAGTTCGTCAGCGAATGTCAACTAAAACCACCACCCGATCCAATGCCCGCCTCGCCCCCTGTCAGATCCTTTCCCCGTCCTTGTCGCCGGCCATTAGCTCAGCCATGAGCCCCGCCATGAGGTTGCCGTTAGCTCAGCCAATTCGAGATCAATCGGAAAACCGTCACCCAGACGGCAATGCTGGCCGCAAACAATAACCCGCATAAAACGGCCACCGTGATGAGCAGGATTTTCGTCTGCGGACTGGATGGCCCCGGTGGCTCCCCAGCGAGATGTCTCTGCAACAGCTGGTTATTCCGGGAGTTCGATCGAAACCAAATCGATGCCGCCGGCCCCAGCACAGGGATTAAATTGAGCAGCGCGTTGCCGACCATGTTGCCGGCCATGCGTACCAAAGTCCGGGCCGGGGCTCGATGCCGTACCGCCATCAGCAAAATAGCGGCGCCGGCCGTGGTCGAGGCCGCATCGCCCAGTCCAGGTATGAGCGCCAGTAGGGGATCCAGACCAATGCGGATTTTCGTCCCAGGAATAAACAGTAAATCATCCAGCCATTTCGCAATAAAATGCGACAGCAGTCCGCGCAGATCAGCGACCTGTGGGCGTGCACCTTGAGCTGAGGTTGATGCCGGTGCCGAGGTCGAAGCTGCCGTCCGATACGGTCGGCTGGAAGCCCCGGGCGGGATGATCTCATCTGGATCAATGGCTGGCTGGTCAGACATCAGCGGAAGTCGGAGGGGATCCTGAAACGCAAAAATGCTTTGGCCGCCTACGCCGATACTCCCGTCCAATCGAAGGAAATCTCTTTCTCTACTTCAGGATGAAGGCTTTGATGGACCGGGCAGGCGTGCGCCGCGGCCTCGAGAATCGCGCGATCCGCGTGGTCTGCGCCGAGCGGAATGGTCAAACGAGTCACTATTCTGGCTATGCGGCGAGGGCCTTCGGTCGTCATGTGCTTTTCTACGGCGGCCGTCACTGCCGGTAGTTCATACCCTTTGCGCCGGGCGACAATCGCCATCGTCGTCACAATACAGGTCCCCAAGGCCGTGGCGACCAGATCCGTCGGCGAAAAAGCCGCGCCCAGTCCCAAATTATCGCGCGGAGCGTCTGTCGGCAGCTGGGCGCCACTTGGACCATGCGTGGCCGTGCAATGAAGAGAACCTTCATATTGAAGGGAGATCGAAACCATAAAGTGTAGTCTGCAGCAAAATCGCGAAAAATGAAGGGCCAAGACAAGAAAAACACCCCCGTTCGCCCCTCTTTCATTTACCCGCTTTCCTGTGCTCGCAGTCCGTCTAAACCCGCCTACACTCCACCTTATGTCAGATCGCTCGCAAGAAACCATCACTCTGCTGGGGCGCTCGGAGAGCCGGCTCCCCGCCTCTCCGGACGCAGCCACCCTGGAAACGTTCACCAATCGCAATCCCCAGCGCAATTATACGATCAGCCTGGATTACCCGGAATTCAGCTCCCTGTGCCCCGTCACCGGCCAGCCGGACTCCGCCCGCTTGCACATTTCGTATGTGCCTGATCAGCGGTGCGTCGAAACCAAATCCATGAAGTTTTACCTCGCCAGCTTCCGGAATACCCCGTCCTTCAACGAAGATATCGTCAATCGCATCCTCGATGATCTGGTGGCCGCCACCGCCCCGCGCCGGGCTTCGGTGCGTGGCGAATTCTCCCCGCGCGGCGGCATTCGGCTCACTGCCGAGGCGCACTTCCCCGACGTGGCCCTCTAAGCCAGTGGCCCCTATGAAAGTATTGACCCTCGTCAGCGGTGGCATGGATTCCGTCACCGCCCTTTATGACGCCGCCCAATCCCATCAGATCGTGGGCGCGCTGGGCTTCGATTACGGATCAAAACACAACCCTAGGGAGCTGCCCCTGGGCGTCTGGCACGCTAATAAGTTAGGCATCCCTCATCGCACCATCCGCCTGCCCTTCATCAACGAATTGTTCGACTCCGATCTGCTTCGCTCCGGCGGGCCCATTCCTGAAGGTCACTACGAAGAAGCTACCATGAAGCAGACCGTGGTCCCGTTTCGCAATGGGATCATGCTTGCGGTCGCCGCGGGATACGCGGAAACTATTGGTGCTGAAGCTATTGTTATTGCAGCGCATGCCGGGGATCACGCCATTTACCCGGATTGCCGCGAAGGCTTTATGCAGGCCATGGGAGAAGCCATCACTCAGGGAACCTACGCCCGGCTCAGCCTCCTGCGACCATTCATCGCCTGGAATAAAGCCCGCATCGTCCAGCGAGGCGTTGAGCTCAAAATCGATTACGCTCGCACCTGGTCGTGTTACAAAGGCGGGGACCGTCACTGTGGCGTGTGCGGGACATGCGTCGAGCGCCGCGAGGCGTTTCAACTCGCCTCCGTCAAGGATCCAACCGATTATGCGGCCTCTCCGCCGCTGCCGCTTAAACCATAAGCTTTCGCCCCCGAGGTATCCCTCAACTCCGGTCCGTCATGACTTCGGTGGCATGGCTCGCAGGGCCGCTCGACTTCGAGCCGTAGGGTGCCATCATGACCGGGTGCTCATCTCTGAGATTTTTCATTCTGTGCAAGGCGAGGGACGTCTGGTCGGCGTGCCCTCGGTATTTGTCCGCACCTCCGGCTGCAATCTACGATGCGCCTGGTGCGACACCCCCTATGCTTCATGGTCACCCGAGGGGAGGAACATGGAAGTGGCGGAAATCGTGGCGCAGGTCGCGGCTTACTCCTGTCAGCATGTAGTCGTCACCGGCGGGGAGCCAATGATAGCCAAAGAGATGCCCGTCCTACTGGCCCGCCTGCGCGACGCAGGACACCACCTCACCATTGAGACAGCGGCCACCGTGCCCCCGCCCGACGCTTTGTGCTGCGATTTGGCCTCGCTGAGCCCGAAACTCGCCAATTCCACACCCTCCGCCGCCCAGGCCGGGTTGGCCTGGGCCCAGCGGCACGAGTCGCGCCGCCTCCAGCCCGCTGTCATCCGCCAGTGGATCCAACACTTCGACTGCCAAATAAAATTTGTCGTCAGAGAGGAATCGGATGTTTCCGAGATCCAGTCACTGCTGGCGACGGTTACCGCCGGCGGCGACCAGATGTCCTCCCTCCACATTCCGCTCGAAAACATCCTGCTCATGCCCGAGGGAAAAGACGAGCTCACATTGGCCGCACGAGGACGTTGGCTGGTGGACATCTGCAAGGCCACCGGTTATCGCTTCTGCCCGCGAGTCCACGTCCACCTCTTCGGCCATACCCGCGGCACCTGACTCTCATGCCTTACCGCGTCTGCAAAACCATCGACATCGAGAACGGTCACATGCTGTCCAAACACCCGGACGCCTGCCGCTTTCCTCACGGTCACACCCGCCGCATCGAATTCGTACTCGAAGCCGCAGATCTCGACGCCAATGAAATGGTCTGTGATTTCAAAATCATCAAGGATGCCGTCGGGGCGTTTCTTGAGTCGCTCGATCACGCCCTCTGCGTCAACACCGATGACCCGGCCTTTGCGACCCTGCGCGCGCTTTACGGCGAGCGCATCGTAGCTTTTGAAAAACAGGACCCCACCACCGAGTTGATGGCTCGGCATATTTTTGAGGTCGCCGCCGCCCGGTTGGCCGCTTATGCCGCCACGACCGCAGCCCGCTACCCGCTGCGGCCGGAAGTGCGGTTGGCCAGCGTGCGGGTCTGGGAAACCGCTACTTCATGGGCGGAATACCAGGCCGATTGACCCCAAGGAACGTGACAGGGTCAGCGACTTGAAGTCGCCGGGGGATTCCCGTTGCCGAGGTGAAATCGATCCTCAGGAGACGTCAGAAAACCTCCCGCCGTCAGCTGCCCGTCGTCGCAAAGTATAACGTCCACCGCCCCCGTCTCCGTTTGATCAAAAACGCGCGCGCCCCCGGCCTCTGCCATCGTGAGCCAGGCCCGCGGCAGCCGCTCCTCTCCCGCCACCACCACCAGCGAAGGACGGACACGTTTCAGAAATTCCTCCTGCCCCGAGAGATCGTCCGCATGGCGTCCTCGAATCCACACGTCCACCCGCATCTCGGGAAAATCGTGGGCCAGTGCGCGCTCCGCCAGAAAGCCCGCATCATTGGTGAATAGAATTCGACGCCCGGCACACTCCAACAGCAGCACGGCACACGAGTCATCAGCCAGCGGCCCGCTCGCTTCCGCTCGCGGCCACAACACTGATACCGTCGTCCCCTCGTCCAGTCTCAGCGTCTGACCGGCCCGCAATACCGGCATCTCGGGAGCACCCGTTATCAACGCCGCCCGCAGGCCGGGCGAACGCGATTCGATCCCCGGGTGCGCCAGCACTGTCGGGGTCAATCGCATCAAGGCCTCAGCCGCCCCGCCGGCATGCCCCGTATCCCCATGCGACACTATAAGACCGTCCAGCCGCTTGACCTCATGATACGTCAGTCCGGGGCGCACAATTCCTCGAAAATCTCCCAATCGCCCGGTGTCTAGCAACCAGGCGCGATCATGCAGGGTGCGAATAAGGACCGAGCCGCCGTCTCCCACGTCAAAAACCGTGATCCGGCAGGCCGGCGCCGGCTCGTTGCACAGGCGCGGGTTCCACAATACCGCCCCGCCCGGTACCTGTGCAAACCATCCCGCGGTCACAAGGCACACCTCAGCAAAGACGAGGTTGGCATTGTTCAAGGTCATGGTCAGCCACGGCCACCATGCACTCGCCGCGGCACTCACGCCTGCCGTCGACAAAATCAATCCGGCCAGTGGCACGTGCACGAGGTTGGCTGCGAGTGAGACGGGCGTGGCCATTTGAAAATGCCAGAACGTCAACCAGCTCGAGCCAGCAGCGGCCACCACCGATACCGCCAGCATTTGCGACAGCCATCTCCAGGAGGCCATCGCCCATCGCAGGTGCCACCGCCATAGTTCCCGCGGCAGCCACGGATCGGGGTGTAGGCATCCCCTCAGCCATGGGCTGACCCAGGGGGTTCCCAAGGCAATCACTCCAATCACCACAAACGATAACTGGGCACCAGCCATAAAAAGCTGATGCGTATCGCCCGCCAGAATAACCAGCGCCGCCAGACAGAGGCTGTTACTGAAAGAAATCGGTCGGTTCAGGCAGATGCCCAGCAATACCATGCCTACCATCATTGCCGATCGCACGGCTGCCGGCTGCCAACCGGTCAGAAAAGCGTAAAAAAAGATCAACGGCAGACTGGCCCAGGCCGCGTGCCGGCGTCCCAGCTGAAAAAGATTCAGGACCCGCCACAAAATGACCGCCACCAAACCCACGTGCAGGCCGCTTACGGAAAAAATATGCAGGGTACCCGACTGCTGAAACGCCGACTCCACGTCGTCATCCATGTCCTCGCGTGTGCCCAGCACCATCGCCTTGATTACGGCCTTCTCAGCCGGACGATCGTCAAGATCAAGGGTCATGGCCGCCGCCAGCCAGTCCCTCGCCCGCATCGCCAAACGCTTGAGAGGGAGCTCCGCCGCCGCTTCTAAAAGTATCACCTGTTGCACTCTGAGCTCGCCGGCCATGCCTTGACGATACAGCCACTCTACCCTGTCAAATTCCCCGGGGTTCCGGGCCGGCGGCGGGGGTGACAGCCGCCCCGCAATTCGGAGGCGGTCGCCGCACCGCGGTCGATTCTCGCCAGCTGCCGCCAGCGGGCACTTCACCATCACCGTCGCTCCTAGCTTCCATGAGCCCTCGCTCGTCTGCAGGCGCTCAAGACGCAGAGGAAAACGGATCGAACTCTCGCCCACCACCGGCATCTCCGTCACGACCCCCACCGCCGTAACGGCAAGTGACTTTCCTTCGGCTAGGGGCTGCGCCAGCGGAAATACAGCCAGCTCGGCCCGGGTCAGGGCATGCATTAACCCAAAGGCTGCCGCCACCGCCATCAACAGCCGGAAGGTCTGGGGATCTCGCCCAAACCAAACCACCATTACTCCAAAACCCCCACACCACACGCCCGCGCCGGTTCCCGGTAACAATTCAGCCGCCAAGATGCCTCCAATGGCTGCCATCGCCATCGGAGCCAGCTTGGCAAGTCGCACCGGACCGCGCGGCATCGCCACATCACAAGAATCCATCCAAACGGGAGAGGGGGAGAGAGAAAAACGGGAAACTCGCTAATCCAAACGGGAAGCTAGGAATTTTTTCTCCCGAAGCTCCCGCCGTTTGGATTCAGCGTCCCCAGCTTGAGTGGTGCCTGGGAATTTGTCCAGTACAGTCTGTACCTCAGCCTCCGCTGTGGAGAAAGCCGGCGGTGTCAGCATTAACATCAAATCAGCTAGTCGGAAACGAAGCGTCGCCTCGTCCGCCGGCGGCCACTCCCGGCTCACCAAAGCCGTCCGCAACGACTGTACCGCACTGCCGGTGTCCGCCAACTTCTCGTGATGCAACCGGCTGATTTCCAGTACAGGCTTCGGATTGAGGGGGGCCGCCAATGACTGCCGCTGCAGCTCGGCAATCGCCCCTTCATAATCTTCCTCAACCAAAAAACGCGCCACTCGCGAGCCCGGAGTCTGAGGCATCTTCTCCCCGGAGCTGACCAACGCTTCGCTCATTTTATCCCCAATCGTCGGTAGCAGCCATGTCGCAAAAAGCACGGCACCCACCACTCCCATCACAATGAATGAAAGCATCATCGATAACCCATTCTGCTCGTCATCAGGCCGGGCCCGCTCCACCAACACATGGACCAGTAACGCCCCCATCACCAGTAGCGATCCCCACCGGAAAATTCGATGCTCCATGATGTCAGTATCCACCACTTGTCCTCGGGCGAAAACCGAAAAATCAAGTCAATCCGTGAGGGCTTTAGCCTCGACCCCGAGTGGCATCAGGTCCTTTTCCCGCATTCTCCTCAATTAAGGTGATGATCTTCATGGCCACATCTACCCCGGTCGCTGTCTGAATGCCTTCGAGGCCGGGGCTGGCATTGACCTCAATCACCAACGGTCCGTCGTTTGAACGGATTAAATCCACTCCCGCCACATTCAAGCCTAACGCCTTCGTCGCCCTGAGCGCCATACGGCGTTCCTGGTCCGACAACTCCACCGCCTCAGCCTTGGCTCCACGGTGCAGATTGGCCCTGAATTCCCCCTTGGCAGCCTGCCGCTTCATCGCCGCCACGACCTCGTCACCCACCACAAATGCCCGTAAATCAGAGCCCCCAGACTCCGCAATAAACTCCTGTGCCAAAATGTGAGCATCCAGCCCGCGAAAAGCTTCGATTACCGACTCAGCCGCCTTCTCCGTCTCCGCCAATACCACACCAACCCCCTGAGTGCCTTCCAATAATTTAATTATCAGTGGAGCGCCTCCACAAATGTCAATCAATTCCCGGGCCGCCTCGGGATCATGCGCAAACGCCGTCACCGGTAAACCAATCCCTCGCCGCGCTAGCAATTGTAAACACCGTAACTTGTCCCGCGCCCGCGAAATCGCCACACTCTCGTTTAAGGAAAAAACCCCCATCATCTCAAATTGCCGCACCACCGCCGTCCCGAAAAATGTGTGCTGCGCCCCAATCCGCGGAATGATCGCATCGTAGTCCGCTAGCTCCCGCTTCCCCAAATAAATCCGCGGCTCCCGACTCGTGATGTCCATGTGCAGCCGCAAATAGTCCACCACATGAATCTTGTGGCCACGTTTTCGAGCCGCCTGCGCCAAAACGCGGGTGGAATAAAGAGTGCGACTGCGAGACAGAATGGCGATTTTCATTCGGTTCCTCCACGGATGGACGCGAATGGAAACGAATCAATGGCCCAACCAAACAAAATGGCCCAACTACCCAAAAAAAGTGTCTGACCCTTTTTTTGCAAGGCACTCGACCCAAACGCTCGCTCGCAAGTGCCCCCAAAAAGTGTCTGACCCTTTTTGGCTCTTTTACATTTTTTGAGCACCGTTCATATTTTCACTAAAAACGTATTGACTTAAATGGTTTTCAGAACA
>CAJBME010000342.1 GCA_903954065.1 uncultured bacterium
ACCAGCGGACTCGTCGCATTGAGCGGCACCGAAACGTCCACCCCATACAACCCAGAAAACGCCGCCCCCACGCTCGCCGCCGGTCCAAACGTCACGAAATTCGACAACATTGCCGCCAGCCCAGCCGGCGAAATCAACCCGTTGATCAACACCGCCGGATCCGCTCCGACAAATGACCCCACCTGCACCGAACCGCCCTGCAGCAACGCCGTGCCATTTGCCAACGACACCGGCACCTGTGCCCCCCGCGATTCATCAAAATTCGTCATCAACACGTTCCCACCGCGAACCACGTCTAAACAACTGAACACCAACGCAATAAAGAGAGCAGAGAAACGGGAGCCGTTGGATGATTTCATGAGCAAAAACAGGGGGGGGGCGTATGAAAGGGCGGAGAAAATGAGAACCAGAACAGACCGACGAAGCCAGTGGAACCGGTTCATCTGTCAAACCACGAGTAGTACAGCCGATACCCAAAATCAAACAAATGTAGCTCTGAAAATTACATCACCACTTTCTCTCATCAGATGAAGTAATTTTTACATCCTCAAAAATACAGAACTTTTTTAGATCTGAAGCAAATCCAACCACGAAACAGATGCCGGCGGTACCTGCTCCTCTCCAGACCGGATCTTGCCGTAGTGGGTTCCCTCTAGGAGGGGCTTACCCTGCTGTTTCCACGGTAGAACTAGCTTTCGGCGCTCTGAGTTCGCGGGCACGTTCGACGGCGGCTCATGAACCCGCGGGATTGGCCGTGAACCGGATTTAGCGACGACCGGGGCGGTAGCGGCGGATGAAGCGGACATATACTCCGGCGCACACGAGCAGCATCGAGGGCAGTACGGTTCCGGGTTCGGGCACGGTGGTGGTGGTGACTTCGACACTCCAGCTTTCCAGCGTGGAGGTTTCCAGCGAGTCAATCCGCACCAGCGAAAGCGTCCAAGGTCCGTCGACCACCCTGTTGTTAAATTCTGCGAGGGTCCGGGTCGCGGTAGTTGGCGAGTTCAGATCGGCGCTGAACGGACTCACGGCCCGTCCGTCCGGTTGAAAGTCTCCAGTCACTTGAGCTTGACCGTCATTGACACCACCCTCGGCATAACTGGCGTCGAGGGTCATGGGAATACTGGACTTGAGGTCGACGGGAGCGGCGTCGAAAAATGTCACATTGAGGCCGCGAGACGGCGATCCGTACGAGCTTGATGGCGCGGCGGTGCTGAGGCCGGGGCGGTTCACGAGCACACTCGATTGACCGCCGTGCTCGAGCAGGATGTACAGGTCGCCATTGGCGCCGCCGGCCACCGTCACGCTCACGCGCAACGAGGAAATGAGCTGTCCTCCGCTACTCAGGATGAGGGTGGAAGGAAGAACGGTCCCGGTGGACGCTTCAGGAATAGCCAAATTCAGATTGCTCGCCGTCCCGGAAATCGTCGCAGCCGACGCTGACACCCACCATCCAGCCAGGCCAGCCACCAACAGAGGAAGAACAATCGATTTCATGACGCTTCTAAAGGAAAGGGGCGCGATTCTCATTAAGGAAGGCGGGTGCGATAAAACGCTGCTGGCGGCAGGTTGGCTTCTATGCCCTGCGGAACATCGACAAACAGGATCTTGCCATTGGTATCGGCCGCCACGGATTGACGGGTCGCCCAGACGGCACCATCGAGGCTGCGTTCGACCACATAAGTGACGCCGGGGATCCCTCGGAAGACCAACTGCACCCGCGTCACCACCAGACCATCGGTTTCCACCGATTGTTCCGTGATATTATTGGTCGCCGGAGTCGCCGTACCGGTGACGTTCACCGAGACGACGGCTTCCACGGTGCCCCCGCTGGCGCCCGTCAGCAGCACTTTGAAGCTGTCCGCGCTCGTGAAATCAAGTAAAGGAGTATACGTGATACTGGTGCCCGCCAACACCACCGTTCCCCCACCCACACTCGTCACCGTGGTCACCGGCCCAGCCGAACCCACCAGCCCAGTCAGGGCAACTGCATCTCCGTTCGGCACACTGGTCCGACTGGTGATCCGAGCCACCGGAATGACCATCGCCTGGTTCTTGAGCGTACTCAGCTGGTAAGCAGGAAAGACCGGCGTCCGACACGTCACTTCATCAATAATCGTCAGCCTCAGGACTTCCGTGGTGAAACTGTCCGGCGGGGTGAAAAGAATGATATCGCTCTCGCTATAGCTCTGCCCGGTGACGGACCATATATACGCCCCACACGTGACAACAGTGGTGATATTTGTCCGACTCACCTCAACCAGTGAGGAATCGGCATAGACGACGCCGCCCTCCAGCGAGGTGTCTGCATACAGCGGATGCCGCCCGCTGCTGCGTTCTGCCTCCAGCGTAAATCCATCACCATCGGTGTCGGAAGCGGCCCCATACCCCAGCGTGGCATAAAAATACTGCTCGTAGGCGTCAGGCAGACCATCGACATCGCTGTCGCCGACAAATCGGCTGGCTACCGCTTGGCGGTCGCTCCCGCTCATCGTAAACGACAACTGCGGCCGCGCCACGCCCCACGCGTCCTGCTG
This sequence comes from uncultured bacterium, assembly GCA_903954065.1. Taxonomy (GTDB): domain Bacteria; phylum Verrucomicrobiota; class Verrucomicrobiia; order Verrucomicrobiales; family V1-33; genus CAJBME01. The sequence continues at coordinate 2,538 of CAJBME010000342.1, forward strand.
ACGAGCGCCATCCAGCGACCAGTAACCAAACGACGTGTCAGCCGAAAAATCCGACGTTGTCACCACCGTGCCCGGGGGCGCAAAGGCCTGCTGCTGGACCGTGCCTTCGGGATCGACTCGTACCGTGTAGCTCGCGTATCCCGCAAAATTGACGGTGACCAGCCCGGAGTCGGCGTAGGCCACACCGCCCTCCAGCGAGGTGTCTGCATACAGCGGATGCCGCCCGCTGCTGCGTTCCGCCTCCAGCGTCAATCCATCGCCATCAGTGTCGGAAGCGGCCCCATACCCCAGCGTCGCATAAAAATACTGCTCGTAAGCGTCAGGCAGCCCATCGACATCACTGTCGCCGACAAAAAGGTTGGCCACCGCTTCGCGGTTGCTCGTTGCCATGGTGAACGATATCTGCGGCAGCGCCACACCCCACGCGTCCTGCTGGCGCACCCCATCGAGGGTCCAGGCCCCGAACGACGTGTCTGAAGAGAAATCCGACGTCGTCACCACCGTGCCCGGTGGCGCAAACGCCTGCTGCTGGACCGTGCCTTCAGGATCGACGCGTACCGTGTAGCTCGCGTATCCCGCAAAATTGACGGTGACCAGCCCGGAATCAGCATAGGCCACGCCCCCGTCTTCGCTGGCATTGCCATACAACGGATGCGTGCCGCCAGCGTGTTCCGCCGCCAAATTGAGACCATCAGCGTCGCCATCAAAGGAACCCGTCCGAGTCAGCGCACCGAAATATTCGATTTCATACCAGTCAGGCACGCCGTCACTATCGGTATCGCGCGCCGCCGGCAAATAATGCGCCGTCGCCGTCGTCACTTCGAGCAACACCAACGAGATCGGATTCTGCGACCGTCCCCAAACGTCACGATACGAGGTCGTCGGTTCACTGCTGTTGGTCCAGTGAGTGAAATGAGACCCGCCGAAAACGGCTGGCGCCACCACCGTGCTGTAGGTACTCGCAATCGAGAGAAAGGCGCTGCTGGCAACGGCCTCGATCGGACCACCGTCCGCATCGTTCACCGCATTCTGAATGAAGTTCACCGTCGCCGCCGGTGAGACCGCGGCCAGCCAGAGGCATCCCAGCAGTGAACAAAGATATCTCGTTGGCCGCATGATCACAGATTAGGAAAGGATAAAGAATTCGCTTTTGGCGACGTCGCGGGGATCAGAGGGCTTTAGCTTTTAACGCAAGGCCGTGATACCCGCCTGCAGCAATCGCAGAGACATTGGTCAGCCCTGCGGGAATCGTTGTTTGACCCCTGACGTTGTAGCCCCACCCGACCACAGTACCGTCGTTCTTAAGCGCAAGGCTATAATAATCGCCTGCAGCAATCGCAGAGACGTTGGTCAGCCCAGCGGGAATCGTTGTTTGACCGGAGTCGTTGTAGCCCCACCCGACCACAGTACCGTCGTTCTTAAGCGCAAG
>CAJBME010000343.1 GCA_903954065.1 uncultured bacterium
CCCACCCTCCCCACAAAAAACAAAACCACGACGCCCGCCCAGCACCCCCAAACCCGCTCGCCCTGCTTCGTCGTCCCGTAAAAAAAGCATCCACACCGAGAATACACCCGAACCCACAGCCCAACCCGCAGCCGGTGGGCACGAGTCTGTGGCTGAAGTATCGGCCGCGTCGACGGAGGCTGACGAACGGCCTGGCGCTGGAGAAATGATGTGGGGGGCACCAGCAGCGGAGGAACTGGCGGGGCTCGGAGCGGAGTCAGGCTTCCTCTGGCCTGATCTTCATCATGATCTGGAAAGCGATGATGATCAATTGGAACCGGAAGCTGGAGGATTTGCCGAAGTCCTACTAGAGTCGGGCTCAGGACCGGCATTTCTTGCCGTGGCATCCGAGGTCGAGCCGGACGCACCATCGCCGGAGTGGCATGCGGAACAGGAAGGCCCGCCAGAGGACGAACCTCCGATTGGCGCGCTTTTTGGAGGCTGGACGAGTGACTCGCAGGACGACACCGAAGCCGCCCCGGAGCCACCGACCGGATTTGATTTTTCCGATCCGGGCGGGCGTGAGCAGGGGCCGGGCGAGGTGCGCCTGCTGCTGCTGGTTGTGACCGTCGCCTTTGTGATTGCCGCCATCATGGCTCACTTCACGGGGTTGGCGCCATGGCGATGAAGACGGCAGCATGGTTCTCTCGAATTTACCGCGACTCTTCCCTCCCCCGGGGTTTCACATGGCAATCGCACCGGCACCAGCGGCCTCTGGACTTGCCGTTCGGCCACCCTCGGCTTCAATAAGTGGCCATGGCTGCGCCGCTCACTCCACTCGTTCTACCAGCTTGGACCTGCCCGACCACCATCTCTGCTCCAGATCCGGCCACCGCCACGCTCGTGCCCGCCCGGGTGGAAATCCCGGAACGCACCGTCTGGGTCGACCTCCACCTCATCACCGAACTACTCGCCAAGGCGCGCCACGCCGCCACCCTTGCCTGCGCCCCGTTCTCTCATTTTCACGTCGGCGCCGCCCTCATCATGGCCGATGATCCTGATCACACCGTCATCACCGGCGCCAACGTCGAGAGCAGCTCGCTCAGCCTGACCCAATGCGCCGAGCGCACCGCACTCTATTTCGCGGCCGCTCAAGGGTTCAGAAAACTGCGGTATCTAGCCGTTTCCTGCGCCGCCACCACCCCGACCACCCCGATTCGAGACCGCTCTCCCTGCGGCTCGTGCCGCCAAGTGATCCGTGAATTCAGCACGCCAGAAACATTGATCTTTCTCGACACAGGCGGCCCGCACCCCGGCGCCGACGTCTTCGATATGGATCGCCTGCTGCCTCACGGCTTTTTGTTTAAGGGCCCGCCCGCCAACTGAAGGCACGCGCGAGACAAAGGGTGTCGACTGCTGGCGGACCAGCGACCAACCTGCCGACCCATGAAGGCGCCGATGGCTGGAGCCACGCTCTCGACCGGAATACTTGACAGCAGCCAGAGCAGGCCACACCTGACCTTTATGCGCGTCGTGATTATTGGAACGGGCGGACGAGTCGGTGGGGCCCTCGCCCGCCATTTCCGTCTTGCCGGACATGCCGTCATGGGCTTTGACCGCAAGGCGCTGGATTTGACGAGACCGGAGATCATCCGCGATCGTTTGCTGCCGCTGGCGTTTGATACGGTCCTTCTACCCGCGGCCCTCACCTCGCTGGACTATGCCGAGGATCACCCCGACGAAGCGCAGGCCGCCAATGTGACGGGACCCGCCCTTGTGGCTGCCGTCTGCGCGGACCGGGGCGCACGCCTGATTCACTTCAGCACCGACTACGTGTATGACGGAACAGCCCCAGGATCAAAAAAAGAGAGCGAGATCCCGGCGCCCGTCAGCGTGTACGCCCGCACCAAAGCCGAGGGAGAACACGAAGTACTGGCCGCCAGCCAAGGAGCCGCCCTGATCGCCCGCGTCAGCTGGGTCTTCGGCCCCGACCGCCCGTCGTTTCCCGATCAGATGATCGAACAAGCCAAAACGGGCGCCGCTTTGTCCGCCGTCGATGACAAATTTTCCATGCCCACCAGTGCGCTCGATCTCTGCCGGTGGCTGGAACCATTTGTCGATGGCCTCCACCGCACGACCGGGGGCATCGTCAATTTCTGTCAGGCGGGCGCCCCGGTCTCATGGCAGACGTATGGTCAAACCACGCTCGATCTGGCGGCCACACTCGGCATCCGCCTGCGCACCCGCCACGTCGAGGGACGCCCGCTCGCCACCATGACCGCCTTCAAGGCAACCCGCCCGATCCACACCACCATGGATCATCAGAAATTAACCAGCCTGCTGGGCACCCCGCCACGACCATGGACCGATGCCCTGCGTGATTACTTGCGCACCTACCATGCCCCGGCTTGAATGACCCATTTATGTCTCATCAATCCCGCTTTAACCGCCTCTTCGGTGCCGATGGCAAATGCTTTGACGTCGCCATCGACCACGGATTCTTCAACGAAAACGTCTTCCTGCCCGGCATCGAAAACCTCGAAGCCGCCGTCCGCACCGTCGTCGCCGCCGGCCCGGACGCCATTCAACTCACCACCGGACAAGCCCGATTGCTTCAGCAATTGCCGGGCCGCCAGAAACCATCGCTCGTCCTACGCGTCGACGTCGCCAATATCTACGGCAAAACCCTGCCCACCACTCCCTTCAGCCGCATGATCGAGGAGGCAGCCCTCCAAGCCGTGCAACACGACGCCGCCTGTGTCTGCGTCAACCTTTTCCAAATCCCCGGAGCCCCCATCGTCCATGACCATTGCGTCGACAACATCTGCCGCCTGAAGGTCGAATGCGATCGTTACGGAATGCCCATGATGATCGAACCCCTCGTCTTCCAGCCGAATGAAAAAAGCGGCGGGTACATGGTCGATGGCGACGAAAATAAAATCATGCCGCTCGTGCGCCAAGCGGTCGAACTCGGTGCCAGCATCATCAAGGCTGACCCCACGGACGACGTATCCCTTTACCACCGGGTCGTGGAAGTCGCGTGCGGCATTCCCGTGCTGGTGCGCGGCGGCGGACGGGTCAGCGACGAGGAAATCCTCAAACGCACCAAAGCCCTCATGGACCAAGGGGTCGCCGGCATTGTCTACGGTCGGAATGTCATCCAACACCCCAACCCTCGCGGTATCACCAGAGCACTCATGGCCGTGGTTCACGACGGAGCCACCCCGGAAGCCGCTCTGGCCTTCCTCTCGTGAAAAATCGCCGGCCCACCGCCGGAAAGTGTCATACAATGAGTCAGCCATCACTCGACGACCAGCCGACAGACGAAAGGAAAACCTGATACCCGCCCGCCCCGGCGCACGACCCCGCACCCGATCATGCCATGATCACTGCTACCGATCCGCTGCGCTCATTGACGGATGGAAGGTTCCGGTTTCAGATGGCCTTGCGCCCCGGTGAGGGGGGCGACGTGTTCGGCCCCACCCTCCACCACGCCACCGTCATGGCTGAAAGAAGCCGTCTGCTGGCCACCACGCCCGACCTGTACGCCGCGGCCCGACCCGGGCTGCAAGACGCGCTGGCCAAAACCGCGCAGCTGGTCAACCAATGGCTCGCCGCCACCAGTACGCCGCCGGTCGAACTACCTCCTCCCCCCGCCGATGAAACGGTGGGCAGCCTGACCGCTTGGTGCGCGCTCGCCGGCACCAGATGGGAACCCGACTGGATGATCCTCCGCCCCGATAAAGATGACATTTTCCGCCTCGCCGCGGGAGTCGTCTGTTTCCCATCCGGTTGGGCCCTCACCGACAAAATCGACCGTCCGCTCGAGGAAATTCATGCGCCCGTACCCGGATTAAATGAGGCCCTCGGGCGCCAAATCCAGACGTTCCTCCTGCGGCTGAAACCGGGAGCCGTGTGGTTGCGCGACAACTGGGGCCTATCCGCCGACTCCGCCCTCAATCACCACCCGTCGCTGAACCTGCGGCCGCTGACCGCTAGCGCCCGCCTCGCCGAAACGTGGCTGCGATACGAAGAACAATTGCTCGTCCGCCTGCCCGACTCACACGACGTGCTCTTCGGGATCCGTGTCGGGCGCGTGCGCCTGCCGGAAATCCTCCCGTTCCCAGAAGTCACCCGCCGCCTGAGAACCGCCCTCGAATCAATGCCCGAACACGTCGCCATTTACAAAGGCATCGACGCCGCGCGCCCGACCCTGCTCGCGCAACTCACTGCCCTGATGCAGCCGTAACCTCGATTGTCATGCCCCCTGAATCATCACTCAAGATTAACAATTTCTAACGACGTCCAAACCCGGCACACCGCGAAAAACCAGCTGACCACGCCTCAGCGGCTAGGTAGCCTCACCCAAAAAAACCGCTTCTTCCGGAGAGAAGAAGCGGGCGCAGAAACGTAACCATCCGTATAGATACGAACGACTGCGCCGTGCTTACAACTTACCTTTCAAGGCGGTGGACGGCGAGAAACGGACGCTTTTGGATGCTTTGATTTTGATGGTTTCGCCAGTCTTGGGATTACGCCCTTTGCGCGCCGCCCGTTGGCTCACTTTGAAAGTACCGAAGCCAATGATTTGCACGAGTTTATCTTTCTTGATGCCCGAGGCAATGGCCGCGATAACGGCCTCCAAGGCATCCCCTGCGGCTTTCTTCGTGGTCTCTTTGCCGAGGTTCTTGAGCACGGCTTCTGTCAGTTCAGCTTTGTTCATGATGTAATGATGGTGTCATCGGTGGAAAAACCACCATAGTTCGCGTTTTTAGGGGAACGGGCAAAAATGTCAATCCACAATTTTCGAATTTACATGAGACTATGAACCTTTTTGTGCATATTCGCCGATGATTTCGATGATTCCACCGGCTGAGCCTCCGGTATTTTTACAACGTCGGCCCCAACTCGGCACCGGGGTCTTTATGGCTCCCAGTGCTGATGTGCTGGGGGATGTAACGCTGGGTGACGACAGCAGTGTCTGGTATCAGGCGGTCCTACGCGGCGACATCAACCGCATTCTGGTCGGCCCGCGCAGCAACATTCAGGACGGCGCCGTCGTCCATCTCGCCGACGACTTCCCCGCAATCATTGGGGAACTGGTCACCATCGGCCACAAAGCCATCGTCCACGCCTGCACCATTCACGATGAAGTACTCGTCGGCATGGGGGCCATCATCCTCGATGGTGCCGAAATCGGCGCCCGCTCCATCATCGGCGCCGGAACCCTCGTCACCGGAGGGACCAAAATCCCCCCAGGCTCACTGGTCGTCGGCAGCCCAGGGCGAGTGCGCCGAACCCTGTCGCTCGACGAACAATCCAAAGTGAAAACATGGGCGGAAAAATACGTGGCCGTCTCGCGCCATTACCTTGCCCTCGGTCTCGGCCGGCCGTAGACTGTACTGTTACCTTCTCCTCTCTTCCGCCTCCACTATGTCCCAACCCGTCGTTCAGGTCGAAGTCAAAGCCGTCATTCCTGCCAGCGGGGGGTGTGCGATTTTTCTGGGAAATGACGAAAAGGTCTTTGTCATTTATATCGACCAAATGGTCGGCATGGCCGTGATGCTGGCCATGCATGGCGTTCCCAAAGAACGACCGCTGACCCACGACCTAATCGTCAGCATCTTGGCCGCCTACGACGCCCGCGTCGAACGAGTCATCATTAATGACTTCAACGACAACATCTTCTTTGCTCGACTGATCCTCGTCGCCGACAACGAACTCCATCAACGAAAAATCATGGAAATCGACGCCCGGCCGAGTGACTGCCTCGCCCTCGCCCTCCGCGTCCAAGCGCCACTCTACGTCAGCCGCAAAGTTTGGGATCACGTGGGCGACGAATCCCCGCTCCTCCGCGCCATGCAGGAACGAACCCAGCGCACCGGCCTCGAGGACGAGGACGACGATGACGATTCCCCAGCTCTAGGGACTTGACGATTTTGCTTCCGTATCTCTCGAATTTTGTTCAAACTCCCGCTCATGGCCGATAACAGCAACCGCTGGCAACGCATTGCCGACAATCCAGAAGGAAAACAGGTCTTCACCGCCCGTCAGACCACCGATGCCTTTCGACGCCCCGCCGGTGAACCCGCACGGAAAGCACGGCGTCGCTCCCAGTCCCCAAGCGCCAAAATCTGGTGGAGAATCGGGATCGCCCTGCTCTCGATCCTCGTCTGCCTCCTCGTCTGGCAGTTATTCTTTAGCTGAATCAGCGTCCGCTCAGCGGACCAGTCGCTCGGTTTTAAAGCCCTCTCGAGACCGCTCCCAAGCGAACCAAAACACGCGCCCAGCACAGGCTCCACGCCCAGCGAGAGATTATCCCCGCAACGCCCGTACGGCCGCTGCCATGTCCGGCGCGCCAAAAGCCGCCGTGCCCGCCACCAGTACATTCGCCCCGTGATCGCGCGCGATCACAGCCGTTTCTGGATAAATCCCGCCATCCACTTCGATGTGGAAGCTCAGCCCTCGGGCCTCCCGGTATTTTTTGGCGGCTGCTACACTGGCCATCGTTTCGAGCATAAATTTCTGACCACCAAAGCCCGGCACCACGGTCATGACGAGTAGGAGATCGATCTGATCGAGATACGGCTCGACGAGGGAAAAGTCCGTCTCCGGCCGCAACGAGAGTCCAGCCTTCACCCCCGCCGCGCGAATGCGTCGCAGCGATTCCGCCACATCGTGATCCGCTTCCACATGAACGGTGAGGTTGTCAGCTCCTGCTTTGATAAAACGGTCCAGATAATGGTCCGGCCGCTCGATCATCAAATGCACGTCATAAAAGAAGTCATTCGTACTCGTCAGCGTCTGCACAAACTGCGGGCCAAACGAAATATTATCCACGAAATGGCCGTCCATGACGTCGAGGTGCAGCCAGTCAGCTCCGCCGCGAATGGCCCGCGCCACTTCTTCCGCGAGGCGGCTCCAGTCGGCAGCAAGGATGCTCGGGGCAATGATGATTTCCTCAGGGTCGTCAAACTTTCTCATGGCAGTGTACCATGCGGCAACCCGCGCCGAGGTCAATACGCGGGCGGCACGGCCCATGCGAAGTGACGAGCGGCGCGGACCAGCCGTTCACCGAGGTCGAACCGGGGGATTTTCCGGCCAAGCCTGTCATCTTCCGGGAGGTGGTGGTTGCCAAGCCCCGGTGTCGCTGGCATATAGGGACATGCTGGAAAACCGCCTTGATCAGACCTTTGCCCGTCTCCGCGAGGAGAAAAAAGCTGCCTTTGTTGCTTACTTGGCCGCGGGAGACCCCACGCTGGACGCCACTCTTGGACTGGTGTTAGCGCTGGCTGGGGTCGGGGTGGACGTCATTGAACTCGGACTGCCATTCTCGGATCCACTGGCTGACGGCATTGTGAATCAGTTGGCGGCGCAGCGCGCGCTCGAGAGCGGCACCACCACGGCCGGGGTCATCGAGCTGATCAGACGCATTCGCGAGCATTCATCGATTCCCCTCGTACTCTTCACCTATCTCAACCCGGTCTACACCTATGGTTTTGAGAAATTTCATGCGGATGCGGCCGCCGCCGGAGCCGATGGGGTGTTGCTGCTGGATCTGCCTCCGGACGAAGCCGCGGCCAACAGTGAATTGACCGGCACCCATGGATTGCGGCAGATCCGTTTGATTGCGCCGACCACGCCCCCCGCACGCATGCGCGACATCGGCTCCCAAGGCGAAGGATTCATTTATTATGTCTCACGCGAAGGAGTGACGGGCGAACAATCAGAACTGGCCACCAACATCGCTGAAAATGTGGCCATCATCAAAAGCGGCTCCGGTGTTCCCGTCTGCGTCGGCTTCGGCATTTCCACGCCCGATCAAGCCGCGGCCGTCGCCCGGTCCGCCGATGGCGTGGTCGTCGGCAGCGCTATCGTCAAAACAATCGCCGCCCACGGATCCTCACCCGACCTAGCGTCGCTGGTCGCCGACTTCGTACGCCCGCTCGTCGAGGCCACCAAATCAGTGTAATCCCCCGGCCGCTTCCGGCCAGCCGGCGGCCCCGAACGCCGCCCGGAATCACCCGAAAAAACCAGCCGCTCCGCACCCAACCGGACCGCGACGACTCTTTCAATTTCCACACTTTCATTTCACATCCCGATGACCCTGAACTTCACAAAAATGAACGGCGCCGGCAATGATTTCGTGCTGGTCGACAACCGCACCCAAGCCGTGGCGCTCACCAGAGAGCAGATCGCCCGCCTGTGCGATCGTCACCGCGGCATCGGCGCCGATGGGCTGCTGGCCGTAGAACCGGCGCAACAGGGAGCCGATTTCCGGATGCGCTATTACAATGCCGATGGCGGCGAGGCCGAAATGTGCGGCAATGGCGCCCGGTGCTTCGCGCGGTATGTCAATCGTCTCCACGATTTCACCCTGCCATCGGTACGCTTCGAAACCATGGCCGGCATCATCGGCGCCGAATTTCAAGGCGACCGCGTACAACTCCGCATGAGCGAACCCCACTCGCTCGCACTTCATGAAAAACTCTCCGTCCAAGGACGAGACTTGACCGTCCACGCGCTGAATACCGGTGTCCCCCACGCCGTCGTTTTCGTCGATGACTTATCCCACGTAGACGTCACCGGCGATGGCGCCGCCCTACGCTATCACGAATACTTCGCTCCCAAGGGAACAAATGCCAACTTCGTCGGCATCACCGCCCCCGGCCACATCGCCATCCGCACCTACGAACGGGGAGTCGAAGATGAAACCCTCGCCTGCGGCACCGGCACGGTGGCCTGCGCTATCATCCATCATCTGCTGCACGACACACCCTCACCCATTCAAGTGCAGGTCCGCGGCGGGGACACCCTCACCATCGGATTCACCCGTCAACCAGACGGAACATTCGTCGACGTCACCCTGACCGGACCCGGCGACTTCGTCTTCGATGGCACCATCGAGGTCGCCTAACCGCCAGATCAGCCAGCCTCAGCGCGGCCGCTCAGCCTGCTCAGGGTGCCAACACCCGTTCGACCGCCGAAGCCACGCGCCACGCCAGACCTCGCCGCCCCCATTAGCGGCGCTGCCCTGCCGCGGCACGAATCATCCCTTCACACCGAGGTGTGGCGGGCCACGAGACCCAAAGGATAGAGAGAGGCGACGAACCACGCCTTCCCAGTCCCAACGGGTCGTCCTGTGAAAGCCCCGGACGTCGCTCTAGGCCTAAACCCAAGGAAACGGGTATACAAAAAAAGGGACATTAGCCTGAGCCAATGTCCGTTGAGAGAATTCCTCATGCCATGCCCGAGGGGCTGCAGGAGCTGGCGACAACCGCCTAGATCGTTTTGCGGCGACGTTTGACCTTCAACTGAGCCAGCGAGTGGAGAATACTCGCTTCAGTGGCGGCGATTTCTTCGGCGGTCAGATTAGCCGTGTCCTTGAGGCGGGCCTGTGCACGATCCAAAGCAGCCTGCACGGCACCTTCATCGATGGCATCCTCGCCAATGGCTGCATCTGTTAAAATGCGAGCGCTGGAACCAGTGACCTCCACGAGCCCCTCACCCACCGCCATGAAGTGGGTTTTGCCACCTTTGACGATGCGCAATTCACCAGCGCTGAGCAGTGTCACGAGCGGGGCATGGTGAGGAAGAACCCCCATTTCCCCCTCGCAACCAGGAAGCACTACGGTGTCCACCTCGTCAGCATAAATGCTGGCCTCGGGGGTGACGATTTCAAGCTGAAGTGGCATGGCGTAGAGATGCGGATACCTAGTCTTTCTTCACCAGATCGATGCTGCCCTTCATGTAGAAGTTGGCTTCCGGCACACTGTCATGTTTACCGTCGAGAATCTCGGCAAACCCGCGAACGGTATCTTTGACGGTGACGTATTCACCTTTGGTGCCGGTGAAGACTTCGGCGACCGTGAACGGCTGGGAAAGGAATCGCTGGATTTTACGAGCGCGGAAGACGGTTTGTTTGTCGTCATCGTTGAGCTCGTCCATACCGAGAATGGCGATGATGTCTTGCAAGTCTTTGTAGCGCTGAAGCACACGCTGCACGCCACGCGCGACGCGGTAATGTTCTTCGCCGACGATTTCCGGAGCCAGTGCCTTCGAGACCGAAGACAGCGGATCAACCGCGGGATAAATCCCGAGCTCGGCGAGCGAACGCTCGAGCACGACGGTGGAGTCAAGGTGCGCGAAAGTGTTAGCGGGCGCCGGGTCGGTCAAGTCATCCGCCGGCACGTAAACCGCCTGGAAGGAAGTGATCGATCCTGATTTGGTGGAAGTGATGCGTTCCTGCATCGCACCCATCTCAGCGGCCAGCGTTGGCTGGTAACCGACGGCCGAAGGAGTCCGGCCGAGGAGAGCGGACACTTCAGATCCGGCTTGCGAGAATCGGAAGACGTTGTCAACAAACATCAAAACGTCTTGGTTTTTCTCGTCCCGGAAGTACTCGGCCATCGAGAGAGCTGAGAGAGCCACCCGAAGACGAGCGCCTGGAGGCTCATTCATTTGGCCGTAAACCAAGGCTACTTTTGAACCAGGCGCCAGCACTGGGCGACCCTGACTGTCCTTCTTGGGATGACCCTTTTCGTCACGCTCCGTAGCAATAACGCCGGACTCAATCATTTCCCAGTACAAGTCGTTACCTTCCCGCGTCCGCTCACCCACGCCGGCAAACACGGAATAACCACCGTGGCCTTTGGCAATGTTATTGATGAGCTCCATGATGACGACCGTCTTGCCCACGCCGGCGCCGCCGAACGCACCGACCTTACCGCCCTTGGTGAAGGGGCAGATCAAGTCAATAACCTTGATGCCAGTTTCGAGAATCTGCGCCGAAGGATCCTGATCGGCGAGCGATGGAGCCGGCCGGTGAATTGGGTACCGCTTGGCGGTCTTCGGAGCCGGCTGGTCATCGACCGCATCGCCAGTGACGTTAAAAATACGTCCGAGAACTTCTTCGCCAACGGGCACGGAGATCGGAGCCCCCGTATCAGTGACCGAGAAGCCGCGCTGCAGACCTTCCGTCGAGGTCATGGCAATCGAGCGGACCCAGCCGTCGCCAAGGTGCTGCTGCACTTCGCAAACGAGGCGCGTGGACTTGCCGTTGAGATCGTAGTTGATCTCCAACGCATTGTAAATGGCCGGAAGTTGGCCGGTGGCGGAGAAATCAACGTCCACCACGGGACCGATGACCTGGACGATTTTGCCGATATTACTCATGGGAAAGACTGTTGGGTTCCTGGTTGCGGGTTGCGGAAAAGGCAGCTTGGAAAGCGGGCGATAGTGAAACGGTCATCCGGTGGCCCCGGGAAAACCGCGCCACCGTCAAGATTACTCAAGCGCCATCTTGGCGGTGGTGATTTCGAGGAGTTCGTTGGTGATGGAAGCCTGACGCAATTTGTTGTACTCAAGGCTCAAATCTTTGAGCATTTGCTTCGCATTATCCGTGGCATTTTTCATGGCCACCATCCGGCTTGAATGCTCGGAAGCCCGGGCTTCTAGCAGCATTTGGAAAAGCGTGAGATTGACGTATTGCGGAAGAGTGCGCTCAAAAACCACGGCCGGACCGGGCTCAAAAGCATATTCTACCGTGGGTGCAGCCGTTTCAGCCACTTCCAAAGCGGATCCCATTCCTTCAAAGGATTTTTTCCCGCCTAGCTTGACTGCATTAACGGGCAGCAACTGCTCGATCGTCGGGACTTGCGTCACGGTATTCACGAAATTATTGAAGGCGACCAAGACGTCCTTGTACTCGCCTGTGAGAAAGCGCTCCTGTACATAGCGACCGACCGTGCGCATCTCAATAAACTTGGCCGGATCTTTGATAGTGAAATCAGCAACCAAGTTTTTCTTCAAACGAGCCAGTCCCTGCGAAGCCTTTCGGCCGACAGTGACAAAATCATAGTCGCCATCCGGCAGCGACTGGTTGATCTTTTTCAACAAGTTGGTGTTCAACGCGCCGCAGAGACCTTTGTCCGTCGCAATAACAACCACGAGGGTCTTGCTGCCTTGGCCAGCCTCGAAAAACGGATGCGATGATTCCTCAGCGCGGCCTTTCAAACTAACCAAAACCTGATTCAAGAGGTCGGCATAAGGACGGCCGCTGGTGGCCACGTCCTGCGCCTTCTTCATCTTGGCGGCAGCCACCAGCTGCATCGCCTTGGTGATTTGCGACGTGTTCTTGACCGACTTAATGCGTCGGCGGATGTCACGAGTTGAGGGCATGTCAGACAGGATTCAGGTTGCGGTCGTGAAAGATGACTTTCAGATGAGCCCGCTCAAAGCGGAAAATTGCCTCATGAACTGAAAATCGACCAATGCTCGCCATGGGGATTATTTCCAAGTCGTCTTGAAATCGCTGAGGGCGGCCTTCAAGTTTTCTTCAGCGTTGTCGAGTGACTGATCGTTGGCGATAGTGTCGAGAAGCGATTCTTTACGAGTCGTCAAAAACTCCTCCAGTTGCGCCTGACACTCGCGAATGCGGTCGACCGCTACATCGTCGAAATACCCTTTTTGCATGGCATACAAGGAGGCCACCATGATGGGCAGGCTCTTCGGCAAATATTGCTGCTGCTTGAAGAGTTCAACAATCCGCGCGCCGCGATCGAGTTTAGCCTTAGTGGCCGCATCAAGATCGGAGCCGAATTGAGCGAAGGCCGCCAATTCGCGGAACTGGGCCAAATCCAGCTTGGTCGTGCCAGAAACTTTCTTGATGGCTTTCGTCTGCGCGGCGGATCCGACGCGGGAGACAGACAGACCGACTGAGATAGCCGGACGAATCCCCTGGTAGAACAGGTCGGTTTCCAGGAAGATCTGACCGTCGGTGATCGAAATCACGTTTGTAGGGATGTACGCCGAGACGTCACCCGCCTGTGTTTCAATGATTGGGAGCGCGGTCAGGGAACCGCCACCGTAGTTTTCATTGACCCGCGCGGAACGCTCGAGCAACCGGCTGTGTAGGTAAAACACATCGCCAGGATACGCTTCACGTCCGGAAGGGCGCTTTAGAATCAGGGAAACCTGACGATAGGCAACCGCTTGCTTGGAAAGATCGTCAAACACAATCAAGGCGTCTTGACCTTGATCCATGAACCATTCACCAATGGCCGCACCCGCGTACGGAGCCAAGTATTGGTTGACCGCCGAATCGGAAGCGGAAGCGCTGACAATGACCGTGTATTCCATGGCACCAGCATCCTCGAGCGTCTTGACCACGCGGGCCACGTTCGACTGCTTCTGCCCGATGGCGACATAAATACAATAAACAGGCTTGTGACCTTTCAGCTTGCCCTGCTCCGCAGCCTTGTTCTGCTTGGCCTGCGAAATAATAGTGTCCACGGCAATCGTGGTCTTACCCGTCGAACGGTCGCCAATGATCAACTCGCGCTGCCCGCGGCCAATCGGAATCATGGCGTCAATGGCCATGATGCCAGTCTGCACCGGTACAGACACCGATTTACGGGTAATGATGCCCGGCGCCAGCTTTTCGACAGGATATTGAGCTTCACCCACGACTGGTCCCTTGCCATCGATCGGCTCGCCAAGGGTGTTGACCACGCGACCGAGAAGGCTTTTGCCGACTGGCACAGACAACAACCGACCGGTAGCTTTGACTTCGCTGCCGGCCTTAATGTGTTCGCCCGCTCCGAGCAGCACCACGCCGACCTCGGTTTCTTCCAAGTTGAGGGCCAGACCGAAGAGGCCCCCGCCAAAGTCGATCATTTCATTGAGCATGACCTGGGAGAGGCCTTCCACTTTGGCGGCGCCGTCACCGATTTCACGGACCACGCCGATGTTGGAGGTGGAGACCGACGACTTGAGGCCGGCGATGCTGCTTTCGAGTTCTTGCAGGATGTTGCTCATGACAGGGAAAACGTAAAAAGTAGGGTGTAAGAAGCGTAAAGGTGGCGATTAGACGCCGAAGGCGGTTCGCAGGGATTCGAGGCGGGTCCGGATGCTGCCATCCCAGATGGTAGAACCAAGTTTGATGCGCAGTCCCCCGACGAGATCAGGATTCAGTTTAAATTCGGATGTCAGATCGGCACCGAATTTGGAAGTCAGTTCAGAGAGCACACGGGCCCGCGCCGCGTCATCCAGCGGCGTGGCGCTTTCGATGACAGCGTGGCGTTTGTCGAGCTCAAGGCGCAGCAACCGACGATACGACTCAAGAATTTGCAGAGAATGCCGGGGCTTTTCGGCCACAATGCGGCGGGTCAATTCCGAGGCGCGCGCGGTGTCGACACGCCCACCAGGCATGGACGCCTTGAGCAGCAGCCGGGCGGCGCGAAGGGCTTCCTTTTTGACTTTCATCAGTGGGTGCGGGTCGGTAGCGGTCCGAAGACCTAGCGGGAAATTTGGGTGACCGCCTCTTGATTGATGCGGGCATGATCCTCTGGGCTCAGCACCTTACCAGTGACTTTGCCAGTGGTTTCGACCACCAGTCGGCCGAAGTCACGTTTCAACGTGGCGAAAACTTGGTCGCGCTCGATCACTGTCGCTTCGCGACCTTTGGTGATGATCGATGCCGCTTCGGCAATCGCCTCTTGGCGCTTCTTCTCGGCGGTGGCGGCCGCCACTTCAGTCGCTTCTTTGATCATGCTGGCGGCTTTGGCGTTGGCCGCATCGACAACCTCGCGGGCTTGACCTTCCGCATTAGCCAGATTGGCCTTGCTCTGCGCGAAATTAGCTTCTGCATCCTCAATGCGCTGGCGACGCTCCAACAGGAGCTGCATCACCGGCCCGAACGCAAACTTATTCAGCACCGCGAAAACAACCAAGAGAATCACGCACTGGGCGATGAAGCTCGGTCCTTCGATTTTGAATTTGTCGAGAATGTCGGCCATGGTGGCGGTGGTAAAAAGCGGTTAAATGAGGACGAAAAGAAAAAGGTGGGGCCGGGAGATAGCCGGAGGGGTCAACCCCCGGCCCCATGATGAAAAACGCCGGATCCGGGATTAACGGCCTTGAGCGAAGGCGAGCACCAAGGCGTAAATGGCGATAGCTTCCGCCAGCGCCATTCCGATGATCGAGATGGTCAGGATGTTGCCGAAAGCGCCGGGGTTGCGGCCGACCGCCTGAGCGGCGGCAAATCCGATCAATCCGATGCCGATGCCAGCGCCGGCGCCGGCCACACCCAAGGTGAACGAGCCGTTCAGGCTGCTCGCCTGAGCGATTTCAACGGAAGGGGCGGCGGCGGCTTGCAGGGTGGTGAGTAGTTCGGTAATCATGGAATAGTAGTCGTTAGTACTTGCTGGTTTTTTTGGTGTGACAATCGCCGCCCGCAGTCAGGCCACGGTCCCGGCGACAAAATTAATACTAATGCGAAACAGGGTGACCATCCGGGCCGGTTTCATCATGATGCGCCTCGCCATGGTCTTCATGCGTCGTGGAAAGCTGGATATACACCGCACACAACAAGGTGAAAACAGTCGCCTGCAAAATACCGACCAGCAACTCAAGGAAATAAAAGGGTAGAGGCAGCAAAATCTTACCCACAAAATCTAGCCAATTCGGCGCCCCCAAACTCCCCAACAAAGCCCCCATGGCATGCAACAGCGTCTCGCCCGCAAAAATATTGCCGAACAATCGAAGCGAAAGAGACACCGGGCGGAAAGCAATCGAAACCAACTCAATCAAGCCCACAAAAAAGAAAATCGGCACCAACGCATACTTCATGAATCCCGTCAGACCGCCCTTCGGTCCGAAGGTGTGAAGCACAAATCCCCAAACCCCTAACTCCCGAATGGTCAGGAACATCCACAAAATCATAAACACAAACGCCAGCGCCAGCGTGAAATTCAAATCCGCTGAGCCGGGACGAAACCATGGCGTCAAATGCGATTCATGCGACTCGTCTTCCACTGCCGCCGCGGTTTTGCCATGCGCCGCGTGCTCACCGTGGCCGGTCTGCGCCGCGTGCTCACCGAGATCTGCGTGCTCAGCGTGGCCGGAATCACCCGTGGCCACATGAGCCGCCACCGCGTGCTCACCGTGGTGCTCCGCGTTCCAACCGATAGTGCCCACTCCGGGCAACAAACCGAAATAGTTGTTCACGAGCACAAACACGAAAATCGTCGCCAGCAGCGGGAAAGCGCGAGGCGCGACTTTTTTGCCTACAATGGCTTCTGTCTGGTTAAACAAAAATTCGACGACCAACTCGACGAAATTCTGACGACCGTCCGGAACCAACTGCGGGCTCTTCATGGCCCCTCGAACAAACCAAATGATGACCGCACACACGATGACGGCCATGACAATCGAGTTGGACACTGGTCCGAAAACGGGCTCAGCCGTCAGCGAAACGGCACCTAACAATGGTGACGGCACGGAAAATGCGGCGGCTGAAGTGATGGAAAGCATTGCAGCAAAAAAAGAGGAGTCGAAACCCGGCCGAAAGTAGAACTTTCAGCATGCACCGACAGGCCGTCGGCGGGAAGACAATTGTTAGCGAACAGCGAATTTCCCTGCAAGGGGAATTTGTGAAAAATTTCACAAGCGCAGCCCCTCCCTACCTCAAATCATAAATAACAACTTGATCATTAATGTATTGTGCATTTTACCACCCGTTTTACGCCCCACATCCGCGTCCCCACCACAGTGTGGTTTTTCTACCTGCCGCCAAAGCGTATGGCTGATTACGCCGCCCCAGAGCCGGCCGTCCTAGGCCGCCCAACGCCACCGCCCGCCCGTCCAGTCCACAACCAGTTAAAACAACGATCAGCGAACGGGCAGTTGCCGGAGATGGCTGGGCGGCGTAATCGATCGCATGGCTGATTCATCTGTTTCTTCATCGACCTGGCGCGATGCCGCGCTTGTCATCCTGGGGCATGGTTCCACGCAAAATCCTGATTCGTCGACCCCGACGTGGCAACATGCGGACGAGTTGCGACGCCGGGGGCTTTTCCGCGAGGTGCAGTGCGCATTCTGGAAAGAGGAGCCTGGCTTCCGCGAAGTGATGCACATGATTGACTCGGACCACGTTTTTGTGGTCCCGAATTTTATCAGCGAAGGGTATTTTACGCGGGATGTGCTGCCCCGGGAGTTGGAATTGCAGGGGCCTGTCACTCATGCGGGTGGTCGCACCATCCGTTATTGTGACCCGGTGGGCATTCATCCTTCCATGACCCGGCTGCTGCTCAAACGCGCGGCGGAAATTGCCCCAGGCGTCCCGCCTTCCGAGATTTCCCTCGTCATCGTGGGCCATGGCACCAGCTTGAACGAAAACTCCACCGCAGCCATCAAGTCGCAAGTTGAACTGATCCGCGCCAGCGGTGCTGGATTTGGAGAAGTCGTTGATGCTTATATGGAAGAAGAACCTCTTGTCGCGCGCTGGGACGAACTCACGACCGCCCCAAATGTGGTTGTGGTGCCGTTTTTTATTGCCGACGGCCTGCACAGTTACGAGGACATTCCCGTCCTGCTCGGCCTCACGGAAAACAGTCCGGGAGCGATCAGCGCCAATCAAGGCGAGGTCTTTCGGCGCAACCCCTACGCCTTGCGCGGCCGCCAACTGTTCTATTCCGCCGCCATCGGAACCGACGAATTGATGGCCGATGTCATCATGGACCAAGTCGCGGCCGCTCCACAAGAATCAACCTCCCCCGCCGCCTAATCCCCATGACTCTTCACACCAAATCACTGACCGAAGAACTGGCCGACTGGCTCGCCCAAGGCGGACGCCGCATCGGCGAAATCGTCATCCTGCCGTCCGCAGAAGGATGGGAGGTCCGGCACGTCGACGATGCCGAATCCCCCGCCACCAGCTTGACGGCTCACAAAACCCCAGAAGCCGCCCGCGAAATCTCCAAATACGACGCCGCCGGTCAATACCGCCCGCTCAAAGGAGCCCCCAATCTCGTCCACGGATGGCGCCTCATCCTCGACACCACCGCCTCCCTTCGCGACGCTCTGGATTTCTTTTACCCCGCCGCCCTCGGCAACTGGGTCGCCTTCACCCAAGGTCGAGCCACCCCCTCCCCCATCCGCGAAACCTTCGCGCGCCAGACCGGCATGTACCGGATTACCGGCCTGCTCGATGAAGACGATTGCCGCGCCGTCGTCGCCGACAACTGCGCCTACGCCACCAATTGCCGACGCCGCATCGCTTGGCCCGTCGCCGCCGGCGTGCCCTTCGACAACCTGCCACCAGAAAAAACCAACCTCGAGCCAGCCCCCGACGAAATGCCGGTCCTCTGCCTGCACGCCTGCAGCTTGCTGGTCGCCTCCGCCCGCACCTACATCAAAAAGAAACGAGCCGCCGCCGGCCAGTAATCTTCCTGACCCCCTCTATCGCGTGTGGAGCTACCAGCTCGATAGAGACTCAAGAAACAGCAACGAGATCATCCACTCAGGATAAGCAGCGCGGTGAGTCAGATCAAGAGACTGCCGATTTCGACATGCTTTACAGGTGGCAAAACCTGTCACGACAGGAATATGCCAAAGCGGCAAGCCTTCTGTTTGCAAAAGGGGAAGCAAACCCTCAAAATGCCAAATTCGCCCATCCAGCCATGGGCTCTCTCCGCGGCCCTATACCCATGAATCAGATTCCGAGGCCCCATACTGCTTATACCACGGCTGAAATCAGGGCACTTACCAGAAATCTCTTGAGAGGGTGCCGGTGCATTTTTACGGCAGCAACACTGCTCACCGTTGCTGTCGAATCCAAAGGGGCTGGTGCGGCTGGAGCATCTGGCCCAGAGGACTGGCCCTATAGCAGACCGGTGGATGCCCCGCCACCGGAGGTGAAATCGGCAGACCGGGTGGTCAATCCCCTCGACGCCTTTGTTTTACAAAAGCTGGAGGCGACCGGGTTGACACTCGCGCCGGAAGCTGATCGACGCACTCTCGTACGTCGACTTTACTTTGACCTCATCGGCCTGCCTCCGACGCCGGAGCAGGTGGAGGCATTCGTGAACAATACGGCCCAAAATGCCTATGGGGAGCTGGTCGACTCCCTGCTCGCCGATCCGCGCTACGGCGAGCGCTGGGCGAAGTTCTGGCTCGATCTCGCCCGGTATGCGGACACAGCCGGCTACGAGGGCGATCCAGACCTCCCTCACGCCTGGCGCTACCGCGACTACGTCATCGATTCATTAAATCGCGACAAACCCTACGACGAGTTCATCAGAGAGCAGATCGCCGGGGACGAGTTCGAGGAAATCATGGGGGCAGGTGAACTGCCATCAGCAAAGCCCGAGCAGGCCGTCGCGCTCACCTTTTTGCGTCTGGCACCATTCACCGAGCCGCGAGGCGATGAGACTCGACACGAAATGCTCAGTGAGATGACTTCGACGGTCAGCTCCGTCTTCCTCGGCCTGACCGTGGGATGCGCGAAGTGTCACGACCACAAGTATGACAAGATCCCGATGAAGGATTTTTATCGGATGCAGGCGTTCTTCAATACCGTGCAAATCGCCCCTCCGGAGCGCGGGGACATATTCCAGATCGGAGGTCCGATGCCAGCTGATTTTTACCGAGAAGGCGAGAAGGAGTGGGCCGAAAACAAGCGCCAAGAACTCCATGGAATTCAGGGGCAGCTCGACACCCTGCGGGCTGATTTTGGAAAGCGCGCGGGCAGCGCCCTTCCGGACGAAAAGCAGCTGCCGGACGCGAAGCAACGCGCCGACCAGCTGGACGATTGGATCAGCAATCCTGCCAACGAGGCCATCACGGCGGCGGAACGAAAGCCATTCCTTGAACTGAAAGAGAAGCTTCCATTTGTGAAGCAGCATCTCAAGAGGCTGCAACCCGTGGCGATGACGCTTCGCCACTCGTTCGGACCTCCTTACGAGCCAGGCGTGCCAGTGACCCGTGTCATGCTGCGCGGCGAATATGACAAGCCGGGCGATCCAGTGGAAGCCGGGTTCCTCAGCTGTATCACCGGGAACTCCGAGCCTGCCAAAATCCGACTCGATCCATTTAAACGCTGGCCGACACGAAGCCGGCGCATGACTCTGGCCCAGTGGATCGCCAGTCCGGAAAATCCTCTGACCGCCCGCGTCATGGTCAACCGACTGTGGGCCCAGCACTTCGGCCGCGGCATCGTCCCCACCCTCAGCGATTTTGGCAAACTCAGCGGCGGGCCATCGCACCCGGAATTGCTCGACTGGCTCGCTCACCGTTTTGTCGAGAACAATTGGAGCCTCAAGGCGATGCACCGACTGATGGTCAGCTCCGGCACCTATCGGCAGTCCTCCGTGGCCGCCAGCGACCGGGCCGCGCGCGCGGATCCTGACAACTCCCTGCTCTCCCGCTCCAAGCGTCGCCGGATCGAGGCCGAAGCTGTGCGGGATGCCGTGCTGGCCGTCAGCGGTCGTCTCAATCCGGAGGTTTTCGGTCTCCCGATCTTCCCTCCCCTGCCTGAAGACATCGCGCAGCGGGTAAAGTATGACCAGAGCAAGTGGGCGACCGACAACGGCCCCGAAGGGCGCAAGCGCAGCCTCTACATCTACCAGCAACGCACTCTGACCATGCCCTTCATGCAGTCGTTCGACGGGCTCGTGTGCGAGGATTCCGTGCCGGAGCGGAGGTTGTCCGTGACACCACTCCAGGCGCTCGAGATGTACACTGGCGATCTTGTGAATGAAGAGGTCAAACATTTCGCGGCCCGCATCATCAAGGACGCGGGTGACGACCCACAACGGCGAATCGAACGCGCGTTCGCCATCGCCTTCGGCCGCGCTCCAACCACCGCAGAAATCACGGAACTGAGGGACGAGGCCGCCAGTGAGGAGAAACTCACCGGTCTCTGCCGCATTCTTTTTAACGCCAGCGAATTTGTATATGTGGACTGATCCCTCCATTCACCACCCCTTCCAGAGCCGACGGGATTTCCTCCACCGGACATGGAATGGCATTGGCGCACTCGGGCTCGGCGGGCTGCTGGCCGATGACTTGCGCGGAAATGATCTGCTGGCTGAGGTTCCACCGGTGCCGGGCGACCCCCTTCGGGAGCGGTTCCAGATGCATGGTCGCAAAGCAAAACACTGCATCTTCCTCTTCATGCAGGGGGGCGTTTCGCAGATGGATTCGTTCGAATACAAACCGCGTCTGCGCGATCTCCACGGCCAACGCATGCCGGACACCGGCGTCTCCGGCGAGTTGCAGGGACGACTGACGTTCCCTCACGAATGCGTAGGCAGCCCGTTTGAGTTCGCGCAACACGGCCAGAGTGGCCGCTGGATGTCCTCGCTGTTTCCCCATCTAGCGAAAAAAGTAGACGATCTCGCCTTCATTCATGGCATCAAGACGGACAACCAAAATCACGGCCCGTCCACCTACCATGTGACCACCGGCAGCCAGTTTCCCGGGCATCCCTCCGTCGGCTCATGGATTCAGTACGGCCTCGGCACCGCCAACCAGAACATGCCCGGCTACATGGTCATTCAAGACCCTCGCGGGGCGCCCGTCAACGGAGCGGCCGTCTGGGCGAATGGCTACCTGCCCGCCGCCTATCAGGGAACTTTACTGCGTGACAAAGGCGTGCCCATTCTCAACTTGTCCCGCCCGCATTCGCTGACCGAAGCCGAACAGCGCCGAGAGTTCGACAAAATCAAACGCCTCAACGAACTCCACCTCGCCACACGCCCGGGAGCGTCGGAACTCGAGGCCCGCATCAGCGCCTACGAACTCGCCTTCCGCATGCAGACCGCCGCCCCCGCCATTGTCGATATCTCCGGTGAGCCGGAGTCCATCCAGAAACTGTATGGTCTCGACAACGACAAAATCGCTGGTTTCGGCCGCCAGTGCCTCCTCGCCCGTCGCCTCGTGGAGCAAGGTGTTCGATACACAATGGTTATTAACGGTGTCCAGATTGGAGGCGACAGCTGGGACCACCACGGCAAGGTCCAAGACGGCATGATCAAGAAGTCAGCCGAAGTCGATCAGCCCGTCGCCGCGCTCATCGAGGACCTCAAACAACGCGGCCTACTCGAGGAAACTCTCGTCGTCTGGGCCTCGGAAATGGGACGCACCCCCTTCGTGAACGGGTCAGCCGGCGGCACTCCGGGACGTGAACACAATTCCTACGCCCTCTGCATGTGGATGGCCGGCGGAAACGTCAGAGGCGGTGCCACCGCGGGTCAGACCGACGACTACAGCCTGCGCTCACTCGGCGAGCCCATCCACGTCCGCGATGTCCACGCCACCATCCTCGACCTCATGGGACTGAATGATGAAAAACTAAACTATCTCCACGCTGGCCGCATTCGGAGGCTGACCGATATCGGCGGTCACGTCATTTCAGAGATCATAAGTTAACACCGCACGACCATGCCCCACACCCGATAGGCCCTGACACGCCCTACATAGGCGTCGCCGCTTCAGCTCAAACCGCTTCCGGCGAACTTTCCACAACATCTTACTCACCCGATTGACATGCCAGGTTTTACACTCCGCAATCCACTCCTCCTCGTCGTCTGGAGCATCGGGTTTTCTGTGCCAAGGCTCACGGCAGAAGAGCCGGCCGATTTCTTCGAAAACAAGGTACGGCCACTGCTGGTGGAGCATTGCTAAAGCTGCCATTCGGCAGAAACGGAGGCCAAGGGAAAGCTCAAGGAGCTGGCGGGCAAATGCAGGCCTGGGCCGACCGTGTCGGTGTGCAGCCCTTGCCGCTCAATCGTCGCCCTCATTAAAACTTATCAACACATCCTTCGAGCACTCCACCACAGTCGCCTCATGATCATGAGAACCACCCCAAACACCCTGTTTTGCCTTTTGGCCATATTCGCTACAGCGTTCGCTGCGAAGTCCGCCCCGGAAGGCGACCTCAAACCATTCCTCGGCGAGGCACGATTTGAGCAGCAGCAAGTCTTTGCCGGCAATCGTTTTCCCAACGTGGTCGTCGCCAAGGATGGCTCGGTGCTGGCGGTCTGGAACGGTGTGACGGCGCGGCGCAGCGAGGATGGTGGCGCGACCTGGGGGCCTGAAATCGTGATCGGCCCGGGTTTCATGGGCGGTGGCGTGACTGTGAACGAAGCCAACGGCGACATCTTCGCGTTTGTGAGCGAGGGCCATCCGCCGAGCACCGAGACAGTCTATCGCAGCCAGGATCATGGCCAGTCGTGGTCGGTCATGGACGCGGTGATCAAGCCGGACAGCAAAGGCAACAAGCCCGAGATGCACATGAACGATCACGGCATCACCCTGATGCGCGGCGCCCACAAAGGCCGAATGATTCGACCCTCCCGCTTTTACGGCAAGGCCAACGCCGGAAGTGAGTGGCCCCACCATTACACAAACGCCATCTACAGCGATGACGGCGGCAAGACCTGGCTCACCAGCGAACCCTTTCCCGCCAACGGCACCGGCGAAGCCGCGATTGCCGAGCTGTCGGACGGGCGAATCTACTACAACTCACGCCGGCACTGGGTCCCCGAGGGTGAGGACAATTCCACCCGCTGGACCGCCATGAGCGACGACGGCGGGGTCACCTGGAAGGATCTGACCATGTGCAAGGATCTGCCCGATGGTCCGCGCGATACTGGCTATGGCCTGATGGGTGGGCTCGGGAGATTGCCGGTCAAGGACAAGGACATTCTCATCTTTAGCAACGTCGAGAGCCACGCAGACCGTCGCAATGGCACGGTCTGGGCCAGCTTCGACGGCGGCAAGTCCTGGCCGCTGAAGCGCCTCGTTACCGAAGGCGCCTTTGCCTACTCATCCCTCGAGGTGGGCCGTCCAGGCACGAAGAGTGAAGGCTGGATTTACCTGTTCTCCGAGGGTGCCGGCGGGGAAATGTGGCGGTTCAACCTGAGCTGGCTCCTCGCCGGAACCCTCACTGGTAACGGAGAAGTACCAAAGTGGGTTGGGGAAATTCCTGCTGCCAGGCCAACTGCTCAAGCGGAGCCCGCTGCGGACGCCAGACATGAGTCGCTGGTTCCCGCTCCCCGCCTTGAAAAGTGGTGGTTTGCTCTCCACGCGGAAAAGATCGGGGATATGGCGGAGAAGGATATCGACCTGCTGATGATCGGGGACTCCATCACCCACGGGTTCGACTCCGTGGGTGCCAAGTACTGGAAGGAAGTCTTTGAGCCGAAAAAAGCCATCAACCTCGGGTTCGGCGGCGACCGCACCCAGCATGTCCTCTGGCGTCTGGAGCATTTGCCCAAACCCAAAAAGGACCCGAAAGGCGCCGTCCTCCTCATCGGCACCAATAACATCGGCTGGGGCAGTGATACTCCGAAACAGGCCGCCGATGGAATCCAGACCATCGTGCACAAACTGCAGCAGCTCTATCCCACGACCAAAATTCTCGTCCTGGCCGTCTTTCCCAGAAGAGCCGAGCCCGACCACAGGTTCCGCAAACAAATCAACGAGATCAACTCCCTGCTCCCCGACCTGCTCAAGGACCTGAAAAACGTCAGCCTGCTGGACATCGGTTCAAAGTTTCTCGATGAAAAGGGCGTCCTGTCGAAAGAGATCGCGCCGGACTCAACCCATCTGAGCGAAAAAGGTTTCGAAATCTGGACCAGGGCACTCGAACCGGAACTGAAGAAACTGCTGGGGGAAGATGGAGCCGGAAAACTGGGGCGAGATCACGTTCGCACAATAGTTCTTGGTTCCTAGTTCTCGCGCGGCTAATTGGGAACGAAGAACCAAGAACCAAGATTCTCGTTCAATCACACGCGCAGCGACGATGTCCCAACTTCGAAATATCCCCCATCCTGCTGCTCGCATCCCTGGCACCCGTCGCCCGCTCAGGAGAGCAGAGTCCGCTCAAAGACAAGACCCTCGTCGTTTGGGTCGCGCCAGCGAATCTGACGCAACACGGAGGCGGTGCGCTGACCATTGAGAGACCGCGACAGAGAGGCCACAGCGCCTCCCCGCCGGTTAGGCGATCAGATCATCCACAATACTAGCCCCTTCGAGTCCGGTCAGGCGGAAATCGAGCCCAGCATAATTATAGGTGAACTGCTCGTGGTCGAACCCGAGTAATTTGAGAATCGTGGCGTGCAAGTCATGCGGGTGCACCGGTTTCTCGACCGCTTTGAAGCCGAACTCGTCGGTGGCACCATGAATATATCCTTTGCGCACTCCGCCGCCCGCCATCCACATGGTGAACCCATAATGGTTGTGATCGCGGCCGTTGATTTTACCGGCATTTGACCCTGGAGTTGGCAGTTCCACGGTCGGAGTCCGGCCGAATTCACCGCCCCACAGGACCAGTGTTTCCTCGAGCAGGCCTCGTTGTTTCAAGTCGGTCAGCAGCGCTCCGATCCCTTGATCACAGTCCTGAGCCAGCTTGCGATGATTCACCTCGAGGTCATCGTGATTGTCCCATGGCTGACCGGCTCCGGTCCACACCTGCACGTAGCGCACGCCCCGCTCGACCAGCCGACGCGCGATGAGCAGCTGCCGGGCCTGCGTGCCCTCTCCATACATCTGGCGGATCGCCTCGGGCTCGCGCATGATATCAAAAGCATCCGTGGCCTCCATCTGCATCCGGTACGCCAACTCAAAACTCTGCACCCTCGCCTCCAGCTGCGCATCATGCTGACGGCGCTCCGAATGACGGCGGTTCATCTCCTGCAACAAATCAATCTGCCTCCGCTGCGCGACCCGGCTTTGGTTTTTATTCGTGATATTCTCAATCAGCTTCTCCACCGCCACATGCTGAGTATCAATATATGTCCCCTGAAATACCCCAGGTAAAAACCCACTCTGCCAGTTTTGTGACTCCTGAATCGGATACCCGCCGGGACACATCGCAATGAACCCGGGTAAATTTTGGTTTTCCGAGCCGAGTCCATACGTAATCCACGACCCAACGCTCGGGCGCACGAGCCGTGACTCCCCACAATTCATCATGAGCAGTGAGGGCTCATGATTGGGCACATCGGCGTGCATCGAGCGGATGACCGTCATTTCATCCACGTGCCGGGCCACGTGCGGAAAGATATCACTGACTTCGATGCCGCTCTGACCGTGGGGGGCGAAGGTATAGGGTGATTTCCACGCTCCTCCGGTCGGCCGCTCGGTACCGAGGTGACTCGGGATTTTCTGGCCATGCCACCGGGTCAGCGCCGGTTTCGGGTCAAAGGTATCGACATGCGACGGCCCGCCATTGGCGAAGATGTGGATGACCCGTTTGGCTTTGGGCGCAAATTGCGGCTGGCGCGGCGAGAGAGGATTCAGGTTTTCCGCTCCAAGAGCTTCTTGCATCAGGCTGCCAAATCCCAGCGCCCCCATGCCCAGCGTGCATTTGGTGAGAAAGTCGCGACGGGTCAAAAAGTGCGAGCGCGGATCAACCGGATGATGGCTCTTGGTCATGGGTTAAGCTTTCGATGATCCAGAAAATTGCAACCCTAGAGCAGGGGCGGGTGGGCCCTTGGAGGTGGACCGGCTCATCCGGCCAGCCCCTGCCACGTCCATAGATGAGGACCATATTCCCGGGCCAGATCCTCCCGCAAGCCAGTGGCCGGGCCGTCCTCACGCAACACGGCAAACAACGTACTGCCCGACCCGGACATCAAAGCCGCTGACACCTCAGGTCTAGCCCGCAACCACATCTTCAAGTCGGGCAACAGCAGATGTTTGGCAAAAACCGGACGCTCCAAATCATTGACCAGTACCACCTCCGTTCCATCCGCCGCCACCAGCGTCTGCGGATCATAGTCGACACCCGGCAAACAGGGAGCCCCCTGCCACTGCTGATACGCCCACGGAGTAGGCACCGGAAAGGGCGGCTTGATCAGCAACACCGGCCACCCCAGCCGCCAGCCCGGCCTCGGCTCAATCAACTCGCCCCGGCCTCGACACCACGCCGCCCCCCGATGCAAAAAAAACGGCACATCCGAACCCACCCGGGCCGCCACCGCCGCCCAGACCTCATCCGGATACGTCAACCCCAACAGCTCGCGCACCCCACACAACGCCGCCGCCGCATCACTGCTGCCCCCACCCAGCCCAGCCCCGTGAGGAATACGCTTCTCCAAATGTATCTTCAACGCCGGTAACGGCCCGCATTCACGCGCCAAAAACATAAGCGCCCGCATGACAAGATTCGTGTCGTCCGCCGGCACCCCACTCTCAGAACAGGAAAATTCAATCTCCCCATCGCGCCCACCCATTCTTTCCATCGTCAAAGAATCCGCCAGCCCCAACGGCACCATCAATGTCTCGAGTTCATGAAATCCATCCTCCCGCCGACGCAAAATACGCAGCGAGAGATTGATTTTGGCGGGAGCGGAAACAGTAAGCGTCATCTGCGGGTCTTTCATCATGCGGCCAGTCCCTCCCCTCTACCGCCAATTGCCCGCGAGTGAACGCAAATCTTTTGACCGCACTTCACTTCACCCTCACCCCACCTCACCCCCGCAGCCCGCACCCTACTCGGCTACCATCCCCAGCACCGCACACATCCGCCCCGTCCGACCACGCTCCGCCCGATACGAATAAAATCGTCCCAGATCACTGGCCGTACACGTCCCATCATCGTGAATCTGCCCAGCCGGCACCCCACAGTCGCGCGCATCCCGTCGAATCATCGCCGCAAAATCAACTTCGTACCACGGCGGACGTATACACGGGCTGAGCTGCACCACCAAATCCGCCGGCCGACTGCCACACCGCCTGACCAACTCGTCAATCCCACGCCGCACAATCCCCCCATCACTGCCGCGCCGACCCGAATGCAACAAGGCCACCGCCCGACACCGCGGATCCACCACATACACCGCACAACAGTCAGCCACATAAATCCCCAATCCACACCCCACCCGCGCCGACACTAACCCGTCCACCCCACCCATCAGCGCGCCCACACCATCCACACCGTCCACCCACGCCACCTCCACACCGTGAACCTGCTCCGCCCACACCAGCTGGTCAGAAGAAAACCCCAGACCGCCAGCCGCCGCCACATGGCCGCCACGCAATCGAGACACCGCCTCGTCCCGGTCAACCGCCACGTCCACCCCAGGAACCCGTAACGTCAATCCATGCCGCAACCAGCCACCCAGCTCACTCAAAGCCGGAAAAAACATCATCGGGTATCCCTCGCACTCCATACCAACCTACCGTCCCCCCAAAAACAAACCCCTTCAAGCCCAGACCCGATCCCCACCACGCTTCGCTCCGCCACACCCCACCCCCAACAGCTTTACGGATCGGCTTTTTATGATCCATCTTTGTGAAAATCCTAATTTTTGCGATTATTACGATTATATTGAATTTCTTGTTGTCATATTTCATAATTATCAGAATATCCAGCCAACTACGTTTTTTGTTTTTGCTGGCATGTTCACTTTTTCCCCTTCTTTTCTGATCTTGAGACCCGGCCGCGGGTGGCGTTGCCGGTCGGCAGCGGTCTGTCTGGTGGCTCTGCTGGGGGCGGGCTCACTGTGGAGTCAGGAGGTTTTGCAATCCTCACCGGCGTATGAGGAGGTGGCGGGGCGGTTGCGGAGCGGCAAGGAGCAGCATTATTCTTTCACGCGGGCGCTGCTTCGCGATGTGTTGCGGTTTTTGGCGGAGGATGCGGGGATCAACTACATGGCGTTGCCCGAGCAGGAAGGCGACAAGGACACGTTGATCACGCTCAACATGGTGACCAGTCCGTTTATTGCTTTGGAGACGGTGGCCAACACCTATGGAGTGGCCTTGCTGCTCGACAATGGCATCTGGCACATGCGGCCGCTGGACGACAAGCAGCTGATTGGGCGGACGTATCATTTGAAGTACAGTTCTCAGGAGCAAGTGACGACCGTTTCCAGCAGTTCGGGTGACGCGTTTGGCCCGATTGGTCGGGAGGCATTTTCGTCCAATTTGAATGGCGGAGGGGGCGGTGGCGGCATGGCGGGGGCCGGTCTGAATGCGGGAGCAAGCGGCGGCAGCCAGCAAGGTATCAACCTTCAAGGGGGTGCGATCTCTCATCTGGCCGCCAATGCTGACCAACTCGTCAATGATGTGGAAAAAATCCTCGGTATCCCAACGCGGGGGTTTGATGCGCTGGGCAGCCGCGAGGCGGTGACGGTGGATGATTTTGGCAAAGACCCGATGCGCACTCCGCAGCGACTGTACAACACAGCGGAGGAACAAGGCGACTCAAGTGCCCCACTGGACGAAAAGGCCGCCGTTTTCTGGAACAGCGACACCAACAACCTCTTTATTGTCGGCACCCGCCAGCAACACCAACTCGTGGAACAATACCTGGCCGGGGTCGATCGCCCGCAGCCATTGATCGCCGTCGAAGTCAAATTCTTCGAAACCACCTCCGATCCGCGCAAACAATTCGGGATTGATTGGTCGCAAACCCTGGATGGCGGACTACCCGTGAATTTCCAGCCGGTCACGCCCGAGGGCGTGGATGCCCCGGCCGCCCCAGGAGCTTTCTCAGCCTTTGTCGATTGGAATGACCCGTCCCAAAGCCTCTACCCACAAGGGGCTATCCTTTCATCGCGCTCGGCCTCGGTCAAAATTCAAGCCTTGTTGGCCGACCGCCAGACGACGAGCACCAGCTATCCGCGGGTCCTGACCCGCAACAATCGGGAGGTCGTCATCCGCAACGTCGTCAACAAACCGGTCTTGGCCGCCAGTTCGTCCACGACTCCCGGCGTCGGCGGCACCACCACCGCCTCCATCCAATACCTGCCCATCGGCACCACCATCAACATCCTGCCAAAGGTCAAGTCCGATGGCACCGTGGAAATGACCGTCAGCCTGCAGTTATCGAATATCATTGGCAGTGAAATCATCGGCGGCAACCCCTACCCCGTCGCCAGCTCGCGTTTGTACACCGCACCACTCAAAGTGGAATCCGGCTATACCGTAGCCATCGCCGGTCTCGACGAAGCCTTCGATTCCAAATCCGGCACCGGGGTGCCCGGCCTCAGCAAGATCCCGCTCATTGGCAACGCCTTCAAAAACACCCAGCGGGAACGGTCAAAAAAATCCCTCTTGATGTTCATCACCCCGACCGTGCTCGATTCACATACCGCCGGCGTCAGCGAGAATCCGGCCTCGACCCTGCCCGTGCGACGCGAAGACCCGGCCATCCCCGCTCCTCGAATTTATGCCGACGGCACTCTCGTCGGCGGCGTGGCCAAACTGCCCCAAGCCATTCAGTGGACGGACCGCCAACAAAGGATGATCAGTCGCCTGATTGCCGAACAACGGGGATCCGCCACCACCCCGCAGGACATCGCCGTTCTCCGGCGCGTCGTCACCACCCTGCAACACTACATCGACAACATGGAAAGGGCCCAGCCGAAACTGGCGGCCTCGCTGGCCGACCACCGGAACGCCCTGGCCACCGTCAAAACGCGCACGTGGCAGCTCCCCTTGGAAGAACGCAAAAACAACTACAGTGAGTTTCTCGGCCATTGATGGCCGAGGGCCCACGAAGCGCCCCATTCCAGCCGTCTCTCCATTTGCATCCCTCCCGGAGCGCGGCCACTCTGCAGGGGTCGAATGAATGTTGCTGCTGCGCTCCGCTCCAGTGCCCGTGCCGCGAGGGGCCTGTTGCTTGAAAGCTCGCTGGAACTCCTTCCCGCGCGACGGGTGTGGCGCCATTATTCATGGTCCAAGCTCCATCATGACATGGCCGCCGGGCTCAACGTGGCGCTCTTGGCCGTCGCGCAGGGACTGGCCTTCGCCGCCATGGCCGGTGTCCCCATCTCCCATGGCCTGACCTGCGCCGCCATCGCCTCGCTGGTCGGACCGCTGCTTTCCAGCTCGCGGCACACCATTCTCGGCCCCACGAACGCCACCGCCTTTCTCGTTTTCAGCGGCTTGTCGTTTCTTCCCGCCTCCGAGCGCGATGACATGTTGCCCGTGCTCATTTTCCTCGCCGGCACCCTCCTCGTCATCGCCGCTTACTGCCGCCTCGCCGACCTCCTGCAATACGTCAGCCGCTCGGTCATCGTCGGCTATCTGGCCGGATGCGCCCTGCTCATCATCGCCAATCAACTCGCCCCCGCCCTCGGGGTCAGCCCCGCCGCCGGCGCCACCACCTTCGCCGGCCTGATCGCCGGATTGATCGCCAGTCTGCCGTCCGTCCAGTGGCCAGCACTCGCGCTCTCCGCCCTCACCCTCGGCACCCACCTCCTCCTCCGCCGACGCTGGCCGCGTCTGCCAACCTTCGCCCTCGCCCTGGCCGCCGGCGCCCTCGCCGGCGCCGGCCTCAAGGCGCTGGACCTGCCCATCGACACCCTACCCGCCTTCACCACCCGCGACCTCGTCCCCGCCATCCCCAACCTCTCAGATCCGGCGGTCTGGTCACGGCTGAGCCCGCTCGTCGGCCTAGCCTTCGCCATCGCTTTCGTCTCGGCCCTCGAAGGAACCATGATGGCCAAATCCCTCGCCAGCCGAACCGGCGACCGCGTCGACCTGAATCAGGAAATCCTCAGCGTCGGAGCCGCCAATCTAGCCACTTCGTTTCTCAGCGGCCTGCCGGCTAGTGGCTCCCTCACCCGCAGCTCGCTCAACTACGCCAGCGGAGCCGTCAGCCAAGCCAGCAGTCTGGTGGCCGGCCTCCTCTGCGCCACCGCCGCCATCGGCCTCGGCAGCGCCGTCGGCCACCTGCCGCGCGCCGCGCTCGCCACCCTCGTCATTGGCGTCGCCACCACCCTAGTCAATCACCGCCAACTCCGCCTCTGCCTGCGCGCCACCCGCTCCGATGCCGCGACCCTGATCGTCACGCTGCTGGCCACCCTCCTGCTGCCACTCCAAGTTGCGATTTTTGTCGGTGTCGGCCTTTCCATCATGCTTTATCTCCGGAAAGCCGCCCGCCCGGAATTGGTCGAATACGCGTTCACTCAACAAGGAGAACTCGCCGCCGCCGGCACCGCCGCCCCACGCCAACACCCAGCCATCTCCATCGTCCACGTCGAAGGCGAACTCTTCTTCGGCGCCGCCGAATTGTTTCGCACACAAATCCAGCGACTAGCCAGCGATACCCGCCTGCGCGTCATCATCCTCCGCATGCGCAATGCCCGCCACCTCGACGCCACCAGCGTCATGGCCTTGGAAGAATTGGTTCATTTCATGCAGGCCAAAAACCGCTTTCTCCTGCTCAGCGGGATTTCCAAAGACGTCTACCGCGTGCTCAAAAATGCCGGCATGATCGAGGTCCTCGGTCGCGAAAATGTCTTTCCAGGGTCCGTCAAAAACCCCAATCTCGCCACCCGCAACGCCCTCCAACGCGCCCAAACCCTCCTCGGAACACGCGAGGCCGACATCCAAATCATGTACGACCCATCCAAACCGAGAGAATAACCGCCCACTAGAAAAAAAGCCCCCCTCCGAACGCCCAGCCCGCCCGTGGAGCTCACCTCAATGCAGGCTCACGCGGAGGCGCAGAGCACGCGGAGAAAAAGAAATCTTCTGCTTCTGAATCTCTCCGCGTCTCCGCGCCTCCGCGTGAATAGCAGCCCTTACCAACTTCGCTACACGTTTGCCTGCACCCCAGTCCGCACTGGCGCAGGAAACATTGAAGGATCCCTACCTCTTCGACTTCCTAGGCCCCGCCGTAAAACTCCTGATCGCACCGAGGAAATCTTCCGCCACCCATCACGACGCCCCTTTCCCGGATCCAAAATCACCGCTCGGACAAATGCGATCAGTGGTCAGTGGTCAGACCGTGTGATCACCCCGGCCTGGAAACGGCCCCAGCGCACACGCGGCCGGACGCGCCCAGCGATGGCGGCGCTTCGCCACCCAGTCGTATCCAGCATCAGCCAGTGGACGCGGAATTAGCGCCAGCAAACCGCCCAAACGCCAAGGACACGGCAGCCGAGCCGCCACCGCCGCCACCGCCCGGGCTTTAACAAAGATTTCAGCCCCGGGTCGCCCAAACCCAGCTACCAGCACCATCGTCGACACCCCGCTCCCGCCATCCTGCCCGTCCGTCAAACCAGTGCCCGCCAGACACCGCGCCGCCAACGCCCCCTGCAACGGAGCAAACGTCAGATAACCGTCGCGATCGCGCCGCTGGAGCCAGCGCACTCGAGTCTGGCAAAAAAGACACTCCCCATCAAAAAATAAGACATCAGAACCGACCGCCGGATCACTCTTCTCAGAAGCCTCACCCGCGGTCACAGGCTCCACAGGGGCATCTTCAGAAACCGAAGACCAAGCCGAAACCGAACGAAACGCAGCATCAGCCCCCGACCCCAGAACAACCGGAGCAGGGGCCAACTCCGGCGACCGGGGCGAATGATCGGTCACGATCACGCTAGTTTCCACGGACCGCGGTACTCGCGTCCCAGATGTTTAGACGCGTCTTCATCACCGATGATTTCTTCCCGGGCCGCATCCCACTTCAGAGTACGATTGACCTTCAGCGCAATGAGCGACAAATGCCCGGGGATAGCGCTGTGGTGGGCGGTTTCCACCGGTGTCACCGTTGGTTTGCGCGACTTCACACAGTCCAGGAAATTCCGGAAGTGGCCGGGCGTCGTGTACAGAGGTGTCTTATATTCAATGGCCCGGCGCTTCTTCGGATCATTCCACTCCGAATTCGACGCCTCAAAACCACCGCGGTCCACCCAGACCCAGCCATCGGTGCCAATCCACTTCGTGCCGCCACGAATATCATCGTGTCCGCCAGCAATCGTCATTTTCACCCCGCCCGGATATGTCAGCTCGGTGCGGTACTTGGTGGCTGTATTCCACACCGCCGTCGACTCGGGGAAATCCACCTGCACCGGTTTGATCTCGCTCGGGCCGCCGTTGTCCATGTCCATGCCCCAATGCGCAATATCACAATGGTGGCCGATCCAATCGAGGAGCTGCCCGCCGCCAATGTTGTAGTTCCAACGCCAGTTTTTGTGCACCCGCCCTTCAATATAATCTTCCATCTGCGCTGGCCCAATCCACATTTCGTAGTCCAACTGCGCGGGCGGCGCCGTCACCTGCGTCTTCGATCCCGTGCCCGCAAAATCGCTGTGGCCCGCGGGCAGCCCGACGTGCACCTCTTTCAACGTGCCAATCATGCCGCTGCGGACAATCTGAGCCGCCAGCCGGAAATCATCCACCGAGCGCTGCCATGATCCCGTTTGCCAGATCCGCCCGTTCTTTTGAACCGCCTTCACAATCGCCTGCTGCTCGCGGATCGTGCGCGCCAATGGTTTTTCCCCAAAAATGTCCTTCTTCGTATTCGCCGCTTCCACCGAGACCAACCCGTGCCAGTTGTCGGGCAGAGCCAGCATAACCGCATCAATATCAGTGCGGGCCATCATCTCGCGATAATCATGATAACCCTTCGCGTCCTGGTTGCCATACCGGCCGTTGATGGCGTCCGTCGCCTGCTTGAGATGCTCTTTGTCCACATCACAGAACGCCACCACTTGGCAGTCGTCCTCATTCATAAAATTGCCCATATTCCCCGGCCCCTGCATCCCCCACCCCGCACCCGCCATCGTGATCTTGTTCGACGGAGCCGTTTGCCCGTTCAGCCCGAGCACCGAGCCAGGAATCACCAGAGGAGCCGCCAGCACGGCAGACGATTTGAGAAAGGAACGACGAGAAACGGACGAACCGGATGTTTTCATGACTTTTTAGGGAATCAGAGATGGATCGAATAACGACGGCATTAGACCGCTGCCAAACACAGGCAGAAATTCATCATCGCGCAAGCCGGGAGTTTTCCCCGGTTGATCGCGACCGCGGACCGGGCCATACTCATCGTTTTACGCTCCATGCTCCGCGACCCATCTACAAAATATCGCGCGTTTCCTCAGGTGCCATTGGTCAACCGCCAGTGGCCCGCACGCACCCTCAGTCAGCCACCCATCTGGTGCAGCGTGGACCTGCGCGACGGCAATCAAGCACTAGCCGTGCCCATGAACGTCTCGCAAAAATTAGAGCTGTTCGATGCCCTCGTCCGCTGCGGCTTTAAAGAAATCGAGATCGGCTTCCCCTCAGCCTCCAATACCGAGTTTGCCTTCAACCGCCGCCTCATCGACGACGGTCGGATCCCAGATCACGTCACCATCCAGTGCCTCGTGCAAGCACGAGAAGACTTGATCGAACGCACGTTCGAATCGCTCGTCGGCGCCAAAAACGTCATCGTTCATTTATACAATTCCGTCTCGCCCGCCCAACGCCGCGTGGTCTTCGGCTTAGAAAAACCGGAAATCATCAAACTCGCCGTGCGCGGCGCCACGTGGGTCCAGCAACGAGTCGCCGCCCTCGAGGCCGGAGGCACTCGCGTCACCCTCCAATACTCGCCCGAAAGCTTCTCCCTCACCGAACTCGAGTTCTCCCGCGAAATCAGCGAAGCCGTCATGGACGTTTGGCAGCCAACCCCCGAACGGAAAATGATCCTCAATCTGCCCGACACCGTGCAAATTGCCGGTCCCAACGTCTACGCAGATCAAATCGAGTGGATGGTCACCCACCTCAAAAATCGCGAGTCGCTCGTCATTTCCCTCCACACCCATAACGATCGCGGCACCGGCACCGCCGCCACCGAACTGGGATTGATGGCCGGCGCAGACCGAGTCGAAGGCACTTTGTTTGGCAATGGCGAACGAACCGGCAATCTCGACATCGTCAATGTGGCCATGAATTTATACATGCAGGGTATCGACCCCCGGCTCGACTTCTCCGACCTCAACGCCCTCCGCGAGGTCTATGAACGCTGCACCGGAATGAGCGTGCCACCACGCCAGCCGTACGCCGGCGAACTAGTCTTCACCGCCTTCAGCGGCAGCCACCAAGACGCCATCAAAAAAGGCCTGAATGAATGGGAAAAAGGCGGACGCAGCCACTGGGACGTGCCCTACCTGACCATCGACCCCGCGGACCTCGGACGCGAATATCGCGAGGTCATTCGCGTCAATAGCCAAAGCGGCAAAGGAGGCGTCGCCTACTTGCTCGAAAGTGAATTTGGCATCGAACTGCCCAAAGAACTCCAACGCGAATTCGGCCCGCTCGCCAATGACGAGGTCGACCGTCTCGGCCGCGAGGTCAGCGCCGCCGAACTTCAGGCCATGTTCTGGAAAGAATACATCGATCGCACCAGCCCGTGCGAATTGCACCACTTTCACGTCGATGGCGTGGACGGCGTGTTCCGCTGCCGCGCCAGCGTGCTCATGGAAGGAAAAGAGGTCAAAATCGAAGGCGATGGCAACGGCCCCATTGCCGCATTTGTCACTGCCCTCGTCCACCATGCCCGCGTGCCCGCCTTCACCGTGGCCACCTTCAAACAACAATCGCTCAGCGCCGGCACCGAAGCGAGCGCCCTCGCCTTCATTCAAATTAAAACCAACGATGAAAGGCACATCTGGGGAGCAGGCGTCGACACCAATATCGAGCTGGCCTCCATCAAAGCCGTCATCAGCGCAGTCAATCGGGCCGCTACCCGCCCGACCAGCCCAGCCGGCGCACCGCCCCCCACAACAGCCCCCCTGCCGACATGATGAGTGACCTCAAACCGATGGAAGCCGTGGCCGCCTTGTACGCAGAAGGCCGCCAAGACGAGGCCCGCGCCATCATCGCCAGTCTCGCCCGGGCCGTCTTCGAAGGACCACATCAGTCCCCGGCCGGCCCCGCCCAACGGCTCATGGCCCGCGCGAGCCACCGACTACTCCAATGGACCACCCGCCGCCACGAGAGCGCAGCCCCCGATCAACCCGCCGCCGGATTTCGCAATCGCTTGCTCGAGCGCTCAGGTCACCCGTACGCCAGCTCCCTGCTCGCCTCGTCCCATCAGGACGTCGAATCACTCGTCGAAGGCGGCGATCCCATGAACGGCCCCTACATGATGATCGCCCCGGAAATCCGCGGGGCTGGCAGTCGATGGGACCGCCTGTTCTTCAACTCCGTGCAAGGCCGTGATGTGCAGCTGCGATTCATCTGGGAAACACGAGCCACGTATGAAGCCGCCTGCCATCGCCTCGATCAAGGCCGACCCGTGCGAATCAAGGCGCTCGCCGCCGGCACCGGACTCAGCCTGATTCTGGCCTATACCCAGTTGCTGCAAAACGGCTACAACCCCGACATGATCTCGGTCAGCATCACCGACCGAGACGCGTCTAACACCAGCAAAACCGGGCGCCTGCTCGCCAAACTGGAATCCACCCGCTCCCGCATCATCAGCCACGAAGGCGCCGCCGGTATCGCCGCCATCACCGAAGACTTATTCGAAGCCGGAACCACCGGCGACCCGTACGACGTGGTCACGGCCGTCGGCATCCTCGAATACTTTCCAGGCTTCACCTGCGAGACAACCGAACAACGCCTACGCCTACCGCAGCCAGCCGAGACAGCCACCGCCCTCCACCTCGCGGCCAAAATCGGTGAGATCACAGCCCCGTCCGCTTCGTTAATCACCAATACATACCGCCCACACGCGAGCACCCGGATCCTCGAGGTCTTTGGCAAACGCTTCGACTACCGCGAAAGAACTCACGTCGCAGCCCTGCTCGCCACCGCCAATTTCCAGCCCGCACGTCTGGTCGGATCAGGCGCCATCTACGACGTCGAAGTCCACGAAAAAAGTGACGACAAAACTTCCACCCCCCTCATCCTCCCGCCCGGTCACCTCGCCTAATCCCACGCTACCACCGGTCACCCAGTCCCTTGTTTTCCATTTTATGCACGTCCTCACGAGTTTCCGATGCGCCTTGCTGGGCCTCACGCTGGCTCTGGCCGGGTGCAGCAAATACTCTTCCGTTAGCACCCAGCAACTAACCTACGGCGCCACCACCCCGGCCGGCGTCCGTATCTCCGCGGCCCTTCGACACCCTGATAAAGAACCGCTGCGCCAAATCGGTGGGTATCTCGATGCCGCGGCCATCGCCGGCCAAGCGCTCAAAACACAACCCGACGACACCCAGGCCCGAACCGATTATAATTTTGCCCTCAGCCGCATCATGGAGGTCATCCATGAGGCCGGCTTCAAACCATGGATCACCCCACTACAATGCCCCGGAGAAGAAGGCCCATGGATCGTCCGTTACGAAACCGTGGGTCCCAAATCCCCGTATGATCCAGCTTTTTTCCGCGTCCTGCCAGCGGACCGCTACGAGTTTAAAGGACGTCTCGTCACCGAACGCACCATCAAACCCGGTCTCGGCGCTCCCTTGGTCATCAACAACCAAGGATTCGACGCCACCACCATCGACCCCTTCGCCCAAGGCCGTAGCCTCTACTACGGTCTGACCGCCATCGCCCAGTTCAACAACCGACAGGTCACCCTGACCACCCTCGACCCACTGGCTCGCGAAACCGTCGATTTCAACAACCGGTCCTACCCGCTCGCCGCAGACTTCACCGCGCCCATCGGCCTCGCCCTCGCCGAATTAAAACCGCGCAAAATGGAAGTCGCCCGGATGTTCAAACCGGACAAATTCAAGGCCACCACCCGCTTGGCCCGGCTTCAGCCATACGATCCAGAAAAAATTCCCGTGCTTCTCATCCACGGACTGGGCGACTCCCAAGCCACCTGGGCCCCGATGATCGAGTCGCTGCGCGGCGACGCCACCATCCGGAAAAACTACCAATTCTGGTTCTTCAGCTACCCCACCGGTTACCCGTACCCGCTGATGGCCTCCGTCCTGCGCGAGCAACTCAAAGCCATGAAAGCCACCTACCCCGATCATAAAAAAATGGTCGTCGTCGGTCACAGCATGGGTGGAATGATCGCCCGCTCACTCATCACCGACAGCGGATTAAATTTGTGGAACGCCTACTTCGACACTCCTCCAGATCAAACCAATCTGCCGGAAGAAACCCTCCAGATCATGAAAGGCGCCCTTGTCTTCCAGCCCCACCCAGACATCTCCCGCGTCATTTTTGCCTCCGCTTCCCTGCGCGGAAGTGACATGGCCACTAACATCATCGGTCGGCTCGGCTCCAAACTGATCGGCAGCCCGTCCGTCCTGCTCGACGGCGGACAAGAGGCACTGCGCCTCGCCAAACCCTCCGATGTCACCGGCAATCCAATCACCCGCATGCCCAACAGCGTGGATGCACTCGATCCCGAAAATAGGTTTCTCCTCACCATCAACGCCCTACCCCTCGCCCCCGGCATCCCGTACCACTCCATCATCGGCGACCGCGGCAAAGGCGGTAACTTAAACCGAGTCAAACCCGTCAGTACCGACGGCATCGTCCCGTACTGGAGCAGCCACCTCGACGGAGCCCAAAGCGAGCTCATCGTCCCCAGTGACCACTGGTCCAATCAAAACCCCCAAGCCATTGCCGAAGTGAACCGCATTCTCAAGCAACACTTGGGAGCCGCCGCCCGCTAACCCGCCCCCGCCGCGCCATCCGCGCCCCGAAATTTGCCCCACCCACCAGGCCCGGGTATCATCACTCTTCAGGCGGCCCATCGCGTCCCCTGCCGGTGATCCGCGCCGCCCACCATGAAACTCCATCGCCCGCTCCTGACTCTGTGCTCCCTCCTCTGCCTACTCTCCCTCGGCACCACCAAAGCCGATGAATCCATCGACTCCCTCGTTCAACAGGCCGCGGTCTTTGATCAAAACCTCCAAGCCGCTGAGGCCCTCGCGTGCTACCTGCCAGCTGAAAAGGCCGATCCCAAGAACGTGACCGTCCTGCTGGGCATCGCGAGGCAATACCGCCACCTCATGGCCGACGCGAGCGATCCAGAAGAAAAAATCCGCCTCGGAAAACTCGGCCATGGCTACGCCCTGCGAGCCGTCAGCCTCGCCCCCAATGAGGCCGAAACCCACCTCTCCGTCGCCATCAGCCACGCCAAAATGTCTCCACTCCTCGACAACAAAGAGAAAATGGAGGCCTCCAGCCAAATCAAAATCTTCGTCGATCGGTCAATCGCCCTCGACCCAAGCAAAGATCTCGCCTGGCACGTCCTCGGCTGCTGGCATCAACGACTCGCCGACCTCGGAGTCGTCAAAAGAACTCTCGCCCGCATCGTCTACGGAAAACTCCCCGATGCCTCCAACGAAGAAGCCGTTCAATGCTTCAAAAAAGCCATCGAACTGGACCCGAACCGCCTCATCCATCACATCGAACTCGGTCGCACTTACGCCCAAATGGGCATGGTCCCAGAAGCGAAAGAATACCTGAAAAAAGGCCTCTCCATGCCCAATACAGGTAAAGACGATCCCGAAATGAAAAAACGAGGTTTAGAAACTCTGGCTGGCTTGGAATAAACCTATTTCGTATGGAAAATGAGTGATCCTAGTTTTTGATGCGTCGCGCACCACCCGCACATCAGGCCAAGCGCTCCTCCACCTTCCCCAAAATACTCACGCTCCCCCCAAAATGGGGAGGAATATCCACATGCGTGGAACAATGGCTTGCCACCGGTTGAATTGACACAACTATCTGAGCCCGCCCTGCAAGGCGCCACTCGTATGCATAAAGAAGCCATCGCAATCATCGGAGTCGGATGCCGCTTTCCCGGCGGAGTCAATGACACAGAGTCATTTTGGAAAATGCTGGCGGACGGGCTGGATGTTGTCTCGGAAGTTCCTTCTGATCGCTGGAACGTCGACCGGTTCTACGATGCGGAGCCCGGGCTGGCCGGCAAGACGATTGCCAAACGAGGCGGATTTCTCGACAACATCGATCAATTTGACCCTCAATTTTTCGGGATTTCTCCTCGCGAAGCGCCTTACATCGACCCCCAACAGCGCCTACTGCTGGAAACCGCCTGGGAGGCGATCGAAGACGCTGGCGTCGTTTTGGATTTTGAACGTGGCACGGATATCGGGGTGTTCATGGGAGTTTCCCATAACGACTACCAGAACATTCAAGGCGGTTCTGCCGACCGTTCCGGGATCAGCGCCCACTCGCCCACGGGAAGCGCCCACAGTATTGCCGCCAACCGGATTTCTTACTGCCTCAACCTTCTGGGGCCCAGCATGTCGATGGACACGGCCTGCTCCTCCGCCCTGACCGCAGTGCACATCGCCTGCGAACAAATCAGGACAGGCCGGTGTCGCATGGCCATGGCCGGAGGTGTGACT
This sequence comes from uncultured bacterium, assembly GCA_903954065.1. Taxonomy (GTDB): domain Bacteria; phylum Verrucomicrobiota; class Verrucomicrobiia; order Verrucomicrobiales; family V1-33; genus CAJBME01. Next base: position 40,833 of record CAJBME010000343.1, read on the forward strand.
GTCATGATCACACCCGATGGATTCATCGGTTTCTCGCAGGCCGGCATGCTCTCGCCCGACGGGCGATGCGCCGCCTTCGACGCCTCAGCCAACGGATTCGTGCGCGGTGAGGGAGCAGGCATCGTCCTGCTCAAATCTCTCAGTCAGGCTCTGGCCGACGGCGACCCGATCCGCGGCGTCATTCTTGGCTCAGCCCTGAATCAAGACGGTCATACCAATGGCATCTCCCTGCCCAGCCCGGAAGCCCAAGCCCAGTTAGTGCTGGACGCCTGCGCCGACGCCGGCATCAACCCGTCCGAGGTCGGATTCGTCGAGGCCCATGGTACCGGCACCGCCGTCGGTGACCCCATCGAAGCCACCGCCCTCGCCAACGCCCTCTGCCCCAACCGCCCGACCACGCAGCCACTGCCCATCGGCTCGGTCAAAACCAATCTCGGCCACCTCGAAACCGCCGCGGGCATCGTCGGCTTGATCAAAGGCCTGCTCGTCCTCAAACACCGTCAGATCCCAGCCAGTCTGCACTTCACCACCCCGAACGAACATATCGATCTCGCGGCGCTGAAACTCAGGATTCCCACACGTCTGGAAGCATTTCCTGAACTTTCTGGAGACAACAGCCGCCGCATCGTCGGCGTTAATTCTTTCGGATTCGGCGGAGCCAATGCCCACGTCATCCTAACCGAACCACCAGTCGCCACGCCAGCACCCGCCACCACCATGTCCCAAGAACGGGCATGGCCAGCCGTTCTCTCCGCACGGTCCGAGTCCGCTCTGCAGGCCGCCGCCACTCGCTTGGGCGCTTGGGTGACCAAACATGAACAAGGCAACGGTCACTCGCCTCTACTGCCCGCCCTCACCTATACCCTCGGCGCGCGCCGCAACCACCACGCCCACCGCCTCACTCTAGTCGCCCGGTCGTCCGAAGAACTGGCCCGCGAATTGCACGACTTCGCCGCCGGCACCGCCGGCCATCAAGCGCGCACCTCGTTCTCGCCACGACGCGAAGCCGCCCCACGCATCGGATTCATCATGAGCGGACAAGGCCCCCAATGGTGGGGCATGGGTCGCGAGTTGATGAAAAATGAGCCTGTCTTCCGCCAGACCATGGAAGCCTGCGCTCACGCCATGCAGCCGCATGCCCGCTTCTCGCTGCTCGAAGAACTGGCCCGCGATGAAGCCAGCTCCAAGCTCCAGCAAACGGAAATCGCCCAGCCCGCCATCTTCGCCATGCAGCTATCGCTGGCCGAGCTCTGGAAATCGATCGGCGTCACCCCGTCCGCCATCGCCGGCCACAGCGTCGGCGAAATCGCCGCCGCCTGCGCCGCCGGTATCCTCAGCCTCGAGGAAGGCTGTAAAGTCATCGTCCTGCGCGCCCGCCTCATGCACGAATGCGCGCGCGGCGACGGCACCATGCTCGCCGTCGGCCTCTCGGAAGAGGAAGCCGTCACCCTGCTCAACGACTTCGATGGCAGTGTCACCATCGCCGCTTTCAATGGCCCCAAATCCCTGACCCTCTCCGGCCCACGATCCACCCTTGAAGTCATCCTCGCCACCCTGGAATCCCGGGCCGTCTTCGCCCGCTTCGTCCGCGTGGACCACCCGTTCCATCACGCCCTGATGCAACCGGCCGCCGACGCCCTCACCGAGGCGCTCGCCACCCTCAGCCCCAGACCTGAAACCACCCCGTTCTTCAGCACCGTCACCGGCCAACGCTGCGGCGGTTCAGACTGTACCGCCGCCCATTGGGGACGCGGTATTAGACAACCGGTCCAGTTTGTTCCCGCCGTCTATGCCCTCGCCGACTTCGGCATCGACGTCTGGCTGGAAATCAGCTCACACCCAGCCCTCTCGCTGTCGATTCAAGAATGCCTCAGCGCCCGCAACCTGAAAGCATCCGTCACCGCTTCCACTCGCCGGGAACGCGAACACGAATGTTTCCTCGAAGCTGCGCTCGATCTGCACCGCGCCGGGGTCGCCCTCGACTTCGCGGCCATGACGCCGTCCCGGGAATTCCTTCCTCTGCCCGCCTACCCGTGGGATAAAAGCAAATGGTGGCACGAATCCAGTGAGCTGCGCGACGGCCGGTTATCGCCCGGTGGCAAAGGCCTGCTGGACTCGCGCTTACCGCGGGCCACCCCCACATGGACCACGCGTCTCGACGGTCGGCACATGGCCTTTCTGAAAGACCACAAGGTCGATACTCACATCATTTTTCCAGCCGCAGGATTCGTGGAAATGGTCCTCGAAGCCGGCGTGCAATTGTTCGAAGGCCGGCCGTTCGCCATCGAGGACTTTGAGATCCGCAAACCTCTCCTGCTGCCAGACCCGCCGTCAGGATTGGTCATGGAACTCACGTACGAGCCAGGCGAACGCACGTTCACCATTCAAAGCAAATTCGAACAAGCCGCCACCTGGTCGGTCCACGTCGTCGGCTCCATGCGCGCCGAACGCACCGAATCATCGTTCGGCGTTTCCTCATGGCAGCCTCCGGCCAGCGACATGAATACCGAAGGCGTCGGCCAGTTTTATGGCTACATGAGCGACCTCGGCCTGCGCTACGGCGACGAATTCCGGCCCATCCGTGAATTGGCCGCCGGCCACGGCCAGTCCACCGGACGCGTCTCGCTGTCCCCAGCCATTGAACGCCGCGCCTCCGAATACGCCCTGCACCCGGTCCTGCTCGACGGCGCACTCCAAGTCTTCTCAGCCGGCGCCCGGACGGTGGAAGAACGGCGCTCGAAAATGAAGCTGCCCGTCCGCTTCGCCCGCATCCTCTTCCTGCGATCACCCGGCGCTTCCAGCCGCGTTAATGCCCGCGTCCTCCACTTCAACGAAGAACTCATCGAGGGAAGGATCTCCCTCTATGACGAAACCGGGCGCCCCTGCGTGCTTGTCGACGGATTCCGTGCCATCAGCATGACCGCCGCCCGCCGGCCAGGCGCTTCCGGTGGCGGCCGCGACCTGTTGTACCATGTGGATTGGGAACGGTTCACCACCACCGCCGCCCCGGCCCCGCTCGCTCCAGTTCCTCTGGCCCGGCTCCACGAGGTGGCCACCCGCACCCTCAACGACATCATCAGCATTCGGGGACGCGAAGAATTGGAATCGGTGATGGCCGCGGAAGATACCCTCGCCGCTGCCCAACTCGCCCACGGACTGCATCAGACCGGCGCCAACTTGCACGCCGGCTTCAACGCCAGCTCGCTGGGGGTCGCCCCAGCCATGCACACCGTCTTCACACGGCTCATGAATAGCCTCGTCGGCCGAGGCCTGCTCGCCGCCACCCCAGACGGATTCATTCCATCGCCAGCATTCGACGCCGCCGCCGCTTCCGCCTCCGACGCCCTGCGCGATTTCATCCTCGAACATCCCGGCCACCTCCCGGAAGGCCTGCTCTGCGCATCCACCTGCGCCGAACTCGGCCCGATTCTGCGCGGCGAAAAAGACGCCGTGCAAATCCTCTTCAGCGGCCCCGGCGCCGAACTGCTCGATCAATTCTACGGAGACGGCCTGTTCGCCAGTCACTGGATGGCCAGCATCACCAGCGCCGTCCAAGAAGCCGCACGCCAGCTGCCCGAAGGCCGGGGCTTGCGCCTCCTCGAAATCGGAGCCGGTACCGCCGGTCTCGCCGCCCAAATGCTGCCGCTGCTCGACCGCGGCCTGCATTCCTACGTCTTCACCGACGTCTCGGCTGGATTTTTCCCCAGCGCCAATCAAAAATTGGCCGCCTTCCCAGAGGTCGAATACAAAGTCTTCGATCTGGAAAAACCTTCTGAAGATCAAGGGTTTACCAACAACTCGTACGATTTCATCGTCGGCACCAACGTCCTGCACGCCGTGGCTGACGTGCGCGCCACCCTCAAGACATTGCATGGATTGCTCGCCCCAGGCGGCACGTTGATGTTCATGGACGTGGCCACCCCCCAACTGTGGACCGAATCAGTCTTCGGCCTGACCAGCGGATGGTGGCATCTGACCGATCGCGACCTACGGCCCGAACAGCCACTGCTCCAGCGCGCCCAATGGGAAGCCGCCCTCAAAGAAGCCGGCTTCGCCGAAACCATCTCGCTCCCCGGCCTGCACGGACCTCACGGTGAAGGACAAATCGCCGTGCTGGCCCGCAAAACAACTGCGGCCGCCGACGCCAATAGCGGCGCAGCTGACGCCCACGCTGGCGCCGAGGCGCAGGAAACCGCCCTCGAGCCGTCATGGCTCGTCTTCGCGGACGATGCCGGCCTCGGCGACGCCTTAGCCGCCCGGGCCGTGGCCGCGGGTTCACGATGCAGGGTCGTCCACCGCGGCCCAGCTTTCAGCCACCCCGCCGCCGACGCCTTCACGCTGCGCCCCGGCGAAGCCGCTGACTGGAAACAACTTTTCGCCGCCCTCGGCGCCGAGGACTCACCCCGTCACCTCGTCTATTTGTGGACACTCGATGAACGTCCAGGTAACGGACCCGAAGATGCCCTGATGGGCATCGACGCCCTGCTCCACCTGACTCACTCGCTAGAAGAAACCATGTCCGTCGCAAAATTGCGGTTTGACCTGGTGACGCGCGGCGCTCAGCCCGCCGGCCGTGACATGGGAGCCACCACCATAGCCCAAGCCCCCGCCATTGGCCTCTTCCGAGTCATCCTCAGCGAACATCCGCAGTTCTCCTGCCGAAGCATCGACCTGCCACCCGTGACCAACGCGGCAGATTTGGACTCGCTCTGGCATGAAATCCTGCAAGGCGCACCCGAACGGGAAATCGCCCTGCGCGGTGACGCGCGCTACGCCCAGCGACTAACCCGTGGCCTGCCCGCTCGTGAACAACGGCTCGCCGCAACAACCCCGCTGCGCCTCGAATCACGCGAACGAGGATTGCTCGACAGCCTGCGGTTCACCCCGTTCATCATGCCCACCTGCGGACCGGATGAGGTCCTGATTAAGGTACGGGCCGCTGGCATGAACTTCCGCGACGTGCTTAAAGCCCTCGCCCTCTACCCAGCCGAAACCGCAGACGCCCGCATCTTCGGCGATGAAATCGCCGGAGAGGTAGTGGCCGTGGGTTCCGCCGTCACTCACGTGCAGCCCGGCGACCGCGCCTTCGGCCTCGCCGTCTTCGGCCTCGCCACTCATTCGCTGGCCCGAGGCGCCGACGTGCGCCCCATGCCCGCCAATCTCACCTACGAGGAAGCCGCCACCCTCCCGGTCGTCTTCATGACCGCATGGCACGCCCTCAAAACCGTCGCCCGCATCAAACAGGGTGACATGATCCTCGTCCACGCCGGGGCCGGCGGCGTAGGCATGGCCGCCATCCAGATCGCCCACCACCTCGGAGCCACCGTCATCGCCTCCGCTGGCAACCCCACCAAACGCGCCCTACTGCACACGCTCGGTGTCAAACACGTCATTGACTCGCGCCGCGGTGACTTTGCCGAGACGGTCATGGAACTGACCCACGGACGCGGCGTCGACATCGTGCTCAACGCCCTCGCTGCCGAAGCCATCCCCATGGGGCTTTCCTGCTTGGCCGAATTCGGACGCTTCATCGAAATCGGCAAACGCGACATCTATCAGAATTCCCGGCTACCGCTCTGGTCGCTGCGCCGCAACGCCTCGTTCCACGTGGTCGCCATGGATGCCGTTTTTGCCGGCGATGCCGAGCAGACACGCGAATTGATGCTGGAGATTTCCGACCTCGTGGAAGTCGGCGCCCTCCGCCCACTGCCGTACCGCTCGTTCCCCGCCAGCCGCATCGACGCCGCCTTCCGCCTGATGGCCGGCGGCCGCCACACCGGCAAAGTCATCGTCGCCTTCGCCGACGCGTTCCTCCTGCATCAAGGCGAACCCCCGCTGCCACCGTTCGACATCAAACCCGACGGCGCCTATCTCATCACCGGCGGACTCGGCGGATTCGGCCGCGTCCTCGCCGAATGGCTCGTCGACTGCGGAGCCCGTCATCTCGTCCTCACCAGCCGCAGCGGCGCCTCCACCCCAGAAGCCGCCGACTTCGTCGCTAGCTTGCAGAAACGAGGTATCGACACCCGCGTCGTCCGGGCCGACATCGGCGCACCCGAGGACGTGCAACGCCTCATCCAAGGGCTTCAGTCCGAAACCACCCCGCTCAAAGGCGTGTTCCATCTCGCCATGGTCATCGATGACGCACCTCTCTCCGCCCTGACCAGCGAACGACTCCGCACCGTCATGGCCCCCAAAGCCCACGGCGCCTGGCTCCTCCACGAAAATACCAAAGACCTCGAGCTCGATTGCTTCGTCATGTTCTCGTCCGTCTCCAGTATCTTCGGCAATCCCGCCCAAGGCAATTACGCCGCCGCCAACGCCTTCCTCGATTCGCTGGCCCACCACCGCCGGTCCCTCGGCCTGCCCGCCCTCGCCATCAACTGGGGAGTTCTCGGCGGCGAAGGATACGTCGCCCGCAATGAACGCGTGGCCGAATTCCTCGCCCGCCAAGGCACCGCCGCCCTGACCCCGCGGGAAGTCACCACTCTCATGGAATCATTCCTGACCGCCCACGCCACCCAAGTCGCCGCCATCCGCGTCGATTGGGCCAAATGGCGGCAGTCATTCCGCGGAATGCAGGAAAATCCGCTGGTCGAACGCATCTTCGCCTCCGGCGTCGAACTGCAGGAAACAAGCGGCGGCAATAGCGACTGGCGTCAACGCATCCAAGCCGCCACCGACGAGGAACGCGACAACGTCATCGGCCAAGCCGTTCGCGAGGTCGTCGGGTCCGTGCTGCGCGTGAAACCCGAAAGCCTGCGCGATGACCAACCGCTGACCGACCTCGGTCTCGACTCGCTCATGGGCGTGGAAATCGAAAACCTCATCGAAAGTTCCATCGGCGTGGCCCTTCCTCCCACCAGCCTGATGCGGGCCCGTACCATCGGCCAAATCGCCTCGCTCATCTCCGAACACATCGGAGGTAGCCAGGCCGCCGCCGCCACCGAAAACACCGCCACCACCACCCAGTCACTGCCCGCCGCCGAAATCGATGTCGACTCCCTCTCGGACGATGACATCGATGCCCTGCTCGGCGGCTCCTCCGACTCCGAGCCCGCCTCCCCAGGGCTGACCACCCGTTCCTAAGTCCATGGCGGAAGAAGACAACCGCGCCCGCCTTAAGCGGTGGCTGGAAAGCGGGGAAGCCCGCCTTCACCCGCTCAGTTTCCCCCAGCGCGAGCTGTGGGAAAACTCGCCGGTTCCCGCCGGGGATCCGGCCAACCACATCTGCGCCTCCATCGAAATCAAAGGCGGCATCACCCGCGAAGAATGCGAGGCCGCCCTGCAAAAAGTGATCGACCGGCATGAGGTCATGCGCCTGTCGGTCTTGCCGGGCAAGGACAGGCCGGTGCACATGATCCGCTCCACGGGCACGGCCTCGCTGGGTTTTCGCCAGCTGTCCGCCGCCGAGGCCCAGCCGGCCGCCCTCGAATCCTTGATGCAGGATGTATCTGCACGGCCGTTCGATCTCCTGCAAGGCCCGCTCTACCGGGTCGAGATGATGCAGCGAAGCACCTCCGATCACATTCTGGCCTTTTCGATTCATCATGCCATCGCCGACGGCTGGTCCCTCGGTGTTTTTGTGCAGGATCTTTCCACCGCCTATGTCATGGGGCTGAATGGGCTGCGACGAGCCGTGGCCACGGGCGTCATGAAGCTGAACGACTCGCTGCCACCCGTGCCCCAAACCCACAGTGCCTGGGCCGCCGCCGAACGGGCGTTCTGGCAGCCCCCGGAGCTCGAAAGACGCGCTGGATTTTGGAAATCACAGCTGGATGGCTCCCGGCGGCTCTGGCATCATCATGACGGTTCCGCCCGCGGCACCGGCCCGCTCGCCCGGTGCGTCTGCTCGCTGCCAGCCAACCTGACCCGCAGCATCAAAGACCTCGCTTTGAAAAATGGCGCCACCTTGTTCAGCACCCTGCTCGCCGCATTTCAGGTCGCTCTGGAAAAATGGACTGGTCAGGATGATACGGTCGTCGGCACCCCGGTCGCCAACCGCAACAAAGAAGTCGTTCGCCAGACCATGGGCTACTTCGCCGGCATCGTCCCGCTCCGCGGACAACTCGACCGCCGCATGACGTTTTCCCAACACCTTGCCTCCGTGCACAACCGGGCCGTCGACTGCTTCGCCCACGCCATGCCCTTCGCCGAACTCGCCCGCACTCTTGGTGAGGCCAGCGGCCCAAGCCAGCACTCGATCTTTGACGTCCGCTTCGCCCTACAAAACCACCCGGTCCCGGACGTGGTCCTACCGCGCATCTCAACCCGGTTGCGCATGCGTTCCACCGGCACCGCACGCTTTGACCTCGCCTGCGAAATCACCGAGACCGGAGCGGAGATGGAGGTTGTCTGGCTGCATCGCGAGGCTATGATCTCGCGTAAGGAGGTGATGGACTTGGACGGATTGTTCCGCTCCGTGCTCGTCCGCATTTCTCAAAACCCGGAGAGCCGCTTAGACGCCGCCATCGTATCCCATTCATGAATCCGCCGTCTCCTCCCCACCCCACCATCATTTTACCCACGGCTCACAGCGAAAGCCGGCCCGTCGCTCATGATGACGACGAACACGGCCAGACTCACTGGGTCAGCCGGGCCGCCTTTCCCCTCATTGGCGCCGGCTTGGTGCTTTCCCAGACCGCCCTCGGATTCGCCCTGTTTTACGGCTGGATCTGGCTGGCCATCCCTTTGGTCATTCTCGTCAGCCACTTCATGCACGGCGCCCTGATCGGGTTTCACGAAGCCTCGCACGGCATGCTCCGCAAAAACCGCCTGCTCAATGAAGTTGATGGCGTGCTGGCTGGGGTGCTCAGCTTCATGAGCTTCACCCTCTACCGCGCCGCTCACCAAACTCATCACATGCACCTCGCCACCGAACGCGATGAGGAATTGTGGCCGTTCGTCAATGTGAAGGCCCCACTGTGGAGCCGCCGTCTGGCCGCCGCCATCGAACTCAATCTAGGCCTGCTCTTCACCCCGTTCCTCTTCTGGCGCATTTTCTTCCGCAAAGATTCACTCATCCGTAGCCGGAAAGTGCGGCGACGCATCTGGTTGGAATTCTGGATGTTGGTCGGATTCTGGACCGCCGTCCTCACCGCCGTCGCGTGGTCAGGAACGTGGCTGTACTTCACCTGGACCTTTCTCGTCCCAGGCCTCATCGCCGGAAATCTGCAAAGCTGGCGCAAATACATCGAACACGTCGGCCTCAGCGGCCACACCGCTCGCAGCGCCACCCGTAGCATCGTCGCCGATACTTGGTCCGGTCGGCTGCTCTCCCTGACCCTGCTCCATGAACCATTCCACGGCGTGCACCACCTGAAAGCCGGGCTACCCCATTATGAACTCCCACTCCACGCTCACTCGCTCGAGCCCGCCGCCGAGGGCGAAATGAAGCCGTTTCCCAATTACCGCAGCGCCCTGAAACACTTGCTCCAAAACCTGTCAGACCCACGCGTCGGCAGCCACTGGCCGGACGCCAGCCCACACGCCGCCCGCCACCCTGTCCCCACCGCCCACCACGTCCCCCAGTCATGATTGCACCACCCACTTCTCAGACGGGAGACATCGTCTTTGAGGCCCGCCAGCTCGCTAAAGAATTCGACGGCGGTCAGGTCGCCGCCTTGCGCGGGGTGGACTTTCAAATCCGGGAGCACGAATTCGTCGCCATCGTCGGCCCCAGCGGCTGCGGCAAAAGCACCCTGCTGCAAATGCTCGGTTCGCTCGACCACCCCACTAGCGGCAGCCTGACCTACCGCGGCGCTTCCATCCCCGGCATGCCCGACCCTTCCGCCTATCGCGCCCATCACATCGGCTTCGTCTTTCAAGCGTTTCACCTACTGCCGACTTTCAACGTCGTCGAAAACGTGCAAATCCCCATGTTCGAGGGCGGCTTGTCCCGCACCCAACGCCGGGAGCGCGCCGTCGACCTCCTCAAATCTGTCGGCCTCGACCACCGTCTAGGTCACTTTCCTTCGCAATTGTCCGGAGGCGAACGCCAGCGCGTCGCCATCGCCCGCAGTCTCGCCAACCGGCCGTCCGTGCTACTGGCCGACGAACCGACCGGCAACCTCGATAGCGAAAATGCCGTGCACGTCATGGAATTGATCCTCAAATTACACCGCGAGTTAGGCATGACCTTGATCCTCGTCACTCATGACCCATCCATCGCCGCCCAAGCATCCAGAACGATCCGCATGAAAGACGGCCGCGTCGTGCCCGCCGACAGCCCCCACCCGTAGCCCGCTCATCCCTATGACATTTTTCACCATCGTGGTCCGCAGCCTGGTGCGGCGCCCCGTCCGCACCGGGTTGACTCTCGTCGGGATCTCCATCGGTATCGCCGCCGTCGTCGCCCTCGTCGGCATGGCGTGGGGATACGAAAAAAGCATCGTCCGCCAGCTCGACGTCATCGGGATCGACGTCGTCGTCAGTAATATGAGCGGCGGATTGATGCCGAAGGTCTTCGACGAATCCCTCGAAGAAAAAATCGCCCCGCTACCGAAGGTCGCCGCCACCACCTCCGTTCTCATGCAAATGCTCAGCATCGAGGACGCCCCCATGATGATGATCTCAGGCCGGGAATGGGGCGGATTCACCTGGGACAAAATCTCCGTCATCGAAGGCCGCCTGCCCCACAACGCCACCGAACGCGCCGTCGTCATCGGACGACTGGCCGCCGAAGTACTCAAGAAAAAACCCGGCGATACCGTGCAAATCGAGGCCGATGAACTGCCCGTCGTCGGCATCATCGACGGCCAAGCCGTCGTCGAAAATGGCGCTATTATTCTTTCACTCAATGTTTTACAAGAGATCACTCTGAACGAGGGTAAGGTGAATTTTGTCGATATCCGCGTCACCCCAGGCACCACCAAACAAGAGGTGACCGCCCTCTGCGATTCCATCAAAGAAATTTTCCCGGAAGGCCGGGCCATGGTCGCCAGCGAAGTCGTGGGCACCAGTCAAGGGTTTCGCGTGGCGCGCGCCATGAGCTGGAGTACTTCCCTGCTGGCCATCATCGTCGGGGTCCTCGGCGTGATGAATACCATGCTCATGACCGTCTTCGAACGCACTCACGAGATTGGTATTCTGCTCGCCGTCGGCTGGAAACGACGTCGTATCATGTTAATGGTTCTACTGGAATCAGCCCTACTCGGCCTACTCGGCGGCGTGCTCGGAGTCGCCCTCGGCGCCCTCGGCTTAAAAATCCTCGAAACAACCCCCGCCATTCGCGGCCTGCTAGAACCGGATTTAAGCCCGCGCCTCCTGCTCATCTCCATCGCCATCGCCGTCGTCGTCGGCGTCATCAGCGGTCTCTACCCGGGCTGGCGCAGCTCCCGCCTCTCCCCCAGCCTCGCCCTCCACGGATAACGGCCCCACCCCGCCTCCACCCCCGCCACCGACATGATCACTTCCCGCCTGCGCCCACTCCTGCTCGCCTCCCTGCTCGGAGCCGCCCTCATCGCCTCCCCCGTCGCCGCTCAGGAATCAACGCCCAGCGCCCGTGAACTCTCCTCCCAACTCGCCGCCGGCATCCAAGACGGCGCGTCCACTGTGCGCCTGAAAATCGAGTTCCGCGCCGCCGCCACCGCCCCCAACTCCGTCCTCCAACTGGCCGTTAAATCACTGCGAACTGAGGCCACCACCAAACTTACCTACCAGGTGCTCTGGCCCAAAGAACGAAAAGGCGAAGGCTTTACCCTGAATCGGTCAGACGACAGCCCCGTCACCGGAGCCGTCTTCACCCCGCCCGACTCGCTCCGCCCCCTGCCCCCGCCCCCCGCCGGCTGGCAGGAACCCGTCTTCGGCAGCGACCTCTCGTACGAAGACCTGCTCGACAACTTCTTCGCCTGGGAGCACCAATCCATCACCGGCACCGAAACGATCGACCGCCTCCCCTGCCTCATTCTCGAATCTAAACCCGGTAAAAATCAGCGGTCCTCCTACAGCGCAGTCCGCAGCTGGATCGATCCGAAAAAACTCGTTCCCATGCGCATCGAGAAACTCCTCGCTTCCGGTCAGGTGGCGAGACGCATCGTCACTACCCGCGTCGCCAAGGACGACACCGGTCGCCCCGTCGCCTCCAGCTTTTCAGTCAGCCGCCCAGGACACGACTCACTCACGGAACTCGAAGGATCCAGCAGCCGCCATGAAGTCACCCTGAGCGAAGCCGACTTCACCCCAGAAGCCTTGCGCAGTCCAACCGCCAAAACCCGCTAAACACCCTCGCCCTCACGCTCCAGGCCACCACCCAACAGCCGCATTACCGCGCTGGAGGTCGCCCTGACCGGTGCGGAAGCAGAAATTAGTCACAAAAAACCCCGCATTTCCCACCGCCGCGCAAAATCAGTCTTGCGGCGAGATGATGCGGAAGCCACTCTCTCGATCCATGTCGGACAAGACCATCACCCGCCGCCCACGCCTGATTGGGCCGCGTCGAACTTTCGCCATTGTGGCCAGCACCTTCAATGAAGACTTCGTGCAAGGTCTCATTGACTCGTGCCGCAATGAGATCGTCGCCCTGCTCCCCAACTCCAGCATCCCCCTTTACCGGGTGCCCGGCGCAGGCGAAATCCCCGTGTGCGCGGAATACGTTCTGAATCACACCGGCGCCGATGTCGTCATAGCTCTGGGTGTCGTCCTCGAAGGATCCACCGCCCACGCCGACATCATCGCCCGGACCGTAGCCACCCAGCTGGCTGAAATGGCCGTTCGCCATGAACTGCCCGTCATCAATGAGGTCCTGCTCCTCAAGGACGAGGAACAAGCACGCGAACGATGCTTCGGCTCAGAACTCAATCGTGGGGTGGAAGCCGCTCGCGCCGCCCTCACCATGGCCGAACTCTTCCAAAAACTACACACCGCCTACCCCGGCGTCCGTGAACGCGATCGCGCCAGCACATGAGCAGCCTGCGCCGTGAAGGCCGTGAGGCCGCTGTTCAATTCCTCTACAGTCTGGACCAAAATCCCGCCCCCGACGCCTCCGGTCTCGAGCTATTTTGGACCGTCCACCAAGCCGGACCCGGAGCCCGCAAATTCGCCGAGTCTCTCATCGGCGGCGTCATCGCACGCCGCCGTGAGGTCGATGAGCGTCTCACGCAAGCCCTCTCCAACTGGGCCCTCGACCGCCTCGAGGTCGTCGATCGCAACGTCTTGCGACTCGCCATCTACGAAATGTTCTTTTGTCTGGAGACGCCGCCCATCGTCGCCATCAATGAGGCCATCGAGGTCTCACGCCGCCTCGGCACCCCAGACTCGCCACGCTTCATCAATGGTGTGCTCGACGAATTGAAAAAACAATTGTCTCGCCCGCTGCGGACCCCAGAACCCGGCCCCAGAACAGGCCGCCCGCAACCGGTGCGGCCGCCCCAGCCTGAAAACGATTCCGCCGTCGAGCCACTTCGAGAACCCGCCGACCAGAGCCCGACTTGATCCGGTTCCGCCCGTCCGCCATCTCACCCCTCACGCCTCCATCCTGTGGGACTCTTTTCCAAACTTAAATCCCTCTTTGTCCGCCGACCCAGCATTGATTGGGAGGATTTGGAAGCCCTCTTAATCCAGGCTGACCTCGGACCGGTCTTTACAGACCAGCTTCTGGACTCACTGCGGGCGCGCGGGAGCAGTCTGCGTTTGGAGGAAATTGCCGCCGCCACCCGCGAGCAAATCACCAAGATCCTGCCAGCACGCGCCGCCCCCCTGCGGCGAGCGACCACCGGGCCCACCGTCATCCTCGTCACCGGCGTCAACGGCACCGGCAAAACAACCTCCTCGGCCAAATTAGCCCACATGCTGCAAAGTCAGGGCCACCGGGTCCTGCTCGCCGCCGCCGATACGTTCCGCGCCGCCGCCATTGAACAACTGGAAACATGGGCCTCCCGCCTCAACGTCCCCATCGTCAAAACTCACTACCAAGCCGATCCGGCCGCCGTCTGCTTCGAGGCCCATGACCGCGCCCGACGCGAAGGATTCGACTTCCTCATCTGCGATACCGCCGGCCGCCTCCACACACGCCACAATTTGATGGAAGAATTGGGGAAAATCCGGCGCATCCTCGCCCGCAAAGACCCGGAGGCCCCCCACGAAACCCTGCTCGTCGTCGACGCCACCACCGGCTCCAACGCCCTCAATCAAGCCCGCGAATTTCAAAAAGCACTAGGGTCACTCACCGGCATCATCGTCACCAAACTCGACGGCTCTGGCAAAGGCGGCATCATCGTCCCCATCCAACAAGAATTAGGCATCCCCGTTCGCTTCATCGGCACCGGCGAAACAGCGGAAGACTTCGAACCATTCGAAGCCGCTTCGTTTGTGGAGCGAATCGTCTAACCCCCCTCCGCCATCCTCACGCCCCAGCCTCCCGCCCCCACTCACGGAAACACCGGCCTTTTCGGCTTGCACCATGGGCCAAGCACCTCGTTTTTATCCGGCATGTCCTCCGAAAAGATCATCCCCCGCACCGTGGCCCGCGGCCTGCTCGTGGTCATCGCGGCGACACTCGGCGCCTGCACCGCTCCCAAACAAAAGTTGACGCTGACCCCGGAGTCGATCGCCACCCCCCCACACCGCATGCCCCGGGCCGAATACCCGTTCGATGCCTCAGGGCGCTACATCGATGCCTGGGCCGCCGAAGGCGCCGTCCGCTACGGCCGCCGCGTCAATACCGACCGCAGCGAAGATGGACGGAATGAACCCACCGCCCCTCCCGAACGCCGCCCCCTCGTCAGCCCCGTCTCCCAGTCAAGCCAGCCCACACCCATCACCGCCAGCCGGCCAGCCACCTCGCCTACCAAAAAATCCACCGCCTCGTCAACGCCGCCCCCACCTCGCAAAACCACGGCCAAACCCACGGCGAAAACCACAGCGAAAACAGCCGCCAAAAACCGCTCCACGTCGCACATCGTGAAACGCGGCGATTCACTTTCCAGCTTGAGCAATCGATACGGTGTTACGATACAGGCCCTCAAAAAGGCTAATGGCCTAAAATCCAACATGATCCGCGACGGACGAAAACTCGTCATCCCGAGGAAATAACCCATGTCTCAGGAGAGGCGAACCCACATCCTCCGCCTCCTTCAAGCCGGAGGCGGCGCCGCCCTGACGCTGACGCTTCTCGGTTTTTTGGGATCGTGGCACTGGTTCCTCGATCTCTTTTCCCATTTCCGCGGCCAGTATTTTTTGACTCTGGCCGTTCTTTCCCTCCTGTTCGGCATCAGGCGCCATTGGACAAGTACTATCGTTTTTCTGGCGGGGGCCGCATTGAATGCTTGGATTCTCCATCCGCTGTGGGCCGGACCGGCCGGCGCGAAGGTTCCGTCAGCCCAGTCCTTCCAGCCGGCGCCACCACTGCGCTTAATCACACACAACCTGCTGTATATCAACCATAACCACACTCTCACCATCGACTGGTTACGCCGCGTCCAGGCCGACGCCGTCTTTCTCTCGGAAGTCACTCCGCCATGGTCGGACGCACTGCGCCTGCTGACCGATACCTATCCCTACCAACATCACAGCCCCCAGCTCGATGCCTTCGGCTGCGCCCTCCTGTGCCGACACCCGTGGACGCATCTTGAGGAAAAACAGTGGAACCAGGCCGCTGGCCCCTCTCTCGCCGCGGTCATCACATGGCAGGGGCGTGACCTACTGCTCCTCGGCATGCACCCGCCACCGCCCATGAACGCCTTCCGCAGCGCCCTTCGCAATACCACGCTGGCTCAGGCCGGCGCCTGGCTCGCCGCCCACCGGATCACCACCCACATCGTCCTCGGCGACCTCAATGCCACTCCATGGTGCCATCCCATGCGCCGCCTGCTCGAACAAATCCCGTTGCACAATAGCGCCGAAGGCTACGGCTGGCAGCCGACCTGGAACGTACAGTCGCCGTTTTTCCAAATTCCCATCGATCACATCCTCATCTCCCCCACTCTCCGCACCACCACTTTCCTCGTCGGCCCCAATCTGCAGTCAGACCATCGCCCAGTCATGGTCGAACTCCAACCCGCTGGATCTCAATAGCCCAAAGGCCGCAGAAAGTGAAACCATTCGAGCAGTGGGAGCCGAGTCGTCAGCAACCACAAGGTCACCCCGCCCGTGGCCAAAGTGGCCGCAATGATCCATTTGTTTTGGAGCAATTGCTCTGGTTCAAGATGCGCCCCAACCTCGCTCATCGCGTGTTTGAAATACGCCAGCACCGCCCCCAACAACAATGGGAAAACAAAGACCAAGTTATTCAATCGAGGGTAGGCCGCCATGGCAACCCCAGTGCAAAAACAAAACAACCCGCTGTAGGTGATCATCGCTAGCAGCAGCTTCGTCTCTGTATACGTGCGAAAACTCCTTCGATACGCCCCACTCACCTGAGGATCACCAATAAACCGAAATTCGCTGTAGCGCTTACCCGTCATTAACAATCCGCCGAACGCCCACCACGCCAACACAATACTCAAAGGCGGCACCACCGACAGCCCAGGAACCAAGGCATACCAGCCCAACCACAACCGAATCGGATTGTTAAACGACTCGGCAATCACATCCACAAAAGCCCGGTCTTTTAACCGCACCGGAGGCACGTTGTACACTAGCCCGCTCAACAACAACAACCCCAACGCCAACGTGTAACCCGCCGGAAAAAAAAGGAGGCTAAGCCCAAAGCCTGCCACCCCAAAAAGTGCCATCATCGCCCATAACCACCCGACCCGCACCTTACCCGCCGCTACCCCGCGCAAACGCTTGGTCGGATGCAACCGGTCAAAGGGCGCATCAAGAATTTCATTCAAAATATAGTTAGCCGAGGCAATAAAACACGCCGGCACCAACGAAAATGCCGCCACTCCCATCATTCCCTCATCCGCAGACACCGACGGCACCAGAGTCCACGCCACCGCATGGCCGAACACGATAAACACGTTCTTTAACCAATGCTCCGGACGAGCGATTTTCACGTATTCCCACACGCCTAGATATAAAGTCCCCCGCCCACTTTGTCACTACCAGACTGCACCCACAGCATCATAAACCCTGCAGTCACACGCAGACGGTGGCACAAAAGTAGGTATCTGCCATTTCATTGGGACATGCCCACGGAATCAGAACGCCATCGTTCCTGTGCCCCGAAAGGGCACAGGAACACGACCGCCTTTCATGTGGGCCAGAGAGAAGCTCTCGGGGGCTATGAGGAAGGCGTTGGGAACTTCCGCGAAGTTCCGGCCTGGCCTAGCCGCCGGCGGCGGAGCAGGGTCAGGGTGAGGGCGGCGAGCAGGGAGGCCGCGGTCGAGGGTTCGGGCACGGCCGGAAATTCGACGATATACCCGCGCGGATTGGTAGCCACGATCGAGATGAGGTCGCTGCCGCGGTTCGGCAGGTCGTTCCAAGTGGCCGCGCGGTTATCCACACCGACCCCGAAATACTGACCGAACTGCTCGATTCCGTCGACATCATTCGGACGGTTGATTTCCCAGTTCGCGAACATAAGTGGCTCACCGGTGACCCAGCCCCAGCCGTCCGCGGGTTCGGCTGAACCTGTTGCCTGAAACAGTCCGATCCACGGGCCGGAGGTCGACTGGTTAGGCGCGGTGCCAATGGACACCCACGCGGTGGCCTCGTCGGCAATCAGACCGTGGACAAACCCGTTCTCGGCCTCGGAATTCAGGGTAACCAAGTGCCCGCCGCTCGCGGCGGCGGCATCCCGGGCAGCGCTCCACGTGATACCGTCGGGCACCACCACGACCTGATAGCCATGGCCGTTTTCCGTCCACAGTATTGGCGTGGTCACGCCGGCCCAGGTGGTGGGAGCCGCCGCCAGCACTGCAAGCACCCCGACCATGGCGACTCTAGCGGAAATAACGCCAACACGCGGGCGGAACGGGGACGAAGGATTAACGGGGGCACAGGGACCGGTTTTCATGTTTCTGATAGTAATTTACTTGAGGGAACCGGCGTGAGCTCGGGTGGGCAGGACATGTGATGAGGCGGCGGGAAGGGAGCATTCACATATTCCTACACGCCCTAACATAGAGTCGCCCCGACCACTTTGCCACCACCAGAGTGCACCCACAGCATTATAAACCCACCCACTCAATGGCTGTCCACAAGGTGGTTCCGGCCTGACCTCAGACGTTGCCCCACACGTAAAAATCAACGCTGCACACTTCCTCAAAGCCGATCTTGACGCAGATCGGGGCAGAAGTTGAGCACCAGCCCGGCTTGCTCGATCATTCTGGAGAAGTCGGCGGCTTCCAATCTGGCGACCAGGTTGACTGGCGTGGACGACGGATTGAGCCACCAGCCGACCCTATGACCGCGCTGGCCAAAGAACTCCTGCACCTGCGCGATGACAAAGTCAGCATTCTCCGTCGTGAGCGTGGAAACACCAACCATGTTACCAAACGGATGCGACACCTCGGGGGTGGCGTGCGCCAGAAGGCCAGGGAAAGTGGGTACGTCCCAATGACCCGGCAACGGCGGGAATTCAAAGAGACTGTGCTCAATGGCGTGTAGGATCGATTTCTTGTCTTCGGGCATGTTCACCTATCGTCGATGGAAGCCATTACCCGTCAAGTTTCAGATGATCTTCGACTGAGCCTACCCACCGTCACAATCACCCATAGCTCCTGCTATCAAGGCGCTGCGACAGCGGCTCTTGGTGAAGGGGGCTCCAAAACTCGGGCCGAGTACTAAACTAACGCCCACCGTCTATGTGTTGGGGTCGCGGGGCAGGTGGGTCGGCGCCGGACAAACTGCGGAGCACGGATTGCTGCCACCTCTCGAGGTCGGCTTGAAGAGGGGCCACGACTTCAGGGAGCGACGCCGCGAGGTCGATTTGCTCTGCGGGGTCTGCTGGGAGATCATACAATTGATACCGGCCTTTGCCTAATTTGACAAGTTTATAGCGATCATCGGTCCAAGCGGCGGGGCCAGAATCGCTTGTGGGGTGTTCTCCGCCATTGGCCTGCCAGAAGCCGAGGGGTTGGGGGCGGTGGGGCATTTGGCCGTCGAAGAGGGGGAGCAGGCTGATGCCGTCCAGGGGGCGAGCGGGCAGAGGATCGGGAGCCTGCATGGCGGCGAGGAGGGTGGGAAAGATATCGACCACGCCAGCGGGTACGGTGCTGATGGCTGGTTGGCGGATGCGGGCGGGCCATTCGATGACGCGGGGAACGCGCAGGCCGCCTTCCCACATGTCGCCTTTGCGGCCGCGTAGGCCACCGGAGACGCCGTGGGCCTCAGGGTGAGACGGATCGATCCACCCCCCATTATCGCTATTGAACCAGAGGAGGGTATTTTCGGCTAGTCCCAGCTCGCGGAGTCGGTCGCGCAAGATCCCGATGCTGCGGTCTACGGCGAGGAGTTCGCCGAAGTAGCCTGACCCATGAGCGGCTTGGAGGTCAGCAGGAAGGGGGCGGTGCGGGACGTGAGGACTACCGAACCAGATAGCAGCTAGGAAGGGTTGCTTTTCGGTGGCCTGCTTTTCGATGAATTGGAGGGCTTGGGTCATAATGACCTCGGAGCCGTCGCCTTGGCTGGGTTCGGGGAGGCCGTTGCGGCCGAAGGTCCAATCGGTTTCGAAATAGTTGCTCACGGAGAAGGATTCCTCGAAACCGCAGTGGCGGGGCGAAAGGGGATCGGACTCTGGGATCACCCGACCGGGACCGGCGACGCCGTTCAAGTGCCATTTACCGAAGTGGCCGGTGCGGTAACCTTGCTGCTGAGCGACTTGGGCCAGAGTGAGTTCCTCCCGGCGCAGGGGCATGCCGGGCCAGAAGACGCCCATGCGATTGGGGTGGCGGCCGGTCAGGATGCTCGCGCGGGTAGGGGAGCAGCTTTGCTGGGCGTAGAAGCGGTCCAAGCGCAGCCCGGAGGCGGCAAGTGCATCGAGCTGCGGAGTTTTGATTTGAGTCAGTCCGTGAAAGCCGACATCGCCCCAGCCTTGATCGTCGGTCATGCAGAGGATGATATTGGGGCGCGCACTGTGGGTGGCCGGGGCCGCGACTGCGCGGGCGGCGGTTCCGAGCCCCAGCAGGCAGAAGACGCAGAGGAGTAGCGCACGCATACCATAAGATTAGCGAAACCAAACACAACTGTCGACGGGTAACTCTACGGCTCTACGAGTGAATGTGTCGGCTGGGTCGTTTGAAGAGTGGATGGGGAGGAGGTCTGTGGGTCGTGCGAAGAGTGGATGGGAATTTTTTAGACGCGCCGAGCTGGGGCTCAGCGTTCCCGGGAGGGAGGAGCCCGAGCGTCGCCTATTCAATTTTCAGCACCCCGGGGCCCTTGATGAACTGCGGCGAATTTTTCGCATCGTAGGTTCCCACCGGTTGTTCTGTGCCATTGATGATCAGTTTACCGCCGCGCAGTTCACCGTTGAAGTTCAGCTCAAGCATCGAACCGACGGAGATCTCGATGGCCGTTTTTTCGTCGAGGCTTTTCACGGAGCTCAGTGCGAGAGTGCCCTCCAGGACCTTGGTTGCACCACTGAATGTGTTGGATCCGGAAAGTATCCAGGTTCCCTGACCCGATTTGATGACCGATGTTTTTGCCCTGCTTTCGCGGTCGTGAGGGTCGCGGATACCTCCGGCGATTTCGCCCGTACCTGCGGTGTCGCCCTGCAGGGCGACGGTCTTGTCGGCCCCGTAACCGGAAATCAGGATGTCACTGGTGAACTTAAGTAAACCGGTGCCGGATTGATCGAAGATCACGGTGGCATTTTTCCCGGCGAAGTTCAGGACCCGGTTGGTGCTTTCTCCACCGCCTGTGTAGATCAGCGAGCATTCACCATCCTTACCTTCTTCACCGATGACGATCTCGCCGGCCTCAATGTCCTGCGGTGCACCGAGACTGCTGCTGGCCTTGGCGCCACCGTAGCTATTAAAAGAGGAAACACTCAATCCACCGCCCTCCAAAACCGTTCGACCGGTGTAGGAATTGTTGCCCGCGAGTTTCATCACCCCTGATCCGCATTTTTTCACCAGAAATGATCCGCCGCCTGGCCCCTTGGAATCCGCGATGCTGGCGGAAACGACGACTGAGGCCCTGGCGTTGGCGGTGTCGAGTGCCAGAAACGAACCGCCCATCAGACCGTTGTCATGAACCGAATTCGTCAACCCGGTGAGCAATGCGTCCAGTTGCTCGCCACTGAACTCGCCCGGACCGCCGACGCTGAGTCGCAAGGTTGCCGCCTTGTGAATGGTGATGTTTTTCGGAGTCCATTTCGCGGCATCGCCCTTGTAGAGCCCTGTGGCTTTTGTCACCTTCAGCGTGCCCGGAAAAACGATGGTCGGACCGCTGTAGGAATTCACGCCATCCAAGGTCAGCATGCCACCGGGCACCATGTTGAGATAAGTTCCGTTGGTGCCGTGCATGATCAAACCGCCGACCCCGCTCATTGCTCCTGAAATCGTACAGTTGGCAATGAAATGAGCGGTGCCATTCAGCGTGACTGGACCGCTCGTATGGCATTGGAAGAGCATACCGTCATTGATCACCAGCGGATTGGCTAAGGTGTTTTCTGAGGACAAGGAGCCGTAATTGTCCAGAGTCACCACGCCGGTGCCCAGGCCGTCCGCTTTCCGCACATTGATTTTGCCGCCGCTAATAAGCGTCCCGCCACTGTAGGTATTGCTGTTATTGAGTTGCAAGACTCCATAATGCACATCGTGAAAATTGATGCCGGCGACATTCGCGTCGCCCGAGCTATTGAGAATCAGCGCATGCGGTCCGGAGATGGTGCCGTTGAAACTCAAGAAGCAGTTTGGATCCTTGTCGATAGCGGTCATCACAGTGAGATCGTCCTCAAGGATCAACGGCATGTCGATGTCAACCCGTTGGCATTTTCCCGGCCGAATGGCCGGCGCTATGCTACTGCCGAAACCCTTGACAAAGGTGAGGCCATTTCCGCTGAGGGCCAAACCGCCGCTGCGGTCACTGAAGACGAGTTGGTTCAACCGAAAACCTTCTTTCAAGTCGTTCTTGACCTTGCCGCCGCCGCCTTGGTCGAAATTCATCACGTAGTCCGACTGGCCATGCATCTCCGGCCTCGCGCCGCCCGACCACCGAGCCGCCTCGCTCCAGGTGCCGTCGCCGGGATTGCTCCAGGTGAAAGCGTTTGGTTGATCGCTCTTGAGTACCACCACGGTCACCGTCTGAGTAGACTTGTCTTGGGCCGTGATGGTGTAACTTTGCGGCTTGGTAAAATCCCGGACCGTTCCCGAGGCGGGAAGTGCGGTGGCGAATGGCGACAAGGTGAAGGTGGGGGCCAGAGCCGTCACATCGGTGACCTTCGGCACGATCACCACCATGCGATTCCTCGAAAGGGCGGTCGACAGCGCATCGGGCACCGTGAAGCCCGCCATGGCGGCAGCCTTACTGACGGAAGCTCGCACGACCGTCACGAAATAACTTTTCTTGCTGCCGTCCCGACCGGTGACGACGTATTCCTGCCCTTGAGTAAAATCGCGACTGACACCAGACGCCGGAGTGATGGTGGCTCCGTCCGACACCTTGATAGTCGGCGCCAGCGCCGTTACATCGGTGTCATGGGCCACCGTGAGAGTGAGTTCTGTCTGGGAAGCATTCACCGGTGGCAGACCGGGAAGTGAGAATTCTTTGATGTTGTTCTCGGCTGGCGCGATAAAGGGATGGTCATCCTTGAGCGAGAGAAACGGCGGCGCGTCCTTCACCTCGTCGACCGTGCGCGGCAGCTTCGCAGCCTTCACTGGATCGATGTAGTGGGTCAAATCCCGCATCGCGATGCACTGGTAGTTGTTGTCCTTGAGGTACTGCATCATCGCCTTGAAGGTCGATGGTTTCAAACTCACTGGCGGATGCTCCATGTCGGGCACGCCGTGAAAGCAAAAGCAGACAACCCGCCCGTTGCAGGCCTGCTGCGCCTGCTTGATGAAGTTTTCAACCGGAACTCCGTCGTGGACCGAGAACGAAGGAACATCAAACGGATTGTCCACCGTCGGGCGATAGGGACGCTCATGCCCGCCGCGTCCGAAGGTCTATCCATGCGCGGAGAGCTTCGGACAGTCGTCCCAGTTCACCGCATAAATCGGCCAGCACAGCGTGGTCATCAGCGGTCCGCCGTGAGCCAGGACTTGATCCTCCATGGCCATGATCGGATCGTAGCCGGAAGCATGCCCTAGGGTGTGGTTGCCGATTTCGAGACCATCTGCGTCCATCTCAATCATTTGACGATAAGTTACATACCAATCTTTACGTGTTTTGAAGGAATCAAAATCGCAGACGTAGATCGTGCCGCCTAGCCCCAACTCCTTGAGAATCGGGGCGACGACCGTGTAGTGGCTGGCTGGCCCGTCGTCGAAGGTGAGTACGATCAATTTGTCGGGAATCGGCTTGAGCAGCACGCCATTCGGATCGGGGTCCACCGCCGTTTGTGCGCCAACAAAAGTTGGTAGGCCGAGGGCGGCGAGGATGCTGAGGATGATTTTCAACATGTGCGCTTTCTGTTAGGAATGATCATTTTCCGGATTCGTCTCACATGAATTTTCGCTCTTTCAAGCCTCGATGTCGAACATCTTGCGAGCCCGCTGGCTATGGCGACACTGGGGAATGTCAGTTCTCTATGTTTACCAGAAGTGCAGCACCTGTCGGGAAGCAATGCAGTGGCTTGCCAGCCATCGTATTGCTGTCGAGGTCAAGGCGATCCGCGAGACGCCTCCCAGTTTTGCCGAGTTGAAAGCGGCGCTTGATTTCATGGGTGGGGACATTCGGAAGCTCTTTAATACTTCGGGGTTGGACTATCGGGCCCTTGGCATGAAAGACCGGCTGCCGACCATGAGTGAGGAGGAGGCTTTGCAGTTACTTTCACAAAACGGCAACCTCATCAAGCGGCCGTTGCTGATCGGGGAGGGTCGGGCTCTGGCCGGGTTCAAACCTGAAGTGTGGAGCCAATTACTCCTTTCCTGACCGGCTGGCCACGAGCGGCATGATTTTCCTCTCCCCTGCTCAGGCGGAGGTACTGGTTGTTGCCCATGATGTCATTGACAGTGGGGAGGCCGCCGGAGAGCTTAGCTTATGTTGACTTCATATTGGCGGGCGATGCTGGCGTACTCCCTGGTGATGGCGGCGGCGCCGAGTTTCATCTTGCGGGCGGCAGACGACTTACCGGAAAATCCGGGAGAAACTGGCGATGGCCGTTTCACCATTGGTCCTGAGTACAGTATTGATCCTGATCTCACTGACCGCGGTCAGCCCAAAGGGCGGACATTTCAATTTAGTATGCCGCTGGCGGAAAGCCGCATCTTTAACGGCACCGACAAGACGCTTGAACCCGGCACAAAACCGGTGCGCGTGGCGCGGACCATCACGGTATATGTACCGGCCGCTTATCGCGATGGCACCAAGGCTCCGGTATTGGTGATTCATGACGGCCCGGGACCACTCGAACTCATCTCCCACGCGCTGGACAATCTGGCTCTAGCCAAAGATCCCATGCGCACGCTGCCCGCCTTTATCGCGGTGGCCGTTGAGAATGGCGGGGATGACGGGAAGAGCAGCCAGCGTGGATTGGAATACGACACCCTATCCGACCGTCTGGCGCGTTTTATTCATGACGAGGTCCTGCCGGCCGTCCTGAATCAAGCCGAGATCAAAGCGGCCTATCCCCGGATTGCCTTCACCGATAACCCATGGGGCCGCGGTGTGATCGGTTGCAGTTCAGGAGGAGCCGCCGCCCTGACCATGGGATGGTTCCGCCCTGAATGGTTTCGACGCATCATGGCCTATTCCGGCACTTTCGTCGATCAGCAGGATGACGATGCTCCCGAAGAGGCGGCCTATCCACTGGGGGCGTGGGAATATCACTCGGGGATGAAGCTAATCGAGACCAGTGAAACCAAGCCCTTGCGTATTTTCACTCATGTTTCGCAAAACGACAATCGTGCCAATGATCCGGAAGAAACGTATCACAACTGGGTGATGGCCGGTCTGCGCACGGAAGCGGCCCTTGAGGCCAAAGGTTATGCCCATCGTTTTGTCTTCAGCGAGGCCACCGGCCACTGTGACCGGCGCGTTTTCGAGCAGACGCTGGCGGACACGTTGGTCTGGATCTGGCGCGGCTACCGTGCTGAGTGATTTTCCACCGGCAGGCTGGAGGCTACGGGCTTGCCTGCCGCCCGGCGGCTGCCTTGGACGTTTCACTGCATGACCTGACCGCGGGCGGGGCACACCAGCCGGACTCCGTCACTGAAGACGACCTCGCGGGGCACGGCCGCCAGATTCCACGCGACGTGCGTGCGTTGACCGTCCTTAAGAAAGACCGCGGCAAATGGGGTGTCCGCCGAGACAGACCGATCGATCAGGCCAAGATCACGAAAGGCGGCGATCCACGCATAGGTGTGGGCCAGCGAGTTGCCGGCCTCCGGCTTGAAATCCGCTGGACGGTTCGTCCACGCCTGCAGGGCCCCGACCGGATCAGCCAACGCCCGGTACATCCACAACACATCAGCCCATTGATCGAAATGACTGCCGTCGCCGACGGAGGAGTCTCGATTTTGACCGACGGCCGCGGCCAGATCAGCCGCTCGATTTTCCACGAGCAAGGCGGCGTAGTTTTTTCGCACGTAGTCTGGCCAGCGCCCGAGATACAGCGAGCCCCCGGTGATGGGGAGAAAATTAATGCCATGGACGATTTCCGGATTGGCGCCGAACCAAGTGTCATTGGACCCTTTACCTCCCCACACCATGGTGACCACGGACGGCGTGTAATCGGGATGATGCAGTTCATCGCGCACATCAAACCAATAATCTTCGATGGCCGAAATTTCCGTGGCATAGAGCCACGCGCCCAGATCGCGCAGGGTGCGGTCACCCGTGGCTTCGCCCAGCAGCAGCAATCCGAACCAGGCATTCACCGCCTCACTGGAGGATTCATTGTTGTTCCCGTCGCCGAACCGGGCGTGGCCACTGGCCCAGGAGTGACCGGCATAGGGATCGAAACACCGAAGAAATGGAAACATGGGATCGGCGCGGTCCGCACTAGCGATGTCCCGCACGAGCAGCTTGAGCATGGGCGCCCACTGTTCAGCCCAACCGGCATCGCGCCGCGCCAGTTCGCCGGCCGCGCGCAAAAAATACCCGTAATGAAAGTGGTGGTCATTCAGCTGGTCGTCACTCCCATAGCTGGCAGGATACCCGATGAGCGAGCCCCACGCAGGATCATAGGCAAAAACTCCTTTCTCCGCCTGCTTGGGAACGCCAGTCACATCGCGCGCGGTAAGAAAATTTTCCAAAGCCATTCGGATCCGCCGCGTGCATTCCTCGACTACTGCCAGTTCGCCCGCCTGTTCGGCCACGGGCAGGAGGGTGGCCCATTTACCCAGCTGTTTCCCGAGCCAGTAGGTATCACCCAGCTGTTGCGGTTCCCCGGCCATGTCGGACGCCAGCAACTCACGCAATTCTGCGCGATCGACGCCCGCCGTCAGCGGCAATGATGGCAGCGCTCCTGGCAATGGCACCACGGTAGAAAACCCATTGCCTGCCACCAGTTTGAGCGGTCCCCGCACGGATTGATACACGCCATCGCTAATGCCCGAGGTGGTGTGTCGCCACTGATGCGGATAGAGGGCGAAAAGCGTTCCTTTTTCCTCCCCTTCTTCGGGCTCGGTCTGAATGGAAAAACGCGTCTCGACAGCTCCTCGTTTTTCATCGTAGGACCAATCCACGCGCGAATCAGTCACACGCGCATAGGCATGGCGCCGGAACCGCGCCATCGTCTCCGGCGATCCATCCGGCAGCAAGGCCAGCGTAAAATACCCTTTGCCGCCAGTGCGCGCCACCAGCCGCGACGAGCCAATGCCACTCCAGCTCGATCCCCCAGGCGCGAATAATCCGTAAAATTTCGCCCCCAATCGCACGCCCAACACGGGCCCGGCCGCCTCGCCACTGAAAATTTCCGCCCCGGCCGCCAGTGACACCGCAGGTTCTCCTCCCGTATATTGGGCAAAAACAAAGGGCGAACCATGCCCAAATGTCAGGCGCAGGCCCGCCGCTTCATCACCCATCTGCACGGTGACAAACCAGTCGCTCCAGCCCGCGACACGGGCATCGGCAAAACGTTCCACCATCGAATGACCCAACAGCACATCTTCCCCACCACCGCCCATGATGGCGACTCGCCCCGCCACCAAGGCCGCCCCTGGATAGGCTACCCGCAACCCGCCCTCCACGGCCTTAACCGCCAAAGGATGTGGAAACATTGTTTCCGAAAGCGGAAGCCACGCCAGTGAACTCCACCAGTCATTGCTCGGCATCGGCCCATCCGCCTCCTCCGTGCGGTAGATGAGCGCCGGGGGACCTTTGACAGCTGGCGGCAGCCCGTGCCAGTAGGAACCTGCCCCCATCGAGCGCACCGCCGCGGGCGGATTCGACGCCAGCACCGCGCCCCCGCTCAGCAGGCACAGCGCTACCAGCAGCCACCCAAAGCCGCCTGAACGCCCCAGCACCAGCCACCGGCCGGTCGATTGCTTCATCATAAAAAGTCTCATACGCAATAAATCAGCTCCGGACTGGCCGGAAAAAAACATGACCCATGGTCGATTCATCCATCAGCCACCCCCATGAGGAAAAACCACCACCGGAGTGCCTGCACAACAAAAACCACCAGCGCTTTATCCACTCCCCGCCCGGTCCACGCAACCAACAACCACACCCACTAATAATTCCATGGCCTGGTTGTGGTGGGGACTTGCCTGACGGTGTTTTTTAGGGCCAGACTGGCAGGATGTTCTCCATTGACTTAAAGGCGGCGCCTCAGACTGATCCGACGGCATTGTATCGAGCCCGTGACGGGCTGTATGCGACTGATTTGCTGGTGGCGGCGCTGGTGCATTTGGATTTTTTTTCGTGGTTGGCGGAGCGAGGAGGAGCGGGGGTGACGGAAGAGGCGGTGGCCGGGCATTTCCAGATTGTCCCGCGCATGGTGGATGTGATGACCACGCTTTTCCGGGCGCAGGGACTCTTGCGAACCGCCCCGGACCGGACGCTGCATCTGACCCCGATGGCGGCGGAACATTTAGTAGCGGGTTCGCCATGGTGTCTGTCACCGTATTATGCTCCGTTACAAGATCGCGCAGGAGTCATTGATTTATTGCAGGTGATGCGTAGTGGACGCCCGGTGCTCTGGAGCGGGCAGCAGAAAGACCGGGATGACTGGCACCACGCCATGGAGGACGAAACATTCGCCGGTCGTTTCACCGCCACCATGGATTGCCGCGGCATCCTACTCGGACCAGCTGCGGCCCGCGGGGTCGACCTCAGCCACCACTCGCGCCTGCTCGATGTCGCTGGAGGATCGGGTATTTACGCCTGCGCTTTTGCCGCCCAGCACCCGCATCTGAGCGCCACCGTGCTAGAAAAACCACCCGTGGATGCGATGGCGGCGCAGCTGATCGCTCGCCGTGGGTTCGCTTCGCGCGTTTCGGTTCTGACGGCCGACATGATGGACGCCCCCCTGCCCGCGGATCATGACGTGCATCTTTGGTCGAATGTCCTCCATGACTGGGACGTGCCGGAAGTATTGATTTTGATTGGCGCCTCGTGGGCGGCACTTCCGCCTGGCGGGATGTTCATCATGCATGATGCTTTTCTCAACGACGCCAAGGACGGCCCGCTTCATGTCGCCGAGTATTCAGTCACCTTGGCCCACGCCACACAAGGCCGGTGCTACAGCGTGGGCGAACTGCGCACGTGGCTGACCGCCGCCGGATTCACCGATATCACCCATCACGATACGGTTGCTGGCCGCGGCCTGATGACCGCGCGCAAGCCGACCATCGACGACGCCCGCGGAGCGGGGAAATAAAAACCGAGGGGAGACCACCCTCCGCGGCCGGGTTCCCGAGGAGGTGCCGCCGCCCCGGCGGATTTCACGGCCGCACTGGACACCGGAATGGGTCCACGGTAATAGAGGGGTGGTTTTTTTACCAAAATCCGATCCCCCCCACCCCATCCTCATATGAAAAATCCACTCCGCTTCATCATTGTGCCCAAGATCGCCCATCCATGGTACGATGATGTCCACCGCGGTGCGCGTGCGCAAGCGGCACTCCTCAGCAAGCAACTTGGGGTGGAGGTCACCGTCGAGTACATGCCCCCGCCCCGCGCGGACGTGACGGCGCAGAATGAGACTCTAGAAAAGGCCGCGGCTTCCCAGCCAGCAGGGATTGCCGTGGATCCATTGGACACGTTGAATCATATGACGGCCATCAACCGCATTCGGGAGCATGGCATTCCGGTGGTGCTTTTCGACGCACCTTCACCGGACTCCGGCATTACCAACATTGGCAACAATTTTTCCCAGCAGGGAGTCATTGCCGCTGAGCGACTTGTAACTCTGTTGGGCGGAACGGGCACGGTGGCCGTGATGAAGGGATATCCCACCGCCCCCAACCACATAGAGCGTTACGACGCCCAAGTGGCCGTCTTAAAAAAGCATGCAGGCATCACGATCATCGACGGAGGCACTGACAACGACGACATCGCCACAGCTGAGTCCGAGGCGGCCGCCGTCCTTGCGGCCCATCCTGATCTTAAAGGGTATCTGTGTTGTGACGCTTCCGGCCCGATTGGCATTGCCAACGCCATTCGGAAGGCGGGTCGGATCGGACAGGTGAAAGTGGTGAGCATGGACGGCATCAAACCCATTCTGCTGGCTATTAAGGAGGGGGTCATCGACTCCTCATCGGCCACTCGGCCGGCCATGCAGGGGTCGATGTCCATTTTGATGCTGTGGCAGGCGTCGCTGCGCATGCCGATGCCGCAGTCCATCGACACGGGTATTGAGGTGATTACGAGAGAAACGGTCGACGCGCTGCTGGCCGAGACCGACGCGTCGCATTAAGCCGGTGGCCGCGCCAGCGGGCTGGGATTCCATGGGCCGTGAAACGGCGGCCTGCCGTTGGGTTTTGCCTGCCGTTGAGCCTTTGATGGTGAATGGCGGGGCGGTTCTTTACCGCCTCTCCTCGCGACGCGGACTTTCAGTCCGCTGGCGCCCCCGCCCCCTCGCGCGCGCGCTTTGGGCGTCAGTCCCTCTCCTACAAAATTATTTTCTGACGGCCAGCAACTCGAGCATTGATTCCCCCATGGCGTGGCCGATGCGGGTGAACCAGATGGCGCTGCCCAGATAATGATAAGGATGGTCACCGCCGGTTACGCTCCCCACGCTCCCCACGCTCCCCACGCTCCCCAGCCGCATCCACGTTTGGCCCGGTTTCACAAAGGCGGTGCAACTCAGTGATAATCTGAGGTCAATATTGTAGCCGGTTCCGATGCTGGCCGACGTATTCTCACTGACCCGACGCTCGAGGCTGCTTTTGAGCCCCCCGGAGGACTACTGTCCGGGCGAATGGTGTTCTGTTATTTATAATCAGTATCTTTTCTAAAATAAATCTTTAAATTATAATTTTCAGATTTATCAAGTTTCGTCATGATCCGATTTTTTCTCAGCATCAACCTTCTCTTTTTTGGGATGGTGTGGGCTTGTAATGCCGCGAGCTTTGAGCTTCTGGCTGAGTTTGTCCGTGGGGCGGAGCAGCCGATGGGGCGTTTGGTCAAGGGGGCGGATGGGGCGTGGTATGGGACGACGGTAAGTGGCGGGGCGCATGGGATGGGGACGGTTTTTCGGGTGATGCCGGATGGGATGATGACCACAGTTTTTTCCTTTTCCGGGGTGAATGGGGCATCCCCAGATGCAGGTTTGGTGGACGGAGGGGATGGGACCTTGTATGGGGTAACGGGCGGCGGCGGGGCGCATGAATTTGGCACCGCTTTTAAGGTAACGACTGCGGGTGAGGTGGTGTCGTTGGTGTCATTTAGCGGCACGGCGGGGGCGGTTCCGGGATCGATTCCGAGCGGGCTGACGGCGTATGGGAGCGGCATTTTTTACGGAGTGACGCGGGCCGGCGGGGCGACTGGGCAGGGCACGATTTTCCGAATGTTGGCGGACGGGCAGGTGACCAGTCTCGTGGCTTTTACGGGGACGTCGGGGGCGGTCCGTGGCGCTGAGCCCGTGGGGTCACTGGTGGTGGCGGGCCAGGATTTGTATGGGGTGACGGCGGCGGGAGGTACCGGCGGTTTTGGGACTGTGTACAAGCTGACGGCCGCGGGCGGGTGGTCTTTGATGGCGGAATTCACGGGCTCAGGAGGACTTCGTCCGGGAGCGAGTCCGGCGGGAGGATTGGCGCTGCATACAGATGGATTATTGTACGG
>CAJBME010000344.1 GCA_903954065.1 uncultured bacterium
CCTCCCCCACGCGCCAGGATCCCAGGATCTTGGCGCTTTTTTGTGCCCGCCGCCCCCGCCGCGACCCTCATCGAAGCCCCCCGCTTCTGGAATCTCCCCTTGACCGAGGGGTGAATCATTTCAGGTTCAAGTATTCTTTCCGGTTCGCACCGTAGTGGTGAACCGGAGTGACCGGATATCCGGTCTTTCCGGGGGGACGCTGCGGGCGGTTTGTGCTGCCGCCCAGAGTGGGTGTGTGGGCAGGAAGGTCCCGTATACTTTGCGCCACTGCGGCTTTTTTCCCATGGGGATGAAAGTCCGCCCTCACCCTTTACGTTCCCTTTTCCTTTTGAACTTTTTCCAACGCATGTTTGGTAAACTCTTTGGCTTTTTCTCCAGTGACATCGGCATCGATCTCGGCACAGCGAATACCCTCGTCTATGTCAAAGATCGCGGCATCGTCCTCCGAGAACCATCCGTCGTCGCCGTCAAATACGGCACCAATGAGGTCCTAGCCGTCGGCGATGACGCTAAACGAATGCTCGGCAGAACACCGGGCAACATCGTCGCCATCCGCCCACTCCGCGATGGCGTCATCGCCGATTTCGACGTCACCGAAGCCATGCTCCGGCACTTCATCCGAAAAGTGCACAGCCGCCGCGGCCTCGTCCGGCCTCGCGTCGTCATCGCCGTCCCCTCCGGCATCACCGAAGTAGAAAAACGCGCCGTCAAAGAAAGCGCCCTCCAAGCCGGTGCCCGCGAGGTCTACATGATCGAAGAACCCATGGCCGCCGCCATCGGCGTCGGTCTGCCCGTGCAAGAAGCCAGTGGCAATATGATCGTCGACATCGGCGGCGGCACCACCGAGGTCGCCCTCATCTCCCTCTCAGGCATCGTCTACAGCCGCAGCGTGCGCGTCGCCGGTGACGAACTGGACGAAGCCATCGTCCAGTACATGAAACGCGCCTACTCACTCATGATCGGTGAACGCACCGCCGAAGAAATTAAGATTCGCATCGGCTCAGCCTACCCGATCGAAAAAGAAATGACCATGGAAGTCAAAGGCCGTGACATGGTCGCCGGCCTGCCCAAAACCATCACCATCACCAGTCAGGAAGTACGCGAAGCCCTCGTCGAACCCCTGAATACCATCGTCGATGCCGTGCGCGTCACCCTCGAGCGATGCCCACCTGAACTCTCCGCTGACCTCGTCGACCGCGGGATCATGCTCGCCGGCGGCGGGGCCCTCCTCCGAGGATTCGATAAACTCCTGCAAGAAGAAACCGGCCTGCCCGTCCACATCGCCGATGACCCGCTCAGCGCCGTTGGCGTTGGCACCGGTATGGTGCTCAATGAACTGGCTTTCCTGCAAAGGGTCGCCAGCATGGAGGCGTGACCGGGCCGTCCCTCTCCCCACCATGAGGCAACTCAACATCATGGCCCTGCTGGTTTTTCTCGGCGCGGTCGGGTGGATCTTCACCTGGCCGGACCCGGCCGCCCATGCCGTCAAAAAACGGATCATGTCCGTTTTCTCACCCTTCATGCGCACCGGCACCGCCATTCAGGAAAACATCTCCACCCTCTCCGCCCCCGCCCGCACCCCGTCCGAAATGGCCGCGGAAAATGCCTCCCTGCACCTGCAAATCGAACGTCAACAAATCCTGAACGAAGAATACGACCGCGTCGTCCGCGAAAATAATGAACTGCGCGGCATGCTCAGCTTCGCCAAAAATCACCCGCTCCACCTCACCACCGCCCGCATCCTCACCCGCCACACCGCCACCTACTGGAGCACCGCCCTCATCGATCGCGGCCTCGCCGACAACCTCGCCCCAGACTTGCCCGTCCGCACCGCCGAAGGCCTAGTCGGGAAAATCGTCCACCTCTACGACCGCGAATCCGAGGTCCTCTTCATCACCGACGAAACCTGCAAGGTCGCCGTTCGCATCGAAGGCACCACCGAACAAGGCATCCTCACCGGCGTGCGCGGCATCACCAGCCGCTCGCCAGAATTGCGCATCACTTACCTCCCCAGCGAAGCCATCGTCCCCGTCGGCGCCAAAGTCTTCACCTCTGGCAAAGGCACCGTCTTCCCGCCAGACATCCTCGTCGGTGAAGTCATCCGGTTTAATAAACTCGACGACGGCGGCGAAGCCGTGGTCAGACCAGCCGTCGACTTCGATAAAATCAAATACGTCTTTGTCATCGACCGCTCCCCCGCCGCCAGCGCGCCACCCGCCGCCACCACCCCACCGCGCCCGGAGGTGGCTCCCCAATGAACTTCTGCCTCTCCCTCGCCCTCGGGCTGGCCTTGTCGTTTCTCGCCCAAGAATTCCTCCCCGCCGTGCCCTGGGCCTACGAGGCCAGACTGCTGCTCGTGCCCGTCGTCTTCTTCGCCTGCGCCGTCGCCCTGCGGTTCCCCGTCATGCTCCTCTTCGCCTTCGCCACTGGCTTCGTCTGGGATGCCCGCCACCTCGTCATCGACACCGCCCCAATCGGCGAACAAGTCTTTAACTCCTCCTCATCGCTGGAGGCCGCCAGCCCGTCGTTCGGCTACTCGATCCTCCTCTACGGCCTGCTCGGCTCCCTCATGCAGGGCATCCGCCCACTCTTCCGCCGCGGCCGCTGGGAATTACCCGTCCTCATGTGCGGCCTCGGAACCGCCCTCCTCCTCACCCTCGAACACCTCTGGTTCTGCTTCCTCCGCGGCCGCTTCTTCTTCTCCGAGGCCGTCTGGCTCAACATCGGCACCACCGCCCTCCTCTCCATGATGATCTCACCCGTCATCTTCCTCCTCGTCCATAAACTGTCCCGCCTCTCCGGCTACCAGATTCGCTACGACGGCCTCGAACTGAAACGCGCATGGTGACCCGCTACGTCATCCGACTCTACCTCTTCGGCCTCATCCTCGCCGCCGGGTTCGCCATGCTCCTGTGGCGCCTCTGGGTCGTCCAAATCGAGGAACATAAAAAATACCTCGCCCAGCTGCCGCAAGCCGCCCTCATGATCCAACGCACCGCCGGCATCCGCGGCGAAATCAAAGATCGTAACGGCATCCCCCTCGCCACCAATCGCGTCAGCTACGAAATAAAACTCGACCTGCGCGAAATCGAACGACTGTACAAAAGCCGCCACCAAGACGTCCCCAAACGCACCTACCTCGTCAACGACAAGTTCGGCACCCGGCGCCACCGCGAAGAATCCGATATCTTCGCCATGTACGCCGCCGAGGTCGCCCCCCAGCTGGAACGCCTCAACCTGCTCGTCGATCTAAACTCCGACGAAATGCGCACCCACTACCGCACCAACCGCGGTATCATCCCGTTCACCTATCGCAAAGAAGTCGACTTCAACGAAATCGCCCTCGTCGCCGAACAAAGCCAGTTCCTCAACGGCGTCACCATCTCCAAACGCACCCTCCGTCGGTACCCGTTCGGCGCCATGCTCGGACACGTCCTCGGCTACGTGAAACAACGCGGCGAACTCTACATCCCGCCAGAAGACGCCGGACGGTTCGACTTCTACGAAGGCGATGATGAAGGCATCGCCGGAGTCGAACAAACCATGAATCACATCCTCAGCGCCCGCTCCGGCCAGCGCGTCTTTCCCAAGGACGAAAAAGGAAGGATCGTTCACGACGAATTGATGGACCGCCGTATCGACCCCATCAAAGGCCATGACGTCTTCCTCACCATCGATGTCCGCCTCCAGTCGATCGCCGAAATGGCCCTGCGCGAGGCCGGCGTCGGACGCGGCGCCGCCGTCATGATCGATCCTCAAAATGGCGACGTCCTCGCCCTCGTCTCCCTGCCCAGCTACGACCCGAACAAATTCATCCCAGAAATCGAACTCAATGACTGGAAAGCGTACGAGAATGATACCTCGCTCCCACTCATGAATCGCGCGCTCTCCGCCTACCCTCCCGGCAGTATCTACAAAGTGCCCGTCGCCCTCGCCGGTTGCGTCCGAGGTCAGTCGCGACGCATCTTCATGTGCGGCGGAGGCATGCAGTTCGGGGGCCACTTCGCCAAATGCACCGGAAGTCATGGCATGATCGGCCTCAGCGACGCCCTCATGCGCTCATGCAATGGCTTCTTCTACCGCTACGGCATCGCCACCGGCATCAAATCAATCGATCTCGTCGGCGATTGGTTCAACCTAGGCCAACCCACCGGCATCGAACTGCCGCGCGAGGACGGCGGCCTACTCCCTAGCCCAGATGAGGCCGGCACCAGTGACGCATGGTCCGAAGCTCAGACCGCCTTCACCTCGATCGGTCAAGGCCAAGTCCTCACCACCCCGCTGCAAATGTGCTCAGTGGTCGCCACCGTGGCCCACGGCCGCCATTCCTATCGCCCACGGTTGCTCAGCAAAACCTACGACCACGCGGAAAAAACCGAGACGCCCAATCCCCCGCGCTTGCAAGCCGACTTGGTCGAAAAAGGCGCTACCCCCCAAGACCTCGAACTCGTCCGCAAAGGGCTCTGGAAAGTCGTCAATGGCGAAGCCGGCACCGCCCGCGGTATCAAATCCAAAGAATATGAAATCGCCGGCAAAACCGGTACCGCTCAAGCCTGGCTCGAAGGCAAATCCCACAAGGATGACAAAAACAAGGACTTTAAAACGTGGTTCATCGCCTTCGCCCCGTACGAAAACCCCAAATACGCCCTCTGCGTCTTCGTGGAAAACGGCCTCTCCGGCGGCGGCACCTCCGCCCCCATCGCCGCCCGCATCCTGAAACAAGCCATGGCCATGGACAAAGGCACCTTCACCCCACCACTCCAGCCGCTGCCCGAAGCCAAAGGCCACTTCGATCACCTCGAACGCACCGTCTACGCCGATGACCCCGTAGACGCCGCCATCCTCGCCGCCGCCGCCGCCACTGAAGAGGCCGCCGTCGTCGAAGCCGAACCTCCAACCACCGAAAAACCCGTTTCTTCTTCCCGCCGCCCAAAAACCGCCGCCCCACAGCCGCAAATCAAGTCGCGCTCCAATGCCGAAGGCCGCAGCGCCCGCACCTCCACCCCCTCCCGCCCAACAGCCACCCCTCCCACGCCCTCCCGCCTTCCCAAGGACCCACTTCTCAAAAGCGGTCAGGCCCGGTAGCCTGAACGCAGACCCCCACCATCTTACCCATATCCCCTGAACCCCAATTGAAAGCGATGATTCGCGCCATCAAAAAATTCTTCGGCATCGGGAGCGACTTCCGCTCCGGCATCAAGATTGTCGTCAATAAGGAAAAACTCGAGACCCGCGTCGCCTTGGTCGAAAACGGCATGCTCGAGGAATACACCATCGAACGAAGTGACTCCGACAACGTCGTCGGCAGCATTTTTAAAGGCAAGGTCCGTAACCTCGAGCCCGGCCTCAAAGCCATGTTCGTCGACCTCGGATTCGAGAAAAACGCCTTTCTTCATTACTGGGATGCCATCCCAGCCGCCCTCGACGAGGAACTCGAAGCCATCGAACGCGGCGGCAAATCCTCCCGCAAACCGAAAATCACCAGCAAGGACATCCCGACCATCTACCCGGTGGGATCCGAAGTCATGGTGCAGGTAACCAAAGGCCCCATCGGCAACAAAGGACCTCGCGTCACCACCAACATCTCGCTCGCCGGTCGCTACATGGTCCTCATGCCCCGCAATGACCAGTTCGGCATCAGCAAAAAAATCGAGGAACCCAAGGAACGCCTGCGGCTGCGCCGCATCATGGAACGTCTCAGCGTCCCCGAAGGCATGGGCATCATCCTGCGCACCGCCGCCCTCGGCATGAAGGCCCGCTACTTCGTGCGCGACCTCGCCATGCTCGTCGAACAATGGCAGAAAGTAGAGGAAAATAACGCCTCCATGAAGTCGCCCGCCCGCGTCTTCAATGAACCCGACCTCGTCGAACGCACCGTCCGCGACTTCCTCACCGAGGAAGTCGATGAAGTCATCTGCGACGACCAAGCCACCACCGAACGCATGCGCTCCCTCGCCGGCCAGATCAGCCGACGCTCGAAACGCCGCATCCGCCTCCACACCGGCGGACAATCAATCTTCGACCACTTCGGCGTACAAAAACAAATCGATAACGCCTTCTTCCGCCAAGTCTGGCTCCCGTGCGGTGGCTACCTCGTCATCGACGAAACCGAGGCCATGATCGCCGTCGACGTCAATACCGGCCGTAACAAGGGCTCCAAAGACCTCGATAAAACCATCCTCCAGACCAACCTCGAAGCCGCCGCCGAGGTCGCTCGCCAAGTCCGCCTGCGCAATATCGGCGGACTCATCGTCGTCGACTTCATCGACATGAAGGCAGAACGCGACCGCAAAGCCGTCTACAAGGTGATGAAGGACGGTCTCAAACGAGACAAAGCCAAAACGCAGGTTCTCCCCATCTCGCCGTTCGGCTTGATGGAAATGACCCGCCAGCGACTCCACGAAAGTCTCAGCACTTCCATTTTCGACCCGTGCCCGTACTGCCATGGCACCGGCCGCATCAAAACTCCCACCAGCATGTCGGTGGAACTCCAGCGCAAACTCCACGCCCTGCTCCCCTCTTTGCCAGAAAATCAAAGAGACGTCCTCATCGTGGTCCATCCCGAAGTCATGCAACGCCTCCGCAAGGAAGACGCCGAACACCTCATGGAAATCGAACGCCGCCACCTCTGCCGCCTCACTTTCCGCGCCGATGCCGCCTTCCACCGCGAGAAAATCGTCATCGCCGATGCCAATAACGGCACTGAATTAGTCAAATCAGGCGCCTGATCCCGCTCGCCCTCCCATTTCCCTCCCACCCTCTCCCAATTTCCTCCCACCTCCTCCATCCACCCATGATCACCTCCGTTGTCACCGGCGCTGCCGGATTCCTCGGGTCGCACCTGACCGACCGCCTGCTCGCCGAAAACCATCACGTCATCGGAATCGACAACCTGATCACCGGCAACGTCGCCAATATCGAACACCTCGCCGGTCAGGAACGGTTCAAGTTCATCAAACAGGACGTCACCACCCACCTCTTCCTGCCCGGACCGGTCGACTTCGTCTGGCACTTGGCCTCGCCGGCCAGCCCGGTCGATTACCTCGAATATCCCATCCAGACACTCAAGGTCGGCTCGCTCGGGACCCACAACGCCCTCGGCCTCGCCCGGGAAAAAAAAGCTCGGTTCTTCCTCGCCAGCACCAGCGAATGCTACGGCGATCCCTTGGTCCACCCGCAACGCGAAGACTATTGGGGCAATGTCAATCCCGTCGGCCCCCGCGGCTGCTACGACGAAGCCAAACGCTTTGCCGAAGCCATGACCATGGCCTACCACCGAACCCATGGCGTGGACACCCGCATCGTCCGCATCTTCAATACCTACGGCCCGCGCATGCGGCTGCGCGACGGTCGCGTCGTCCCGAATTTCATCGCCCAGTCGCTCCGCCATGAACCCGTCACCCTCCACGGCGATGGCTCTCAAACCCGGTCGTTCTGCTACATGGACGACCTCATCGAAGGATTCTGGCGACTCATGCACGCCAATTACCACCTGCCCGTCAACATCGGCAATCCAAACGAACTCACCATCCTTCAGTTCGCAGAAAAAATCATCGCCCTCACCGGCTCCTCGTCCCGCCTCGAACACCACCCGCGACCAGTCGACGACCCTAAAGTCAGGCGCCCAGACATCACACTCGCCCGCTCCCTGCTCAACTGGGAACCGCGCGTCAGCCTGGAAGAAGGGCTCGAACGCACCATCGCCTTCTTCAAAAACCGGGTCTAACCGCTCCGCCGCTGTAGCCGAGTACGGCGGCCGCGGTTTCCACCAGTGGCCCCCAGGCCACAGCCCCTCAAGACAATGGCGGCGAAACCGCTTCCTCGGATCCGACCCGCGACCCAAAAAACGTTCGTCGAGGCGTTCGGCACCACGACCGAGCTCAGCTCTCCCAGCGACAGAAAAAAAGGAAACATTGGGCCCGCGCGCCCCTCCCCTCGGGCCTTGGACGGGCCCGGCGCCCGATGCAGGCCGACCTCGACCTGCTTCAAGCTGAAAATTCTCATTTGTCGCGGTCGCAGGTCCGCTCTAAGTGGCGTGGGGTTTGTTATGGATCCGCCCCATCGCCCCCCCACACACCTGCATGGCCTGCGAGACCGACAGTATCGCCCAACAACTGCTGACTTCCTACTCGGAGATCGGTGGCATCAATCATTTGGATGGCACGAACCTGCCGTCCCGTGACGCCTTGCCCGCGATTTGCCGGGGTCTATTAGCCCTGCTTTTTCCAGGGTTTTTCACGGAGGAACCGATGACCACCGCCTGCGTGGCCGGCAAAACACGCCGTCAACTGGACGATCTCATCACTCGCCTCACACAGGAAGTGACCCGCAGTCTGCACAGTCAAAAGGACACTCCGGGTCCAGACGATGAAACCGCCCGGCGGTTGGTCTGTGAATTTCTCAGCTGCCTGCCGGATGTGCGCACTCTCCTGCTCACAGATGTGGAAGCCGCCTACGAAGGCGATCCCGCCGCCAGAAGTTACGAGGAAATCATCCTCTCGTACCCGTGCATCGAGGCCATTGCCATTCAGCGGCTGGCCCACTGGCTCTACGGCCGCGGCGTGCCCCTCCTCCCCCGCATGATGACGGAATGGGCTCACAGCCGCACCGGCATCGATCTCCACCCAGGCGCTTCCATTGGGTCACACTTCTTTATCGACCACGGCACAGGAGTCGTCGTAGGCGAAACCTGCGTCATCGGACGCCACGTCAAACTCTATCACGGAGTCACCCTCGGAGCCAAAAGCTTCGCCAAGGACGACGAAGGTCACATCATTAAAGGTGTCAAACGACACCCCAATGTCGGCGATCACGTCACGATTTATCCCAATGCCACCATCCTCGGCGGTACCACCACCATCGGCGAACACGCCACCATCGGCGCCAATGTCCACCTCGATGAAAGCGTGGCCCCCTACGCCGTCATCGCTCTAGGAGCCCAGTCCCACCGTGTCCTAGACAAACGAGCCCGGCCCAGCCGGGCCGCCACCCCGCGGGTCACCGCCTGATGATTCAACCGGCCTTTCCCCTCCCACCCTCCAATCATGAAATTTCCGCAACAACTGCTGCTTCGGCTGACCGCCCTGCTGGAAGATCCGCCCCCGTGCAACCCAGCTACCCCTCCCGCCAAGCCAGTTCGTTCCTGCAAACCACGCCTCCACGGCATCGACGCACCGCTCACCGCCCAAGCCCGAGAACTCGTCCAAGAACTCCGCGGTCTACAGGACCTCGCCCAAAAAGTGCGCGTCGTCTGGAATTCACGCCTCCAAACCACCGCCGGTACCGCCAGCGCCCGTACCTGGGAAGTGGAAATTAATCCACGCCTCAAAGACCACGGACCCGCCGTCATCCAACGAATCCTTCGCCACGAACTAGCCCACCTCGTCAGCGTGCACCGCGCCGGCCGCCGACGCATCACCGCCCACGGTCCCGAATGGCGGCAAGCCTGCACCGACCTCGGCATCCCCGGCGAACCGCGCTGCCACAGCCTGCCTCTCAAAGGCCGCCAAGTGCGCGCCAAATTCGCCTACCGCTGCCAACACTGCGGCCGCCTCCTCAAACGAGTCCGTCCACTAGGCCGACGCTCGGCCTGTTTCGATTGCTGCCAAAAACACAACCACGGCCGCTACGACGATCGCTACCGCTATCTTCGCATCCCCCTCGACGTCCTCGAAGAAGGACGCATCCAACAAGCGCCCTGATCCACTCAAAAATAGCGCCCCTCCCCTCAAAATCCGAGCAAGAAAAAACCACGCAGGCGACCAAGCCGCCACTGTAGCCGGGTACGTTGGCCCCGGTTTCCACCACTGGCCCGGGAGCGCTGACGTCCTCGTCGGCGAGTACGAAACCGGTGATTCGCATTCCAAAAAAACACGTTCGGAGAGGCGTTCGGCGCCGCCACTGTAGCCGGGTACGTTGGCCCCGGTTTCCACAACTGGCCCCAAAGCCACATCCCTCAAGACACAGCTCCGAATCCACTTCTCCGCATCCGGCCCCCTGCTAGGCCGTCGCGTTTCCCATCGTCAGCGCCGGCCCTTCACTGGGGGTCGCCAAAGAGCTTCTGGCGAAGGAACGTATAGGCCAGCGCCTGCATGAAAGCGGCTTGAGCGTTGTCGGCGGCACCCCCATGGCCGCCCTCGATGTTTTCGTAATACAAGACTGCATGCCCCTGTGACTCCATCAGAGCCATCATTTTGCGGGCATGACCGGGGTGGACACGGTCATCGCGAGTCGAGGTGGTAAACAAGACTGAAGGGTATTTGCCATCGGGGCGCACGTTGTGGTAGGGAGAAAACCTCCGAATGAATTCCCACTCTTCTGGTTTGTCCGGATTACCGTATTCCGCCATCCACGAGGCGCCGGCCAGCAGCTGGTTATACCGGCGCATGTCGAGCAGCGGCACCTGACAGACGGCGGCCTCCATCAGGTCCGGATACAAAGTGACCATGTTGCCGACCAGCAGTCCGCCATTGGATCCGCCCTGGATTCCGAGGCGGCGCGGCGAGGTGATCTTGCGGGCAAAAAGATCGCGGGCGACCGCCGCAAAGTCTTCATAGGCACGCAAACGGTTCGCCTTGAGAGCGCCCTGGTGCCAGCGCGGGCCATATTCTCCGCCGCCGCGGATGTTAGCCACCACATAAACTCCTCCCTGCGTCGTCCAGGCGCGGCCCACCCCGGCGCTGTAGGACGGCTGCAGCGAGATTTCAAAGCCGCCATAGCCATAGAGGAGCGTAGGATGCGTGCCGTCGGCCGTCATACCCTGACGCGCAACCATAAAATACGGCACGCGGGTGCCGTCGTCACTGATAGCAAAATGCTGCGTGATCTGCAGACCGGCCGCATCAAAAAATGCCGGCATAGACTTCAGTTTTTCCGGTGCCTGGCCGATCTCGCCGAGCGAAAGTGTGGTCGGCGTAAGGTAATCGGTGGCGGTCAGAAAATAAGCGTTCGATTCATCGGCATCGACCGGCATGATCCCGACTGTGCCGATGGCTGGCGCTCCCACCAGCGGGACTGGTTTCCAGTCGGTCGTGCGCCGGTCGATGACATAAAGACGGTTTTTCACGTCCTCCAGCACATTCAAATACAGGAAGTCACGAGTAAACCCACTCCCCGCCAGCGAGGAATTGGCAGCCGGTTCAAAAACGACGCGGAACTCGCGCTGGCCGGCCATGAAGTCATCGAAACGCGTGACCAGCAGGGAGCCAGCCTGGTAGGTCTTGCCCCCCACCGACCAGTCGTCGCGCAGCTCGACGCTCATCCATTCGTGGAAAATGTCGGTGCTCGCCGAGTTCGGCACATCGATTCTGGTGAGCTTCAGCCCGGCATCGAGCAGGTACAGTTCGCTGTTGTAAAAGGCGAGGGCGCGGCGGACCAAATTGCGCTCGAATCCCGGGGCGTCATCGTGAATGGCCGCCACTGACATATCGGTGGGTTGGCCCTCGTATAGGACGCGGGCCGCAGCGAGCGGGGTGCCGCGCTGCCAGTGTTTGGCGACGCGCGGATAACCCGAATCGGTCATCGATCCCGGCCCAAAATCCGTCTGCACGAAGAGGGTGTCGCGATCAACCCATCCCGCGCTGCCCTTGGCCTCGGGCAGGACGAAACCGTCGGCGACAAATGATTTGGACGTCAAATCGAACTCGCGGACAACCTGCGCATCCGCCCCGCCGCGCGACAGGCTGAGCAGCGCGCGGTCGTAGGCCGGACGCAACAGGTCCGCCCCGCCCCAGACCCAGTTTTCTTTTTCAGATTTTCCCAGAGCGTCGAGATCAAGCAGGACCTCCCATTTCGGCTCAGCCTTGCGGTATTCATCCAAGGTGGTTCGGCGCCAGATCCCCCGTGGGTTGTTTTTGTCGCGCCAAAAATTGTAGTAGAATTCGCCCCGCTTGGAGATGCCGGGAATGCGCTCATCGGAATCCAGGATGGCCAGCAAGTCGGCTCGCAGCCCGGCAAACGTCCCATCGGATTCCAGAGCGGCCTGAGCCACCTTGTTTCGTTCGCGCACCCACGACAGCGCCGCCTCACCCCCCACGTCCTCCAGCCACTGCCACCGGTCCTGAGGAGCAGCTCCCGCCGCCTCGGTGGCGGCGGATATCGGCTCTTGGGCATGAACGGTGTGAGCTGTGACTGCAGGCATGAGCAGGGATAAGAGCACACTGGCGGCGCCTTGCCAGCGCCGACTGCCTCGAATCGCCGCCGCGGCCACGAACCCATGCAGAAAAAAAGATGTCAGCATGTGATGATCCTCGTGCCTATCGCACCAAAAAGAAAGCAAAGGCCGCAAGAAGGGGGCACGGGGCCCTCGCGGAGGCGGCCGCAAAGGGGAAAAATCGATTTCATCGTCGTGCGGCAGGACGAGCCGCGAGAATTAACCGTTCAAACTGAGGAAAAAACTTGGTTGGAGAACCCCGGCTTGGTAAGGGACTCATCCTCCTCTGCAACCCCTGCTTCCCATGAATTCCATTCTTTCACCCCTGCTGATGGCAATCATTGCCATAGTTCCTCTGCGCGCGGCCATCGTGTATGAGGACAACTTTGATGATGGCGATCCGTCCACCAACGGGTATGCGGGCAATTTTATCCAGGACATCGGGGGCAACCCAATGACCGAGGCCGAGGGCCAAGTGACCTGGGGCATCGAGGGCGGTTGGAACTGGGGTGGATCG
Organism: uncultured bacterium; assembly: GCA_903954065.1. Taxonomy (GTDB): domain Bacteria; phylum Verrucomicrobiota; class Verrucomicrobiia; order Verrucomicrobiales; family V1-33; genus CAJBME01. Next base: position 12,669 of record CAJBME010000344.1, read on the forward strand.
AACATCCAATCGCTGGACGAATTCGCCTTCCCCAGCGATGACCAAAAATATACCATCGAGTGGACAATCGGTCCGATGACAGTGGCAACGCCGGGCGAAGCGTGGGGCGACATTCGAATGCAGTTGATCCTGATGTCAAAAAACTCCGCCCAAGGCGGCGGAGGCAGCGCGGAATTTTGGACTCTGACCGCGGGTGGGCTCGGTGTGGATCTTGTCTACAAAAGTGAAACAAACCTGTTCGCGAACTTCGTGGCCAAAAATGACAAGAGCCCGGCCAGCTCTAATCCAGTGGGCGTGCCGGGGCAGATCGGTCACCAGATTGATCCGACGCAGGAAAACATCCTGACGATCGAATTAACGAGCACGGAGGCAAGCTTGTACGTGAACGGGGCATTGAGTCAAACGGTCGCCTTGTTTCAATGGGACTTGGGGGCGGGACCAGGCGAGGAATATGAAAATGGATTTTTCATTTCGACGCGCGGGGCGCGGGCGAATGGCGGTCGGGGGACCATGTCGGTGAGCCAGGTCTTGGTCGATTTGTCGACGGCTCTGCCGCCGCCGCCGCCGGCGGCGCCAACCATAGCCATCGAGCCGGTCACGCCCGGGTTGCGGCTGCTGTCGACCAACGGACAGTACGACCGGCAGACAGTGCGGACGACGGTGCCGGAGTATTCGTGGGTGGGGGCGGCGGGGCCAGTCACCTATGCGGTGACCATTTCCGAGTACCCGGCCAATCCGGAATACCAAACGGTGATTTATCTTGCGCCCGCGGAGACTCTGGACATCGGGGCGAGTTCTCCCGATTGGAGCGAGCCGATCTGCGCACTCGCCTATATCAACAACACAGCGGCGGGCGGCGGCAACATGCGGTTCACCTACAAGAACCATCAACGCGACAGCAACGGGCTGCCCGGACACGACTATTGGACGGCCGACAACGGATCGTTTTATGCGGCCGGTGAGGGACCGGGGGCAGATGGCACCGGAAAAGGTGGCACCGTTGCCTTCGTCAACAGCACCACGATCTTGGGTACATGGTCGGTCACCTTCACCGATGATACCACGGTGCTCCTCACGGCGCCGGACGGACAAACGGCCACTGGCACTTTGCTGCCTGAAACCGCGGCCCTCTTCTCCGGGCCTCTGTATGCCTATTTTGGTACGGTGCCGCAATCGATGGCCAACATCGGCTTGGGTGCCACCTTCTCCAATATCACCATCTCCGGAGTACCCAGCCCGATCAGCGAAAACTTCACCACCCTAGTGGATCCGTCGATTCTTGAGAAATCCGCGTCGAATGGCGCCGCTGTTCTTCAAGTCATTCCGTCCGAAACCCCCTTCTGGCTGCACTGGACCGTGCCGGACAGCGGATACAAACTCCAACACAGCGCCACCCTGACCGCCACGCCAATCTGGCAGGACCTCGGCATGACCGACACCTTCCTGCTGGCCGGTGAAAAATGGAAGCTGCTCAACACAAAGGAATTGGCTAACCCAAGAGTTGGGTTTTACCGGCTCCTCAAACCGTAGCGCGTGTCTCCCATGGGAGTGGCGGGCTAAGGCCGCCATCACATCAAGCAGATTAACCCAGGGAGCGTTCCCATGACGGTGAAAGCCAAGGCGAAACCCCGGGAACACATCCTCAGAATACGCACTGACCCCAACGGAACGCACGAAAGGTTCGCAAGCCCGTCTGCCTCCCGGTCTCTTTTAAAACCGAGTCAGCGCGGCATGAATCTCGTCATTCACCCAACCAAAAGGTTCCCCATGCCCGTCTTCGCATTCCCCTTCCGCCGCACGTCCACAGCCCTGTTCAGCGCGCTGATGCTGGCGCATGCCGGCGGCGCGCTGGCCGACGTCAGCCCGCTGTCCGTGAGCGGCAACAAGGTGCTGGCCGGCGGCCAGCCCGCCAGCTTCGCCGGCAACAGCCTGTTCTGGAGCAACAACGGCTGGGGCGGCGAGAAGTTCTACAACGCCGCCACCGTGGGCTGGCTGAAGAGCGACTGGAAATCGAAGGTCGTGCGGGTGGCCATGGGCGTGGATGAAGGCGGCGGCTACCTGCAGGACGCCGCTGCCAACAAGGCCCGTGTCAAGGCCGTCGTGGATGCCGCCATCGCCAACGACATGTACGTCATCATCGACTGGCACACCCATCACGCCGAAAACTACCGCAGCCAAGCCATCACCTTCTTCGAGGAAATGGCGCGCACCTACGGCAAGAGCAATCACGTCATCTACGAGGTCTATAACGAGCCGCTCAACATCTCGTGGAGCGACACAATCAAGCCTTATGCGCAGGCCGTGATCAACGCCATCCGCGCCATCGACCCCGACAACCTCATCATCGTCGGCACGCCCAACTGGTCGCAGGACGTAGACGTGGCGTCGCGTGCCCCGATCAGCGGCGCCAACATCGCGTACACCCTGCACTTCTACGCTGGCACGCACGGCCAGTTCCTGCGCGACAAGGCCCAGACGGCACTGAACAACGGCATTGCGCTATTCGTCACGGAATGGGGTTCGGTAGGCGCCAGTGGCGACGGCGACGTCGCCGTCGCCGAGACCTGGGCTTGGGTCGACTTCATGAAGGCCAAGGGCATCAGCCATGTCAACTGGGCGCTGAACGACAAGCCCGAGGGTGCGTCGGTGCTGGTGCAGGGCGCCAGCGCGCAAGGCGGCTGGTCAGCCGACCAGCTCACACGCTCCGGCGCCCTGGCCAAGCAGATCATCAGCGGCTGGCCAGGCGCCACTGTACCCCCAGCAGGCTGCACGAGCGTGTCGGCGCCGCCAGAGAGCTAGGCTGAGGCCCACTACAACCTGGCCGGCGCGCAGGTCGAAACCGCCGCCGACACCGACAGAGGCAAGAACGTGGGCTCCATCGAGACCAGCGACAGAATGACCTATGACGTCAACAAAGCCGCCGCCAACTCCAGCCATCCCAAGCGCTGACCTCATGAGCATCTCGCGACTTATCAGACATCTTCTTGTTTATTTCTGTAAAGGCAGCAAGGCCTCTGCAAACGCCTTGCCCATCTGTGCAAAGATCTTCGCACTGCCAAAATAATGGTAACCGCCATTGGAGGCGCCTTTGAGGGCCTCCCTGTCTTTGGGCGAAAGCACTTCCTCCAAAGCGAGATCGAGTTTCTCCTGATCGGCCTGAGTGATACCCTCAATCCACACATCCACCGCAGCATAATGTTCCGGGGATTCAAGGTCATATTGGTCATTGGCATAGACCGCCAATACGTTCGTCCCCTTCTTCAAATGTTTAATCTGTTCTTCTTCGAGGACGATGGAACCGTATTGCGGCTTGTCCTGCCACCAGATGTAGGTGTGTAACTTTTGTCCGTTCAAATAAATATGAAACCCTTGTCTCGCCAACACGGCGAGGCGATACGAATCGTAGTTGAGGTCCTCGACTTCAAAAGTGGTGCGCATGAGCAGAAATTCGCCCTCTCCCCATGTTGAGGGAAATTTCTCCAGTTTAATTCCGCTGTGATCCCAAACACCCTTTCCAATGGGGGCCTTGCCTTCCGTCCATTGGCTGTCATCGAAGTCAGGCATATACCAATTCTCCATCCCGGTCGGCAGCGTGATGTCACGGAATCGCCGGCCATCATATTGCTCCATCTTGTCCTTCTTCTCGGTGGCATCAATCGTCGCGAAGCGCCAAATCTGTTCCCCTGGCAGAGACTTGCCCACTGGTTTCCAGTAATGATCCCATTTCCGTTCCCTATCCAAAGTTCCATCCTTTGTTAAGGTGTGCGCCGTACCCACGATATTGTTATACTCGCCCTGCTTGGGTTCTGCGGCGGCAATGTCCTTGTCCCAGAAAGGCGCGGTCTCAACAGCAATCACGTTACCCTTGAACTCGGGCATGTCGGCCGGCGCGGCCATGGCCTTGCGGAAAATCTCATTTTCACTCTCACCGCCGACCCCCAGCACGCCGATCACAAATGGCATCTTCGGAGCTGACAAGTCTTTGCGAACATCGCGAATGAACTTAGCCAGCAGGTCTGAATAAACATCGTATTTTCCAGGTTGATCGGGGCCGGGATAAGTTGTCCCATCAACGAGGTCGTTAAACCCCTGAAGCCAGACAAAACCGGCCAGTTCATAGCCAGCCTTTTCGTCATACGCCGGACAGACCCGCTTGATGTCTTTGGTCACCTTCTGAACATGTTCGATCATCATTCGGTAAAACACCCCCGAGGCGGCATCTTTTTCATCCTGCCATTTTTTCCGGTCCTCGGCTTTGGGAATGCCGTGGGCCCCCTGAGGATGCGCGTCCCATTGTTCCTGAATCTCCTTGGGCAGTTTGTATTGCCCGGCACTGGGCGGACGGAATTCGGTGTTGAGTGACCTGCCGCCCCAAGCGGTCTTGATAAGCAAAATCGGCTCCTTCAGCTCTTTCTCCATATAGATCCCGAAGGTGAACTCGGGACCGATCTTTCCGCCATCCTGGGTGGGGTTGTTTCCACGTTCGCCAAAACCGGCGGTCAATTTCCCCAACCCCTCGCCATTGGCACTGCCATCATAAGGGCCGGTCAAATAAGACATCCAGACTTTGTCACAGACCCGTGGGGTCCCATCGGGATTGCGCATCTCCTTAAGAAGAGGTGCCGTCAGCGGATCTTTGCCAATATAATCAAAAGTACTGACCGCCGCATGCCCCTCCATGTTGGACTGGCCCGCCAAGATGAATACCTTGAGCGGCTTGGCAAAGGAGATGGGCGAGAGGACGCAGAGCAGCGCTGCGGTCAGGATTACAGTGGGTTTCATTGTCATCGATTCGTTGAAATTGACTTTTTCGGCAATCTAACTCATGAGTGCTTAATCAGCTTGCGGAGAGAGCATTGTATGGAGCGATTACATGGTTCCACTCATGGCACAGATGCGGACGTCGTACTGCGGAGCGGCGGATGATCCTTGGCCGCTTCGACGGCCTTGATGGCTTCCTCCACAGCGCCGACACGCCGTTTGTTGAGATCGTTAGGAAAATCCCCGCGCTCGACCTCGGCGTTCAGGCTGGCTATCAATTCCCTCAGCGCCGGAATATGCGGCTTGGCGGCGGATCCGTAGCCGGTGATCATTTCCATGATCTCGCCCGTGCGGCTTTCGCTGCCATGGCCGCCCTGGGTCTTCGCCAGACCAACTGCTGCCGCAATCCCTTCTTCGAAATGATATTTGCTGAGCGCCTTCAAGCCCGCCATGCGGATCACATTGTTGAACATGGTATCGGCCGGACTGGGGCTTTCTACAGCGGTGAGAATGACCGGGGCGAGAAGAATAACATCCTCTTCGCTGAGTTGGTTCTGGAAACAATGTTCGAGCGTGGCCCGAGCCATGCCATCCGGATTGGTGGACACCGCGCGGATCGCTTGATTGCGCAACGTGGGATTCACTGTGTTGAGCTCCTCCCTCAGCGGGCCGGAAAACACGGCCGCGGCCAACTGGCCGTGCGCGATTTGCACGGGGTCTTCCCAACGTATCGGCCACGAAGGTTCCGCGGTCTCCTCGAGCGCCTTGAGAATGCTCTCGATGGCCGGCTTGGCTGTCTCACCCATTTTTCTCATAGCCTCGGCCGCCTTGTAGCGCACCCAGCGGTCCGAGTGGGCGAGTTGTTTGACCAAGACCGGCAGTGCTTCGGGAGTATTGATTCTCCCTAACGCCTCACAGGCACCCTGCATTTGATGCGGATTGCCGCTGTCAGCGAGTTTGATGAGGTCGGCCACCATCCCCTTGGACTCAGGGCGCGCCGCCAGCTCCTCCGCCGCCCAGCCGCGGACGATCGGCGACCAGTTACCAAAGGCGGCTATCAACTCCGCAGGGGACAACTCGCGTCGATCGAGATCAAAATGGCCGGCGGCCACGGCAGCGGCGGCATCTGCCTTGTTCAGCCAACCCGAAGCATCCAAGTCGCGGCCGGTGATAACGAGTTTCCGCAGTGGGAGCGAGTAGGTGAGCACATAAGTGGCGGCCGGACTCAGCCCATAGTAACTGCTGTTTCCAAAGTAAGTATTGTCATCCGTCTGCCCGGCTCCGTATTGTTCGCCGCCGTCATAGGTGAAAGATCCATCCGAGCGACGAACCAAATCAAGGTGCCACGAAGACTGGCGGAAAAACGCCGCCGCCGTTTCGGGTCCGCCGACCGCGGCACCGAGACCGCTCCACAGATAGCTAAATCCCTGCCCGGTGTGACCGTATTCTCGACTGGCGAAACCTGCCGTGGCCATGCGAGTGAAAAACTCCGTCTCCTTCGGCTTGTTGCCAATCGCGGCAAACATCACTGCAGTGATGGAATTCTTGCCGTTGTTCTCATGGTAGGGCCACGGTTCGTGCTCGCCATAAGGAATGGCGCCCTTGTCGGTAAAGTAACCGAAAAACCCAGCCGCACGGATCATGGCCCGATCGATTTCCGGGTGCTTCACACCGCATTTGTTGGCCAGTACGATGGCGAGGTTCGCAGGGAGTCCAGCCATGTTGACAGGACCGTAAGGCGGTACAGAACCATTAAATTTGCCATCCTTGCTGAGCGCGGCAAAACCATGGCCGAAGGTGCCATACATACTCTGGCCGCGGGCCAGCTTCAGAGCACTTTTTTCGATCCAGGGCAATACCTCCTGGTCGCGGGTAACCATGTAATATTCGCAGACAAACAGCAGGCGATAGCCCATGTTCCACGTATCGCCCCAGTTGGGGCCGACAGGTTTCTTGTCAGGATCGAGATTTTCCTTGGCCAGATCGAGAGCGAAGTCGCGCAGTTTTGGTAGGTATTCCGACTGACCCGTAGCGAGCAAGGCCAGTCCTTGGATGGATCCAGCCCAGTTCGACTCCATGGTTTCTTTTTCGAGCACCTTGATGGCTCCCTCGAGGATACGTTTTGACTTCTCGCAGTTCCATGGCGCGGTCTCGCTGTAAGCGCCCATCACGGAGAGCTTTAACGCGAGATCCTTCGCTTGACCCGCTCGCCAAACGTTGAGTTTGAGCACCCCGCCCCGAGCCTCCGTTTCCGCTGCCTGAATGGCCAGTGCGATAGACTTGCGCGCGTCGTCGCCGAATGGCTTGCCATCCACACCAAGGATCACATCGTCCACCATCACGACCCCGTCAGCAGGTGATCCGACTCCCACATGAGTGACCAAGATCTGACGGCTGGCCAGCGTGGTGCGACCTTGCGCAGCATCGAGATTGTCCGCCGCCTTAGTGTAAATCCAACCTCGCAGGCCGGTCGCACCCAGATTGTAGGTAAGTTCGCGATCGACCGTCTTTGTGTCCTTGGTGAGGTCGGGGACTTGAGAGAAAAGCGGACCGGTCAGGCCCACCGCGAATACGACCAGCAGGCCGATGGTTTTGATAGATGTTTTCACAATGCAGGTCCTCGTGGGAAAGGATTACTTCAACAGACTCTTCATACCCTCGCCAGCCGCCTCGCCAATAAGAAAGTAACTCTCCGCATTCGCGAACCAGTGATGACCATGCCCGGGACAGGGCGAGAGTTCAGCCGGCCGGGCAAAATCGGTGGTCTTGATGAATACAGCGTTCTTGATCTGCTTGGTTCCTTCCTCCTGCGCCTTTCTGAATTCAAACATCTCGCCCTCGGTCACCGGTCCGCCATTGCCCAGTTCGCCGACCACCACCGGCATGTTCGGCGCGTTGAATTCCTTGCGCAGATCACTGACCAAGTTGACGAGATTCTGCGCATACTCGGGTATCGCCGGTGCCGTGCACATGTCGTTCCAGCCCTGTTGCCAGTAAAAACCCGCTAATTCGTAGTTCTGATCGCCGAGATCAGCCAAAGCCGCGTGAATTTCTTCTACCATTTTGGTGTAGTAGGGACCAAGCTGGCCACCAGAACTTGGCGGTCTGAAATCTTCATACAGGCTCTTTCCTCCCCAGGCCGTTTTGATCAACAACACCGGCTCTTTGTAGAAGTCTCCCAGCATAAAACCAAACCCCAGCTCAGGTCCAATGTGCCTTCTCGATCCGTCTGCCGCATAACCCGTGTAGCCCACCGTAAGGCCACCCTTCAGGACCTCGTCGCCAACCTTGAATGAGATTCCCACATCATCCCGCACCACCCATTCGCCTTTTTCATTCTTGAGCTTTTTCATCTTGTCGGCGCTCTTCGAATTCGCCATCGACCAAACCAGATTGCCCTTGCCGCCATTGTAGTCTCTCTCCCCATCATGATCCACCGAGCCCTGCCCTTCCATGTTGGACTGGCCAGCAAGAATGAATACTTTTCGCCTTTCCGACTGCGCACCAGCATCGAACGGCAAAAGGGAAAAAGTGGAAAGAACGAGGATCAGGAATTTCTTCATGGATGATTTAGCGGAGATCACCCTTCATCATAGTTGGCCCGGGCAGAAAATGACAGAACGAATGTCTGATCCGGCTGGCCTAAAAGTGGACAAGTTGACCAACCGCATCGCGCGGATAGCTGACAACACCGTCGTCCCACGTGCCGAAGAGCCCGACCCCCACGTCCCCTTCATCGTTTCAGGCTCCTTCCCCCAAGGAATCGCATCGACACTTTCCCGTCCTTGGGCTAATCACGAGCAATGGCGCAATTGAGATTTCTAAGTAAAATCGAGCAAGTGGCGGCGTATTTGCGCGAAGAATTGGCCTGCGGCAAATGGCACTATGAGATCCCGGGCCGGGAGGTTCTGGCCATCGAATTCGGTGTGAATGCCAAAACCGTGGAAAGCGCCTTGCGCTTGCTCGAGCGGGACGGACTACTCATTGCGCAAGGCACAGGGCGGAGAAGGCACATCGCCACTCAGGTCCAGACAAGAAGCGCGTTGAAAATTACCTTCATGGTCTATGAGCAGACGGATCCCGTGCAGATTAGTTACAACGATTTGAGCCATCGACTGACCCGTGCAGGCCATTCCTCCACGATCGCCGAGAAGTCGTTGATGGATCTGGGCATGGATCTGCGTCGAGTGGCGAAGTATGCAAAAGGCATAGAGACGGATGCTTGGGTGGTTATAGGTGGCCCGCGTCAGGTCCTGGAGTGGTTTTCACGGCAAGAGGTTCCGGCGTTTGCGTTATTCGGACGGTGTTCCCAACTCCCGATTTCTTCGGTGAGGATCGACAAAGCTGCCGCGATGCATAGGGCCGTGGAGAGGCTGGTCAAACTGGGACACCGCAGGATCGTCTTGCTCGCGAGAACGGATCGGCGCAAGCCGGGCCCGGGACTCCTCGAGCGGATCTTTCTCGCGGAATTGGAGGCTCATGGCATCCCGACCGGCCCCTACAATCTGCCGGATTGGGAGAACGACGTAGAAAGCTACCATCGCTGTCTTGAGTCGCTGTTCGGTAAAACCCCGCCCACGGCCCTGTTCATTGATGAACCTCCCATGTTTTACGCGGCCCAATTATTCCTTTCCCGTCGAGGTCTCTGTGTGCCGCGTGATGTGTCGATAGTCTGTCATGACCCGGATCGCTGGTTCACATGGTGCGATCCGGTAGTTTCCCACTTCAACTGGGATTCCAGTCCGCTAGGCAATCATGTTCTCCGATGGGCTAACCAGATCGCGGCCGAAAAACACGTCATCAAGCGCAGCTTGATCAACGCCGATTTCATCGAGGGTGGGACGATTGGTCCGGCCCCGGCCCGGTGAGCGCATAGGGAGAGAGACTCGGCGGCACCCGTGCTGGTGAACCTGAGCGATTTCAAGTCGCGTCCCGGATCGGGATGATGGCGGGATCTTGCTGTTGAACCGAAGGCCTCCCCACCAAACCAAGCCTGCCACCCTGCCCTAATTTGGGACAACCATTTCTGAAAATACCTGACCGTGAAATCCACAATTTCTTTCCGTCCCTCAGCAGAGGACGCAGGGTACCCGCAAGCAAGTGGACTCCACCCACCCATCAATCAAACACGCCACCAATTATGCTTGAGCCTTCAGCACTTCCACCATTGCGGCCGCGCAAGCCACTGCGCCACCTACTCACTTCCCTCGCCTTGCCATTGGCCACTCTCGGCCAATGGGTGCCATGCGCGCAAGCGCAACTCCCGTTCATGGCACTAACCGGAGATGGCACCACTGGCACCCTCATGGAAAATGGCGAAGCAGACGGCTACAGGTTCCAGACGGAGGGCTCGCCACTCACAGTCAACTGGCTGGGGTTATATGACGCCGCGAACAACGATGAGACCGGGACCGTGGGTGATGGTCTGCAGGCCTCACACCGGGTCAGCATCTGGCTCGAGAGTGATGGGACTCTGGTGACACAGACGATTGTCCTCACCACCGACGCCTTGGTAGGAAACTTCCGCGGCCACAACATCACCCCTGTGATTCTGGCCGCAAACACCGGATACGTCATCGCCGCCGACTACGGGGAGACCGGAGATCGGCAATGGGAGGGGGCAGATACGGCCGATTGGGGAATCTATGGCGGAATATCCAATATCGAAGGTCGTTACGGCGTCCCGGGTGCCGGAATGCCGACTGACCCATGGGGTGTCATAGTGGGCCCCAATTTCGGGGGTGAGGGCCCCGCTCCACCCGCTTTCAGGTGGAAGGGCGCCAACGGCAGCCACTGGACTGATGTGGCCAATTGGGACAACACAGTGCCCGGCCCAGGCAACGTAGCCACGTTCTCGAACAGCCCCACTGCGGGCGCTACAGTTAAACTAGACACTGACGTTACGGTCGCCGGTCTGACCTTCAATAACCTAGTCACCAATCAGACCATCGCCCCCACCATCGCCGAAACGCTGACCCTCGAGAGCGGCAGCCTCGTCACTGTGGATGCCGGTTCTCACTCCATCAGTGCCAATGTCGATATCACCTCGGGCAAGAAGCTCGGTCCCGGCACCGTTAACCTTTCCGGCACCGTGACAGCCCATCACGAAGGGGCTGGCAACATCGCGATGTTTGTCAGTGACGGGGCACTGCGTATTTCCGGCTCCACCACGGTCGACCCGAGCAAGCGTGTACGCGTTGATGGCAGCGGCATACTGGAAGTGACGGGCGTACTCAATACCGCCGGACAGGTGATGCCCGTGGGTTCCGGCGACTCGACCGATACCGCCACTCTGATCTTGAAAGGCTCCGGCCAGTGGAACCAAACGCACACCGGCGGCGGCGATTTTGCGATCGGCATCGCGGGTGCAAACAATGGCAGATTGATCATCCAAGACACCGCCCAGCTTAACTCGACGTTCCTGAGCGTGGCATTGTTTGGCCCCGGCACCGGCACCGTCCAGCAGAATGGCGGAACGGTCACTCTTGTCACCACGTCTGCTAATTATACCAATTTGGGACGCCCAGCTCTTATGCTTGGCCTTGCTGGGTCTGCCGACTACCACCTGAACGGCGGCACTCTGAACTGCGGTTCTATTGGCGGCGGAGGTATCAACCTCGGTGGCGGTGGCTCTGGCCAGCTCTACTTAAACGGAGGCACGCTCGTGGCGAACATGGACGACCTCATAATTATTGACCCTGTCGGCGACCTCTCCGCCTTGGTCGGACAAAACAGTTTTATGCAGGGTCTAGAGCGAGTGGTAGTGCAGTCAGGGGCCGTCATTGACACCGCAGGTCACATCATCACCATCGATCAGAACCTCGAGCACGACACTGACGGCCCGGCCATTGATGGCGGTCTCACCAAACAAGGTCTGGGCACTCTGAAACTGCTCCAGACTTCGTCCTATACCGGCCCGACCAAGGTTCAGGGTGGTACGCTCGCTTGCGCGACCGCCGCTTCCATGGCACCGACGGCACTTGAAATCGACGCCGCAGCCAAGGTTGACCTCGCCTACATCGGGAACCGGAACATCCCAAAGCTCAAAATTGGCGTCGATGTAAAAAGGCCGGGCGTCTATGGCTCCTCCTCCTCACCAGCACCACTGGCGAATCAGGACGACGTTCACTTCGCCGGTACTGGCACAGTGACGGTCGATGGTTCCTCCGGTTTCACCAATTGGGCCGATGCCAACAACGCGACCGGGCAAACTCCGGGACAAGACCACGACAAAGACGGCGTGCAAAACGGCATCGAATACTTCATGGGCCAAACAGGGTCCTCGCTCACGGCCATGCCCGGCCTAGATGGGACCAACACGGTCACCTGGCCGATGGACCCGGCTTACAATGGCACCTATGAGGTCCAAACCTCGCCCGACTTCGCCATCTGGACAAATGTGGTTCCGAAGCCCGTGCCCTCGGGCGGTAGTGTGCGGTACACCATACCCACTGGAGCGCTAGGCGGCAAAAGCTTCGTCCGCCTGCTCGTGACGCCGATGCCATGAGCCAGGCCGACACCTGAGTAGCCAAACCGCAAGGCCGGAACTCTCACCCTCCCGGCCTTTGCGCGCAGTGATGGCGGTTTGCAACTATCCGCGGTTGCAAATCGCAGAGGTTGCAAATCGCAGACACCCACCTCAATCGAAGACACCCACTTACACTCAATCGCCACTTACACTCAATCGCAGACATGTGGCGCGTCGGGGTAATGACGTGAGTTTTTTTCCAGACACAAATCGCAGACACCCACTCACTCGCCTTCCTCAATCGCAGACACCCATTCACACTCAATCGCGACGCCAAAGGAAACGACCCTCATAAAGCTTTCAAAGGAACAGTAAAAAACAGTTGAGAGTTGTGTTCGTTTGCTTACTCTAGTTCATGGCCACACCCCGCCGCCTCCTCATGAATCCTGCTTTTAGCGAGGTTTTTCACTGCACGTCACGGTGCGTCCGCCGCGCTTTTTTATGTGGCTGGGACCCTGCTTCAGGCCGGGATTTCGAGCA
>CAJBME010000345.1 GCA_903954065.1 uncultured bacterium
CTCCAACCACCCCGCCCCCACCCCAGTTCGCAGCATAACCAGCCCCATCGCCAGCCAGACCGCCAGCATCCACATCGTCCTGCGGCTGAGTCGCCGACGCTGACTAACCTCAATCCATCGATAGCTCGCCACCGAGACCACTCCCATCAACGGCACCAACACCATCGGATGCGGCTCGAGCACCAAAAATCCGGAAAAGACAATGATCGGCCAGTGCCAAAGATAGAGCGAATAAGAAACCTTGCCCAAGGCCACCCATGGCTTCACCGAAAGCAACCGAGCCACCGGACCAGCCCGGCCAGCCGCCACCACCATCACCGTCCCCAAACACGGCAAAAGCGGATACAAGCCAGGAAAACCCGGCTTTTTCTCCATGAACGCCAGCGACAACACCACCATGCCCAGCCCCGCCAGCCCCACCGCCGAAGCCACACGCCTCCCACGTAAACTCCAACCATGATGCCCCGCCACCGCCAGTAACACCCCCGTCAGCAATTCCCACATCCGCGTCGGCAGTAAATAAAAAGCCGCATCGCTGGAAATTGCCGTCACCACCACGCCCACCCCCACACTGACCGCCCACACCCACACCATCAACCACCCCTGAAACCGCGCCGAATACCGCGCCACCACCATCAAAAAGAGCGGAAAAAGAAGATAAAACTGCCCCTCCACCCCCAGTGACCACGTGTGCAACAACGGCAGGCTGACCGCATCAGCAGCCCAATAACCGTCCGTCGTCCAAAGCAACAACATGTTGCTGTAGCCAGCCACCGCCGCCACACACTGGTGAATCAACATCGCCCTCTCCTCCCCAGGCAACACTAAGGCCCCAGTCATCGCAACTGTACCCACCATGGCCAGTAAAGCTGGAACAATCCGGCGAAATCGATGCCGCCAAAACTCGGCCAACGAAAACGTGCCAGCCGCCACATCCCGAAGAATAATCCCGGCAATCAAAAACCCCGAAAGCACAAAAAACACATCCACCCCCAAATACCCGCCCGGAATCAACGAAGGATGTAAATGGTACAGAACGACGCCCGCCACGGCCACTGCCCGCAGGCCATCGATTTCAGGACGATAGGACATGGTGTGGCGTGGCGCTCAGGACGACGGCAGCTCGGAAGACGACTAGAAACCTCCCGGACCAACCGATTACCTGCTACCAGCAGCACATTCCGTGTCAAGACAGCGTGACGTTCCACCGTGACGTCTGGTGGTCGCGAAAAAAACTCGCCGCACCCGCCGCTCCCCTCACCAACCCCCATCAAGCGGATAAAAAATCCATTTAGCCCCGGCACCCGCCGACATCACCTCGGCACCGCTCCTCCCCGCCCCACAAAAAATCCTCTCTTCAGCCGACAACAATAAAAACCTTCACCACACACCGGCACCGCCATCGATGCCGGCGTCCTCATAACCGCAGACCGCGGCGTCAGCAGTTACTTTTTCACGGCCAGTCGTGCATAAATGGAAGCACCCGCTTGCGCGGTCCACGGCAACCGCACCGTCACCCGGTCGACCCCACTTCCAAAACCATCGTCTACTGTGACCACGGTCACACCCGCCACCCCATTCACCGCCGGTGACCATGAGACCAACTGGGTGGCACTCGTTTCAGCCGATGAATTCAACGCCGCGGACGCATCCGCCCGGCGGTAGGTGAAGACAGCAAAATCACCGTCGCGCGTCAGCTCGGGCGCCTTGTCCGCATCAACAGGCAGCTTAGGGTTCCCGCCCAGCACAAATTCCACCCCGTTCCCAAATCCATCACGGTCCGGATCAGCCAAAAATTCAGCATCCGCACCAGCCAGCCCAAAAGAATCGGTCCACGTCGAGTAAGGATCCGAAGGCACCGACGGAACTTGAAATCTCACTTCGCCTGCTGCATTCAGCGAAAATGATCCCACCAACAGCCCTTGTCCCAGCGGGGTGTTCGGCGTGGCCGCCGCACTCGCCCGGCCCATGATCCGGTACAGATCCAACCAAGACGCGGCCACCCCACGCCCCAAGGGCGCCTGCACCCCACCCGTTAATACACTGCCAAATGCCGGACCGCCGACCGGATTGAAAATACTCCAGTTGTTGATGTCTCCAGTGCCCTGCACCGTGCCACGTCCATTCGAGGAAGGCGTGGGGGTGCGCTGCGTCTCGGGCGCAATCACATCGCTGCCGTTGGTCGTGTTGAAGCCAAATTGCATCGTGGAAACCGAGGTAGCCGAACTGATCACTGTCGGACCGCTGGCCAGCACCCACGGCACCGAAGTCCCCGCTCCAGCGTCAGCGATACGACTGACATAAATCGTCGCCTTGGCATCACCGTTAACCACCGTGTTGGGACCTCCCGCGGCCGGATCGCGCACCCCAGCAATCCCCCAGTAAACATCGCCTCGCTCATACCAACCAATGCCAAACGTGTTGTTGAGATCCGTATTGATCGTCGCAATCAGACCCGTGGTCGCGCCATCCCGGAATCCAGCCCCAGCCCCAAGATTGTACACATACGTGTTGCTAGATCCATCCCCACCGGTGGCTTGAAACCCCAGAATGATATCGCCAGGAACATATGTCATCTGCGCCTGCACAGTGCCTGCTGCGCTAGCCATAATAAATGAAAATAAGGCAAACGCCGAAATCGATTTGGTGTGACCGAGATTCATGAAAAAGTCAGGGTTTGTAAAAACCAGCACTTTCGCTGGTGGCAACATCATCACCAGACGCCCTGTCACCAGCAAACAACCTCGAGTTACGCTTTCGTCACAGACAAGAAACAGCTAAAACAACACGCTTAGGCATGTGACGTAATTGTAACAGAGTGACTTTCACATTGTTTCCTACCTCAAAAAGTGACGGAAACGCTACTCAAAGTCGGTTGAGGCTTGTGTCCTGAATCCTACTTAATTGCGCAGAGCGAGCCGATGCTTGCAGCCCTGCCGGAATCATCTCGAACCACGGTGGATTAATCCGGCTGTCCTGAATCGGCAACGACTCTCTTCAACCCACCAGACATCTGCATGAAACCACCATCCATCTCTTCTCTGTCGGCAGCCATCTTGGCCGCGGCGAGTCTTGTCCTCGGAGCCGGCAGCTCATCAGCCGCCGTGACTTATTCAGCAGGGGACATTTTGCTCGGATTCCACACCGCCGCAGGCGTTGGGAGCGGCACTTCGTTCGTATTCAACCTCGGCTCCGCTGCATCCTACAAGAACAACCCCAGCGCCGTACCGCTCGTCAATGACATCAGCGGAGTACTGACCGCCACCTTCGGCAGCGGATGGTTTAACCGCGGCGACCTGTACTGGGGCATCGCCGGTGTTCGCGACGCCGCCGCGGGCGGTCCCAACACCGTGGTCAATGGCGATGCCAAAGCCACCATTTACATCAGCCGCGCCGCCTCCGCTCCAGGAGCTTCTTCCGCCTGGTCTCTCGCCACCGGCTCGACCGTGATCTCCAGCGCCACCTCGATTGCTACCATGCAGGGGGCCACCGGCGCCGATCTCTCACTCTCGGGCGGCTTTGAAGGCGCCACCGAAGCGGCTGGCACCGGTGGACTCGGTGTACTGCAAGACGAAGGCAACACCATCAACAGCTGGGACGAATTCAATCCGATTGGTGGGTCCGCCTTCGGTGGCATCCTGACCGGCGGCGTGCAAGGCCCCCTCGGCACCGGCACCACTGCCTACCTCGACCTCTACCGCGTGGTGGGCCGCACCAGCACCTCCGCCAATCCCAATGATCCAGCCGGCGAAGGACGGTACATCACCACCTTCACCCTGAACTCGCAAGGCATCATCGGCACCGTTCCAGAACCCGGTAGCGTCCTTCTCCTCGGTCTCGGTGGCGCCGCCGCCCTGCTCCGCCGCCGCCGTCAGTCCTAGTCCTCCTTTCACCACAATTATTTCGATTCATTTCGTCCACTACTCACTGGAAAAACCCATGAAAAACACCACTAAACTCATCGCCACAGGCTTCGCCGCCTTCACCCTGGCCGGGGCCGCCTACTCCCAGACCACCGTCGTGAACATCACGGGTGCTACCGCCTTCCGCGCCGCAGCCAATACCTCCATCATCGCCCTCCTCGGAGGCGCCGGCACCACCGAATACACTTTCGACACCACCACCGGAGCCAGCGCTGGCGCCACCAACCGCGCGATCTATCGCGGCACCGTGGCC
Organism: uncultured bacterium; assembly: GCA_903954065.1. Taxonomy (GTDB): domain Bacteria; phylum Verrucomicrobiota; class Verrucomicrobiia; order Verrucomicrobiales; family V1-33; genus CAJBME01. The sequence goes on from CAJBME010000345.1 coordinate 4,177, forward strand.
GGTATCCCCGGCACCGTCATCGTCCGCGCCTCATGGTCAGGGTCGACCGCCGGCATCGCCGCCGTCGCCGCCGGCACCCCAGTCCAAGTTCTCAAAACCACCACCGCCATGTCGACCGCCGGCACCGGATTCGCCGCCGTCGCCGGTGATTTCGAAACCTCCCCGGCCTCATTCGCCTTCTCCGACGTGGCTCAAGCCGCTTCCACCACCCTCAGCCCAACCCTGACCGGTTCCACCGTGGGCGTGGTTCCTTTCCAGTTCGTGGCCAACCAGAGCGCCTGGGATCACGCGGGCATGACGAACATGAACGACCAGATCATGAACGCCCTGTATTCAACCTCGGAAGTAACATTGAAATTCTTCACAGGCGTTGCCACCGACACCAAACGCGTCCTCGCCGCAGGCCGTAACAACGGCTCAGGATCCCGCGCCACCGTGCTCGGCGAAACTCAGTACGGCTTCTTCCGCGCCGTCCAGCAGTTCCAAAACAATCAGACAACCCAGCACAATGGACCCGGCGCCATCAGTCGCATCGACTTCGTCGGCAACAACGGCAACAGCAGCAATAGCTTCCTCGCCAACTTGATGAAGGGCACCAGCAATGCTGTCGACCTGTATGAATCCGGAGCTGCTTACGAAAATGATGTCGACTGCCTCTTGGTGACTTACCTCACCCAGTCGGATGTGCTCAATGCGGTAGCTGATCCTGACGGTGTCGGCCCGCAACGCGGCGCCAAGGCTCTGACCTATAATGGCGTCACCTATTCCGAAGCCGCCGTGCAAAACGGTGCTTATTCGTTGTGGGGATATCAGTGGCTCTATCAAGCGCCAAGCATCACGGCCGGTGAAACCACCTTCCGCGATGTTTTCCTGACCACCATTCCAGCCAATCTCGGCTCAGCCGCCATCCCTATCCCGACCATGAATGTGACCCGTTCCGGTGGTGACGGTGGCCCGATTCTTCCATAACTCGTTCCCATGACATGACGGAGGGTTACTCACTCTCCGCCCGTCATCCCGGCCGGCTCTGGTTTCACACCAGCGCCGGCTTTTTACTTCCCCTCATGCCTCTTTCTACTCGACAAAAATCGCTGATCGCCGCTGCCTTCGGCGGTACGGCATGTCTGGCTATTGCCTTCCTCCTCACCCATGGCCAGCCCACCGAAAAATCAGAAGCCCCACCAACTGCCCCAGCCCGCCTCTCTTCACACTACCACGAGGAACCCGCCAACCCGTCCCTCCACCCGTCTTCAGAATCAATCCCCCTGGCCCACACCCCCGCGAAAGGACGCCCCAGCCAGCCCCCGCCGCTCCCCCACTCCACGACCATCCAGAAGTCAGCCGCCACCTCCACCACGGTGACCCTCATCGACCGCCATGACGGGCCGACCAGCGCCTCAATCACTTCCACTTCCACCTCCACGGCGCCCGTTAGCACCGACTCCACCACTCCGCCAGTCCACCAGAGCACATCTCCGGAAGCCAGCCCCTCACCACCACCCCTCATCGTGCCGTTTTCTGCCGATGACCCGTCGACCCCCGCGACCATCCCCGCCACTCTAGCTGCATCAATAACCGGCCCCACGGAAACCAACACCCCCAGCGGCGAAAATCCCGATCCAGAAGCCGTCGTTCAAGACCTCGCTAATCAATTTTTAAACAAAATCGAGGGAGAAGGCTCCGACGACCCAGCTCATCCCGCCTACCAGCGCCGCTGGCTCGACGCCCAGGTCGAAAACGACGCGCGCCTGCGAGCCAGTCTCGGCGGCCATGCCTGGCTGAAACTCCATCAGGAAGCCCATCAACAAGCGCTCCGCGACCAGTCCACCGAAAGCCCGGACGACCAGCGATAACCCTCCCTGCGCGGAAGCCACACCGCGCGCACCACTCACCGCCGCGGTCCCGACGCCTCCCGAGGAATCGCTGGCCCAGGACCTCCGCGCCGCACTGACCGAGGCCTCGGTGGCGGCACTTCCCGCAACTTCTGCTCGCCCGCGGCACGCTCGTCGTCAGTAAACCCGCTCTCCACTTCTGCGAAAAAGTTCCGCGCCGTCACCTCGCCCTGCTCCGCTCCCGCTTTGAGCCAATAATACGCCCCAATCCGGTCCGCGGCCCCGCCCGTTTCATTGTGGAGCAGCCGACCCAGACTCGCCTGCGCCTTGGCATTTCCTTGCTCTGCCGCCCGCTGGTAAAATTCCCTCGCCCCAGCCAGATCTCGAGCCAACCCAAGCCCATGCTCCTTCATCGTTCCGACCAGATTCTGCGACCAAGCATGACCAGCCTCGGCCGCACGCTGAGCCCAAGGCGCCGCCTCCTCCTCTGATTTTGCCACCAGCCCGTCCTCACCAAGGAAATAAGCTTCGGCCACCCGCGCTTGCGCCTCCACACTGCCTCGCTCCGCCGCCTGCTTCATCAACCCCATCCCCGCCACCGGATCGCCCGATACCCCCTGCCCACGCATCGTCATGATACCCTGATTGAGAAGCGCACTCACACTACCGGCTTCAGCGGATTGACGAATCCAATCGAAACCAACCGGCTGATTGGCCTCCATCCCCAAACCGCGAGCCAGCATGAATCCGTACGCACCCATGGCCTCCACATGCCTAGCTTCGGCGGCCGAACGAAGCAGCGTCGATGCCTCGGCCAAGTTTCGAGGGACTTCCTCCCCCCTCAATAAGGCACGCCCCAACTCATAACGCGCCTCCACCGAACCATCGGCCGCTTTCTGACGAAGCCCAGCCACATCCGACAACCCATCCATACCCGGCAGGGAAATCGCCCCCAGCGACAATCCCAGAACCACCGATCGCCATAAATTAATTCGTCGCATCAGCCTCATACTCATTCGTTGTCAGTTAATTAGCCGCCGGCTCCGGCGCAACCCCACTCGTCGGTTCACCACTGTTTTGCTTTTCTTTTTCGTCTTCTTCCTCATCGGCGGATTTTTCTTCCTCCGCAGAAGCACCAGCGTCCTCGCCACCCCCATAACCGATGACCTCGACCGTAACCAGCGAGGCTGGCTCCTCAGGTGGTGGCTGTGATTCAACCGGCCGTTGCGTCGCCTGATTGGTGGCCGCAGTGGCAGCCGTCGAGGAAGCTCCCGCCGTATTGGCGGCCGAAGTCAATCCTCCCACATTGGGCGCCGAAACACTTGGCGCCGAAGGAGCCCCAGCACTGCTCCCCGTCACCGCAATATTGCTCGCATTAAGCACCTGAGTCGCCGCCAAATTCAGATTACCGGCCGAACGAATACCCGCGTCGCCTGCATCAATCACCCCAGCCGGCGCAATCAAATCAACGTTGCCCGGAGGAATCCCCTCAACCGTCGCCAGCACACCAATCCCCCCGCCCGTCGCCAAGCCGGCCAGATCAGTCGACACATCCGCACTCTGCGGATCAATCAGAACCCGCGTCGGCGGCGCCGAGGCCACCGTCTTCGACGAAGTGCCCGCCGCAATGTTACCCGCCGAAGACCAGATGATCATGTCCCCGCCGCGCAGCGTGAAAATCCGGCCAATGCCAATATCCACATTTCCATCAGTGAAAATGGAGATATTGCCACCACTCTCCGTAATAATCCCCGGTGGCACCAAAGGATTACCAATGTTGGAATTAGCCAGCGTCAGCCCACCATTCGGAGAAAACACACTGATGTCACCACCCGCCGTCGTCCGGACACTCCGCCCGCGAGTCAGCACCTCCCCCGGTCCACTCACCCCACCAAACAACGTCCCAATCGCCGCAAATCCCTCATCATAATTCCCGGAAACCGAGAAATCACGACCCGCATCGCGCAACACCCGGTAAAAAACTTCCAACGCCACCCGGTTCTGCTCGGCTTCCGACAATGACTCAAAGTCACCCACTCCCAGCTCCGCCAAATACGCCTGGCCGTCGGCCCCATCGACATATTCATTAATGAAGTTGTCGAAATCCATAGTGGTATCGACCAAGCTGGTCACCGGCCCGAGCCCCGCGCCCGCCACCAAATTGGATCCCGTATATGGCAGATAAGGATTGCGGGCATTGCCAATACTGATCATGCCCGCACCGGTGCCATTGGCACTGCTCGCACCAGTGCCCAGATCAAGATTTCGTCCCGCTAACACGACTAGGCTACCGGGTCCGGAAATCTGCAGATCACCGGGCAATGGCGCTTCATCCCGACCCGGCTGATTGCCAGGAGCCGTGGCCTCCGCACGCAACGGCGAGTTGGCATTGGAAGCGACAATATCACGCCCGGCACTCACCACACTCTGATCTCCATCCCTCAAATTTTGCAGATAAAATGCCACATCCGTTATGTCCTGAGACGCATTGATCCTCGCGGGTTTGGCCGTAAATACTGTCAATCCGGAAAGATTGCCGCCCAGAGCATAAATGCGCGCCGGCTCCATATCCTCCAAGTGCAAAAGCCCCTGCGTGTGCAGCGCCTGCTTGGTCTGAATCACCCCGCCCGTCGAACCCGTTTCAGCAAAAAGATTGGCCACTCCTGCCAAGAAACCAGGCCGCGTCGTATTAGCCTGATTATTGACCCGGCCGGCCACCAGCTGATACGCAAAGGGCGACATCACACTAGGAATCGCCGCCGGATCCGCATCTGAAAGATTGATGCGGCTCGAATTCCAAACGGTCACACTTTGACCCGGCACAAGGATATTACTCCGTCCCGCCGGCTGCAGGGCATTAAGCGATCCGCTGGCCAGCAGGTCCAGTGTCCCCCGCGCTGCAGGCGCCAGCGTCAGATCACCCACCACATTGATGTCACCCGAGAAAGCCGTCACATCAAGCGTCGGCGGCGCCAACGAAAACACACTCGTGAACGGCTCGACACTCGTCTCCGCCAGCCTCAGCCATGGTTGGTTGAAAGCCGCCCCATTGGCTCCGTCGTGAGCAAATTGGCCCGCTCCATCCACACCTGAAGAATAGAACGCGCCGTATTCTCGGTCGGCAAGACGACTTCATGCCTCAAGGTCACTTCTCCACCAAGCGAAGCAACCCGCACCGCACTGGCCGCATCATACGTGGAAAAATACGTCTTGTACCAAAACTTGTTGTTCAATCCCGCCGGCAGCAGAAACGGATTCGTCGTCGGTCCGAGCAGAATGTTCCCGCGTGCGCTCACGTTAAACTCTGACTTCCCGGCAAAAAGCATGGTCGGCAGCCATGTTTGTGGCGCCAGTACTTCCGGATTAATGAAGCTGGTCAGATAGTTGCGCGACGGAGAGCGAGTGCTGTTCGTCACGATGTCACGCCCCGCCTCTAAACGGCCGCTGCCGCGCTCAACATAATAAATGCCAGCATTGATGTCCGTACCCGCCCGCACCAGAACATCACCCCCACCCAATTCCACCAACCGCGTCAAATCCGGAACTCCACGCGGCGCACGGGCATTGGTCGGCGCCACCGCATCCACGTTGGCCACCGAGCCGCCTGCCACCAGCGTGATATTGCCCCCACCCAGTGCACCCACCCCCTGGAAGAAATTACTGAAATCAACCCACCACGTGGTGGAGGCCGCCGGATCCGTCACTCCACTCTGCCCAACCCCCACCCCGCCTACTCCAAATTCACCGGTCGACGGATCCACATACCCACGGCGATACAACCAGTTGACCGGCATCTGGCGAGATGAATCAGGCACATAGTCACCGAGCGTAGTGCGCGTCAGCCTCTCAATGTCACTGCCAGCAGTAATCGAAATATTGCCGCCAGCCATGCTGTACTGGGCGGCATATGTTTGCTGCACCGCACCAAGATCACCCTGGTTGGGATGAATCGGACGCGTCAGCACCGGCATCACAAAATCATTCGGAGCAAAAATCTGCGTCGGCGTGCTGACCTGCGTTCCAGCCGTGTAAATCGAGGCCAGAGTGTTCAGGAGTCGCAGGCTGCGCCCAGCAGAAAGGTCGATGTCACCAGAACCCGTACGAATGACTTGCCATCCTTGGGAGATCAAACTTGAGGTAACCGCATTATTCCCGCCCGGAGCGTTGGCCGCCCCTAGGTTTTTACCAAGCTGAATCATTCCCGATCCCGCCGCCAGTGCGGCCAGCGGCCGCACAGAACGGAAATCCGCCGAAGCCAGGTCCGCTCCCGCCGTCAACCGGTAGGACCACGACTGCGTATTCGTCGGCAACAGCGGATTCGCCGCCATCAAAGGCGCCAGCCACAACGCGGAATTACCGCCCGCCGGAGCCGGGTCAACCGCCGCAAATCCATCGCTCAACGTGTTAAAAAATGTCAGATTGCCAGCCGCCCGCAACGTCAACACCCCAGGAGCACTCATCGGACCAAATCGAAAGGTCTCCAGATTCCAGTCACCCGACGGTGTGGAATTGGCCGCCCCCAAACTCAGATCCCCCGTGCGATGCACTATCTCCGCCCCCGGAACTAACACCACCCTCGAATCAAGTCGCTGCCCATCATCCCCCAACAACCGCAGCCGCATCGCATCATATCCAACGCTGGCCGTACCCGCCTCACCCAGAAAGGCCTGCGCATCCGTACGAATTCCGCTCTGCACCGCACCGGAAATCACACCCGTACCAGCCGTCAAATCATACACTTTAAAGCCTTCAACGACAATACTCGACGCATTGCGAATCGTCCCGTTGATCGGCGCTACGCCAAGATCAGTGCCATCCGCATTCCGCGGCGCTCGCAAATGCAACGTGCCAGTAAACCGGCCCAACGATTGACTTCCAACTCCAGCCTCGGCAACCGACAGGTCAATCATCGATCCAGTTTGCAGGTCAAGCCGCGCGTCCGTTCCAGCGACCCCATCGCGGCTCGACCCGGCCGCCAGCGAGATCCGCCCACCCTGCCCGGCAGCATTAAAGCTGGCTCCGGCCACACTCATCTCCGCACCCGCCGCCACCACCAGGTTGCCACCCGCCGCCAGATCAATCACCCCACCAGTCACTCCAGAGGCATCAAGCCGCCCCGTCACCGTGATCGTCCCCCGATCAGCCGTCACCCGATAAAGCGCAGCCTTCGCCGCTCCGTCAATCAACACATCACCCGCCCGAAGTCGATATTCGCGCGCCTGCGTAAATGACCCTTCATTCAAACGTGAATCAATGGCCGACAGCGCCCCGCCGGCCAACCGCCCGGCATCAAGCGTGAATGAACCAGCACGACGACCGGTCGCCGCCCCGCCCTTCATCACCCCCAGCAAGTCAAATCCACCATTCTGCGCCCGCACATTGATCCCGCCCGCATTCCCGCCACCCGCCGGAGCCGATACATCCACCGTACCACCCTCACCCAGCACCACGGAACCCGTCGCCGATTCCAAAGTGGCCGTCCCCCCGTCCGTAAAACGAGATACATCCAGAAACACCTTCGAAACACCGGCAAGATTGATCAGCGAAGCCCCATTCGAGCCGAGGCGGAGGTCACCCGCCGTAGCCCGGGCGATTAGCTCCCCACTCGGAAGCACGATCTCGCTGTCCAACGACACCGCAGCCCCCTCAATACTGAAACGAGCACCCAATCCACCAGCCTCAGCCGCCGACGCCGCCGCTGGACGGACCAGAGAGACCGCTCCTCCCGCACTCACTCCATGCACCGCCGCCTGCGCCGCCGTCAATAAGGGCGTCTCCAGCCGCAGACCTCCCGCCACCTCAAAACCACCAGAACCTACCGCCAGCAGACGAGAGGATGCACTCAAATCAACCCGCGACTGACCGGAAACAGCCACTCGACCAGCCCCCAGCGTGATCTCGTCCGCTTCAAACCGCAATCCACCCGATGCCACACCCGTCGACGGCGCCGGAGCCACACGATTCGTCGGGTTCTCAAGCCGGATCGAACGCGCAGCAAAAGTAGCCGCGCCCTCGCCCGCATTGTAGCTCCGCAGGGCCGCCGCGCTCAAGGTGAGCGCATCCAAACCACGGCGCGAACCAAGTTGGCCCGTTCCATAAATATCCACGCTGGAATAACTCAACAATGACAAGGTCCGGGCACTGGCCTGTAACGACTCCAGCGCTCGACCAGCCAACACCAGACCAGACGTCGGTGCCACCTCACCAGCATCATCAAGCACCAATGTAATCTGTCCGCTATTCAGGGCCACCCCAGCCGCCTCTAGTCGAGCGAGGGGATCGAGAGTTGTGCCCGCCGTCGAATCAAGAATAATGCTCCCACCACCGATGACGGCCCCCGCGCCAATCAACATTTGTGGATCCGTGCCGCCCCCAACGCCGCGCCTGATGATCGAGCCGCCCGCAGACCCGCTGACCCTCAGCAACGTACCATCCCCACTACCAACCACCGCCGGATCGCCCAAAACCAATTCCTGGGGCACTCCCGCGCCCGTCCCACGAATTTCTGAACCGGCCGCCACACTCAACAATCCCTTGGAAACAAGAATGATGTCCGTGCCGCGCAGTGGCTCACCCGCAGTCTGGACCGTCAAATTGCGAGTCGCCACCGCCACCCCCGTCCCCGTCGGAGTCGTAACCCGCTGCCCGCCAACCAACAAGCTCTCCGCCCCAAAACGATTCAACTGTGAAACGCTGAGCGCCAAGACTCCCGCTCCACCACCCGTACCATCCGCATTGATCAAAATGTCACCCGGGCTGCTCAGATCAACCAGCGCTCCCAAACCGCCGGCCAACGTGCCGGACCCCACCCGACCGTTCAATACCATGGAACTCGTCGCACTCAGCGAAAGCTGTCCCGCGTCACCCGGCAATCGCGGCACCGCAAAATCCCGCGCCCTCGCCGCATCGCCAAGGAACGGCGTCGCTTCATAAACTTCATACGTCGCCCGCTGCCGGAATGTCGAGGCCGGGGCAATTTCAAACCGCTGCATCAACGTGACCCCGGTCCGGCCGGCATCCAACACATTCGCCCGGTAACCAGACCCAAGACTGGCCCCATCAGCCAGCGCCACCGAACCGACAGGCGCGCCGCTCTGCGGACTGATCAGGAAAGCCCCCGGCAGCAAAGCATAACGAGCCGGCAACAAGGTGTAGGACCCAGCAGCCAGTCCTGGGCTGTCGCCCAGCGTGATCTGGTCACCGACCTGCAACGACCCCGTCACATAACCCGCCGCCCCTTGGAGGTTGGGCGCCACTGGGTTAAACGGCGCAAAAGGCGCATACTCAAAACCATAGCCCGGAAGGACGGCAAAACTCGTCGAAGAACCAAGTATGTCCCTCGATCCACCATTGCCCGCGATCCAGCGGTAAGCAAAGAGGTCACCCCCACCGCTGATATCAATGAGTGACCCAGCCGCCGTGACCACGCTCTGAGCAGATAAATTGACGGTTTTGGAGGGTGCCCCACCAACCGTAATGTCATTTCCGGCAGGATCGATCCAAGAGATACCGTCGAAACTGATGCCGTAAGGGATGGATAAGGCACGACCGGTCCGGCTGTCCACCGCCGAGACTGAAGTGCTACTCTGGCTTCCCAAAATAAGGTCCGTCGTGATCGGGCTGGGGCGGGTGCTGCCGGCCACCGGATCCACCGGAGCTTGCCCACTGCCATTCCAACCCAGATTGATCACCCCGATCGGCGCGCGCAAGCTGCCGCCTTGCTCGATCCGAGAGGCATGCAACGACAGCGTCCCACCAGCTGACAAGGGCAAATCACGCGCCCCAGATCCCACAAGAGTAATGCTCCCACGCCGCCCTGCCGCGCCACCCGCGCCCGCCGCCTCATCATGAGCAAAAATCCCGAAAGACCTGAGCGTCACCGGATAAATCTGGCCAGCTTCCATTACGAGGTCGCCCGCCATACTCAAGGTGCCATTGCCGCGAATATCGCCCCCTCGCGCCGTCACCCGCGCCATCCCAATGCCCTGCAACGAAAGATTTCCCACATCAATAAGGTCCGCCGTCACGATCAGTCGACCCGTCCCACGCCCCGGCGCCAACGACCACGAGGAGGTCACGCCCGAAGCATCCGTCTTTGTGAAAATAAAGGGCTCCTGCCCAGGTAATGTGGGCGGCCTAAATGCCTGGCCCAAGGCCACATAAGGAGCGGTCAGCCGGACATCATCCGTCGCGTAAATCACCCCGCCACCAGCCACCTGCAAACGCCCAGGCATTCTGATGTCAACCGGACCCGAAAACCGAACGTTCCCGCCCAATGTCAGAGCATCAAAACCACCCGCCGCCTGACTGGATAGAGCAAAACGCCCCAACGCCGGCTGCATCACCCCGTCCGCGCCCGCCACCGCAAGACCAATGCCCTGCCTCACCCCGTCCGCTAGGACATAACCACTCTGCTCGACAATCAAGTTCTCGTCAGCGGAAGTAAATTCCTGACCCTGCGGACGAAACCTGCCCGACGACACCACAAGTGATCCTCCGATCGCCGATCGTCCGCCAGCCAGCCCACTCAGCGTGGCATCCGTGTACAGCATCTCGCCGCCCGCCAGCCGAATGGAACCACCATTGGAATCGATGCGCACCGGCCCGTACTGGACTCCGCGCAGCGAATTGGCGGGGTAATTGGAAGTGGCGAGATAAGTAGGCGACAAATCAAGCATTCCAGTACTGCCGGAGACATCGACTTTCACACCCCGCTCGGCCACGATGTTACCCGAGACAGCGATGGAGCCACCCGCGGTAATCTGGCCCTGCCTCCAGCCATTCGGATGTAGATTCACCACCGGCCGACCGGCCGTGGAAAGCACCGTTCCGGCCGCCAGATGAACAGTCGGCAGCGGCGCCCCCAGCGGAATACTTGGAAATTGGTTGCTGCCAGTCACCGTAATCGCTCCAGCAGGCGCATACACCTCCCCGGCCACCGAGACCGTCTCGCCACGTAACGCCACCACCCCCAACGCGTCCGTCCGAATCTTCGCTCCAGCCCCCACCACCACATCACCACGTGAGACCAAGCGATTGCCAAAAGTATCCCGAGCTCCCAGTCCCTGAAAAGTTAGACTCGCCGTCGAACGCAGCCCCTCCGGCCGCCCATAGGGTCGCAATCCAAGCGCCGCTTCCGCACCACCAGAAGGAACGGCCAACCAACCGCTCACCACCGGCTCAATCACCGTGCCAGCCGCCACCAACACCGCCGGCAAGAACGAACCATCCTCCGCTCCAGGCCAGCCAATGCCAGTCAGTGAAATCGCGCCAAAACCACCTTCATTGAAAAATTCAGGCGTTAGCTGCAGCGCTAACGGATGAACCCGCGCCCCCCCCACTTGCACCATCTGCGCCTGAATGGACAGAAGCCCACTTCCGCCCGCCAGACCAGAAAACCCTTTCAGCCCGGCACCAAGTTGCAATCGCCCGCCGTCCACCGCCTGAATCGACAGATCACGGCCGGTCTGCAGCTCGAGCGACCCCGCACGCCCATAGGTAAACCCACCACGCGCCCCGGCGGTCACCCCGCCAGAGACATCAATAAGACTGCCGCGCGCCAGATCCGCCGCATAACTTTTAATGCTGACCTGACCACCATCCACAGCCGTGGGCTGGTCCAATGGAGTCCGGCCGGCCGGCCGATAGTCGACAATTTGACCGGCCGTACTGATCAGCGCACCATCGCCCAGTGTTACCATCCCACGACCCGGATTGGGTGGCGGAAGCTGAGCTCCGCTAGTCTTATTGAGCAATTCAGCAACGCTTGGAGAAAGATTGTACGCGAGCAGCGAGACCGCTCCCCCCGGAGAGACCAGACGTCCGTCAACTCTCACGGTAGCTCCTTCCAACGTAATCGCTCCTTTGACCGGAGTTTCCAACATCACATCCTGCGGAACATGAATGTCTCCGTCCGGATTGCGCACTCGAAGCCCAGCCCAGCCACCATCTCGCAAAAGCCCCGGCTCTAAAACCACCGTCGCGATCCTGTCGTCGCGAAGTGGAAGTGGATCACCTGCCGAAGTCGTGCCAAATGCGTCTGCCGACCGTAAATCCATCGTCTCGCTGAACACGACCCGCGGCGGCGTCGGCGATACCAATGGATCCACCGGCCCGCCCGCCACCAGCTGCTGCACTTCAAAGCCGAGCTCCAGTGTGCCACCACGCGGAGCCACTGTCGTCTGCCGCGGTCCGTTGACGGCCGCCGCACGGAAAATTCCATCCACCGCCATCGAGGCCGCCGCCAAAGAAAGATTCCCAGCATCAGCACCAGACAAATAACTTTGTTCAAAATGCTCGCCCGTCATCCACGGCACCCGATAGGTGCGGTTCACTCCCCACTTGGGATGACTCTCAATAAACTCGCCCGTAAACAGGCCGTCATACATTAAATCCGGAGTCGCCGCCGCAATGTCAAGCAAACGCCCAAAACGAAGCAACCGCGTTGTTTGAACCACACCCTCACCATAATTCACCCACCCCGCCGAAGTATCAATCGACGCGCCGTCCTGCACCACAATCGATCCCCCAGAAGCCAGCTTTACACTGCCGCCGGCCACCGTCAGCTCATCCACCGTGCGCTCAATCAAATTGCCGTAGCCACGCAAATCCGCCAGCGGCGTGCCCACCCACGGCCGTCCGTTGTACACTCCAGATTTCCGCAGATCCACCGTGATCTCACCACCACGAAAAAAACTACTCCGTTGCAACGGCGAATCCGCCAGCTCAGATGAACGAAGCGTGACCGTCAGAATATGCTGGCTCAACGGAGCCGCCGCATCCGTCGTCCCCGCCACATTGATCGAAACATCGCGGTCAAGATAAATCTGCCCGCCGCTGCGAACAAAGGCCGTACGATTCTGCGGCCCGTCGAGATCCCAGACACCAGTCTCCAGCGCCACCGCCGCATTGGGCGCATGCAACAGCGCACCCGTCTCAAAATGCACAGTCTTGCCCCTCGCGTTCACCTGCGAACGAAGCGCCAATCCCGTCCCAATCACCTTGTCCTCACTCCCCCATTCCGGCAGAACGCTCATCATACTGCCTGCCCCAACCGTCACCGCTCCCGTACTCTGGTTCGCCCCCTGGCCGCCATACAAAAACGGAGGCGAGGTCGCACTGAAAACGGGGTCAAACTTCTGGTTCGCCGAGGCATTATACTCGGCCCGCAAATCAATCCGACCATTCAGCGAAACAGATGTCGAACTCTCAATCACCCCCAGTTGACGGACGTCCTTTCCAGTCAACGCCACACTTCCCCGCGGAATTTCAATCAATCCAGCATTCGTGACCGTACCGGCATAATCACCAACCTGCCCGACATACGCGTCCAGTCCGCGCAGGCTGGCATCCGTCGAACTGTGGGCCGCCAAGCCGACTTGCAAACCCGCCGCCAACAACGTCTGACCGTCCGGCGTCGACAGCGTGCCCTCGTTCGTCACTGTCGCTCCAATCAAGGCAATCCTTCCACCCACATTCGCCTCGGTCGTCGGAGCCGAAAGCCGCGCCCCAGCCAGCACCGTCACCGCTCCATACCGACCTCCCGGCGGCGGCGGCGGCGTGAATGGCGTCTCCCCACTTTGTGGAAGCCCGGAAAAAAGAAATTGCGCCGTCGACGACTGGTTCAACAACCCGCGCTGAATCAGCGTGTCATTGATCGGTAACGCCGATGCCGTCAGCGTGTGCACATTCACCTGGCTCGTCCCGCCGAAAATGATGCCGTTTTGATTAATAACGTACACTTGGCCGTCCGCCTGCAGGGAGCCCAAAATCTGCGATGGCACGCCACTCGGGTCATTGACCTTATTGAAAGCGATCCATTGGTTGCGGTTCGCTCCGCCCGCAGACTGGTCAAATTTTAAGGTCGTTTCTTTCCCGATGTTGAAGGAATTCCAGTTCAGCAACGCCTGCTGCGCGGTTTGTTTGACCGTGACCTGGGCCGCCGCCGCCCCTCCAGCCCCCGATTGCACGGGATTGAGCGCGCCCACCGGCGAGCCTGCCAGCTGCAGTCCGCCCGGCTTCAAACCATTAGGCACAACCGGCAGCATAACACCAGGGACAGTGGGATGCCGGAGCGGCCCCGCGGCCTGCGCGGCCGCGCGCGCCGATTGCTGCATGGCCCGCACGTCCTGCACGGCCCGGGCCGTGCGCGCCAATGAATCCTGAACCGCAGCCCGCGCTTTCGCCGTCTGCACCGGCGGCGGTCCGCCCGCCTGCGGCGCCCCACGCCCTTGCGCCGGCGCCCCGCCCCGCAAGATGTCGCCCGCGAAAAGCGGCATCACGGACAGCGTCACCGCGCCAGCGGCCGCAGCCCACTGGCGCAACCGCATGACCACGCTGGGGACCGGCAAAGATGAAGGCGGGCGCATGGACATAATTACTTCGCCCCCTGGCTCTCAAGAATCTGCCCAATGGCAAGCTCGTTGATCGTCACCGGATTCTCCTGCAACAGCTGCGCCAGATACGCCTGGCTGTTAGCCTTGACCTTCTCCTCCCGCATCTTCTCAACCAGCGACACTTTCAGATCAGCTAAGCTCGGAGTAAATGGCTCTTTGATTTCAAGACACTTGATGATGTGCCAGCCCTGAGGCCGCTTGATCGGAGCCGACACTTGCCCCGCCGCCAACTTCAGCGCCGCCTCACGGATGTCAGGTTGGATTTGCGCCTCCGTCAGCCAACCGATTTCACCGCCGGCCGCCGCACTTGTTTTTTCGTCGCTCTCGGCCTTGGCCAGAACTGCGAAATCGCCCGGTTTTTCATCAATTTTGCGTTTCACCGCGTCAATTCGACCTTGAGCCTTAGTAACCGCCGCCTGATCGCCACCCTCAGGCAGGGCGACATAAATCTGGGCCAGACGATACTGCCGCGGCACTAGCCACGACGCCTGATTCGCCTCGTACGCCGCTTGCACTTCCTCGTCAGCAGGCCAGCCGGCCGGCGGCTGCGAAACCGACTCCAGATAACTCTCCGTGACGGCCGCCTGCCGCAACCGCTCGAGCCGGGCCACCGCCTGCTCGCTCTGATCCCATTTCTTGGCCAGCGCCTCCCGGTACAGCAACCGCTGGACCAGCAAGGACCGCACCACTTGGTTCAACAGCGCAGGATCACGGGAAACCGCAGCCAGTTCGCGCACATCCAGATTGCCCAGCGCACTCTTGATTTCATCAAGATTGACATCGAGATCGCCCACCCGCGCCACCACTCCGGCCCCCTTGAGACCAGCCGCAGCCGGCGTCGCAGCCGGCTGTTTGATCGATCCAGCCGGCGTCTCAGCGGCCATCCCATTAGAGGAGGCGGCCAACACAGAGACGACAAGCGCCAAGGCGACGCCATTAATTGAAGACATTTTCATGGTTTGATAACGTTATCGAGAAGCCGGTCCTGGTAACCCTGCACAAGGGTCTCTAACTTGGTGCGAGTCAGCCCCGTAAAAGGCTCACGAGCCGCTAAAGCCTCGCCAAAACCAAATTTTGAATAGCGGTTGAGAATCTCCTCACCGACCGTGTACAACTCGACGTTGCGGCGCCGGTCCTCGGCCCCCTGGCGCTCGAGCTCAATGATTTTCAAGGCAGCGGCAGCGCGCTGTTCTTCCTTTTTTTGCGCCACGCCAGTGACTTGCCGATGAGCCAGCCGCCACTTTTCCAAGGCCGCCCGGTGCTTGGCAAGATCCGCTTCGCTCTCAGCAAGCCGGCCAGTCAACCCGCCAATCTCCTGCCGCGCCTTGACTTGAGCCGCTTCGCTCTCAGCCGTCAGCGTATCAAATTCTTTCTTCTTCGTCTCCAGTTCGCTGGTTAACGACTTATTCTGTGCCTCCATCGCCGCTTGCGCAGCCTGCAAGTTCGCCTTCTCCGTTTCCGCCGTGCGCAGCTGCAACAAGGTAGCGCGAAGCTGCTCCCGCAGCCTAGCTTCAGCCGCCCCCGCCGCCGGCTGCTGGGCCAACAACGAACAAGGAAGAAGCCCGAGAATCAGGGCAAAGGAAAACCGGCAACAATAAACAGAAACAGAAGACAATAACATGGCTGTAAGTCAGGTAATAATGGCTGTGCTAAAACTTGGCCCGCAGATCGAATTGAAAGAGGTCTGATTGCAACGGCGGACCGGCAATTTCATCCGCACTCATCCACTGCAGCCCGATCGACACCCGCGGCGTCAAGGCCAGTGATCCGCCCACAACCATCCCCTCGACATTGGTCCCCCCGCCGCCAAACTCAGAGTCATTGAAACCATCAATGACCGCATCCGATCCAATGTACCGGTAAGCCACTCCGGCCTGCCAGGCCCACCGCTTCTCCAACGCCGGATGACCGAATTTCAGTCCGACAGTCCACGCCGTGTCAGTCCCCTCAAACGGAGCCAACCCACCGGAAGAACCATCCCCCTCGTCCGCCTCATACGGCCCGCGATTGTTGACCGCCACCGCCTCTATCGCCTCCATATCAAAGGCCGTGTTCTTAATGTATTCGCCAATCACCGAGATGCGGACCGGCTCAAAATGATCCAGATCAAGACGCCCTGTAAAGGCCACATTTCGGTAAGGCGTGGCCAATCCAAAATATTGATACTGGTTGCTGGTGCCGTAACCGTTCGTCGCGTCCGGGATGATGTCGCGCAACGCCCGATACGTATTGCCTTTCTGGGCGAATGACGGCCGGGTCGTGTCCGTATTACCCGCATCCGACGCGCTCAATGGCACATAAGGATCAGAAAGCCGACCTTCCACATCCTGAAAATTGTAATAAGCCGCCGCCAGTTTCAGGGCCGTCTTTCGACCGAAAGAAAGATCCGTCCCGCCCTGAACAGCATACAGATATTTGTCCGTACTATCAAACTTGGCCGGCTGGTTGGAGGAAAAATTTAGATCCGTGTTGAAAATAGGAAAGGCTCCCATCGTCACAAACGATTGAACCCGCTCGTTCAAACGAAGCTTCCCATGAAAGGCTAGGCCGTCAAAACCAAGGTCTTCATCAAAAATGACGTCGGTCGAGAAAAACGGGCTATCAAACCGCCCCGCGGTCATCGAAGCATACGTCCGGGGACGCTTAACCGTAGGGGCCGGAGTCGCCGGCTGTTTGGGATCCTCCGGCGCGGCAGGCGCCGCGCCCGCCTCCGAATCAAGCTCGTATTTCAGATACGCACGGTCCAACCACACCGCATACTTGCTGAACTGACCGCCCTGACCGCCACTCGCCAACCCAATACTCTGATTGGTAGAGGTCGGGGAATTGCTGTCCCCCGTGGCAATCCTGAATCCACCGCGAACATTGTCCCCCAAATCCAGATCCGCCCCCAGCCGGAAACGAAGCCGGAATCGCTGGCGATCCTGGTCAACATTGTACTGCGGCGCGAAAAAGAGCCCAGCCGTGTCAAAGGGAGCTCCCGTATTGATCGCGTTAAAGTTGGGGAAACTACCCGTCGCATCATTGCCGTCCGGATAACCGAGATAATCATACCGCAACCGGAGGTCGCCAAAAAGCTTGATCCGAGTGGGCCAGCCTTCCCGGCCGTCCGCCGTGATGAATTTCTCCCCTCGCACTTCATCCAAAACCTGCTGCCGGATCTCATCACGCATCTGAAGTCGCACCGCTTCAGGAATATAACTCACCGCATAACTGTCCTCCGCCGCCGGCAACGCCTCGGCCGCACGCGCCGCCTCAGCATTCGCCCGCGCCACCTCCGCGTCACCTTCAGCCTGCTGAATCAACTCCACCGCATCACCACGCGTCAAGACCCCGCGCTGCACCAGCCGACTGATCAAATTAATCGTCACATTCTGCGTCGGTACCACCACCTGCGGTACCGATAAGGACTTTTCCAAATCAGGCGGCTCAAACAGATCCGCCGATGCCTCGCCACTCACACCACCATCACCACCACCCGCCGCGTTCGGCGCCACTTCACTCACCCCCTCACCCGCCGCGTTTGGCCCGGGTTCAGCCGTGACCGGAGCTACTTCCGCAGCCGGAACTACCTCTGCACCAGCCACACCAGCCGCCGCCGGAGCAGGAGCAGGAGCTGGAGAAGGAGCATCATCCTGCGCCCGCACGGACGGAACGGCAGCCATCACAGCCATCAGAGCGCATCGGAGGGGAAAGGTCGGTGAAATCAGCATAGGGACAGGCGTAAGAAACGCGAAAGGAATGAATTTATTCGGGGCGACGAGCGGTCAGTTTCAAAGTGATAGGCATGGGCATACCCTGAGGCGGGGCTTCAGCCAGACGCAGTCCCCGCAATGTTTGAGTGGTCAAAATTTCATCCATGGCCGGATCTCCGGTTGATTTAGCCAATGTCACTTTAGTAACCCGACCGCTGGAATCGGCCCAAATCCGGACCTGCGCACTCAGCACCGCTTTCCGCAACTGCGGGTTTTTCCGCACCGCCTCCGCAATCGTTTTTTGCACTTGGCCGGCGTACCAGCCCCAGCGGCTGCGACTGCCTCCGCCGATACCGCCCGCCGCACGCGCCCCGCCGCCCTTGGCGCCGCCAATATTAAACCCATCCGGACCGCCAGGACCAGTCAGGTTCGTACCAATGTCAGCCGATGGTTCGGAAGCCGGCGCCTCTTCCGGCGGCGGTTCTTCCTCGACCGCCGTCTCCTTAATCATTTCCGGCTCCTGCACCTTGGGCGGCGGTGGCGGTGGTGGCGGCGGCGGTGGCGGCGGTGGCGGCAAGGTCACCCGAACCATCTCCATCGGAGCTGGCTTCGGCGCCTCCTTCTCCTGAGATCGACGCCCCGCCAAAACAAAGGCCCCCACCACCAGCACACCCACCCCACCTAGAAAAACAAAACGATACTTGTGGAAAACACTGGCCTCTTCTTCTTCATCATACCGCTGACGCAGGCTCTTGCGGGACTCGACCCGCGCCGGCAAGGCCCCCGCCACAGACTCAGACGCAGGCGCCGACGTGGAGACCGCCGCAGAACGGGGTGACTCCACAGGGGGCGCAGACTCGGTTGGGGCAGTCGGGCTCATAACAACAGCTGATTGGGGGACAAAAAACGGGAGAAAAATACTTATTTCGGCGGCTGCGTAGCCAGACCGATCTGCGTCAGACCAAGGCGCCCCACGACATCAAGAGCATTCATAATTCCTTGATATTGAGTGAGCCCATCGCCCTTAATGACTACGGGAAATTCCGGCGTCTTCGCCTTGATGGCCGCCAGACGGCTCTCAAGCTCCTCGACCGTAACCGGTATCGTATTCAGAAAGATTTTACCTTCGCTGTTGATCGTGATCGCTTGGGATTTGGGACCACCCAAGGCCGGCGCCGTACTGGCCCGCGGCAGGTTGACTTTGACCCCCTGCACCCCTGCCGTCGTCATGATAATAAAGATCAGCAACAACACCAGATAAAGATCCACCATTGGTGTCACATTGATGTCATCGTAGCTTTTGGAATCAGCCTGCATAGTGGTTAGTCCTGGTTTGAGGGATACGTTTCAGCAATCTTGGCGATGAATTCATCGATAAAAACTTGCATGTCCGCGACAGAATCCTTGATCTTAGAAGCCAGATAGCTGTACCCGAAGAGAGCAGGAATCGCGACCGCCAGACCCGCCACCGTGGCCAGCAGCGCTCCCGCAATACCAGGAGCGATGGAATTGATGTCGACCTCACCACTCTGCGCAATGACCGCAAAGGTGATCATGACCCCAATAACAGTGCCGAAAAGTCCCAGATAAGGCCCGCCGGCAATCCCCATCGTCAAAAAGACCAACAGGCTGTTCAATCGCTGCACTTCGCGCGTCAGCGCGCCATCAAGCGTGGCTTTGATCGCCGTCATCGAGCGGCCGGAAAGCCCCTTGAACTCACTCTTGGAGGAAGTAACCCGCTGATGAATTTCCTCCGATCCCAGCTGGTACAGATGATACAGCGGAGAGGGTTTCATGATCTGCTGGAGTTTGGGGCTGGCATGGCCGGCCATGCTGCGGATTTGCTCCTCATTCCCATGGTCCAGCACCGTTAAATCCGCCGAAAGTTCCTCCCACTTTTCCAAAAACGCCTCGCTCGCCTTCTTGATCTTGTTGAGATAAATCAACTTGGATACGCCCACCACCAGTCCGATAAGCGCCAAGAGCGCACAGAGGAAGATGACCACCCAGCCGTCGAAGGTCAGTGATTTTGAAATCTCGGTAAAGAGCGACAGGTGATGCAACGCCTCTTCTAGGGCCCCGCCATGTTTCGCCGCTTCGTCAGCCCCCATGACCAGAACTTGCCCGCCCCCCGGCCCTTGAATCAAGGCTGCCAGCCGGATCCACGCCCCGCTGCGCGCCACTCGGGAAAGATGAACTTCATCTACCTCGCCAACCATGCCGGGCGTGGCGGTGGCATCAGCCGGCGCCGCCACCCCAATGATAACCGGACCACTCAACTCAGGCAGCCCGCTCGAGGTCACACTGCCATAGGGCAATCCATCGACAAAAAGTGACGTCTGCGACGGAGTCACGGTAGCCGCCACATGCCGCCACGTCCCCGCGACGAGCGCTTCCCCTGGTGTCGTGCGGACAACTCCCGCGGCACCCGTCAATTCAACATACGGCACACCATTGTTCAACCCCGCTACGAGCCCGCTCACCCCATCCGTTTGGCTGAAAAACACCGCATCAGGAGCAAGCGCGTTTGGTTTGATCCAGAGCGAAAGCGTGAATCCATCAGCGCTCCATTTCAAGGAATCAGCAGCCGGCACCGTCACGCCACCGCGGCCGTCCAACCTGAGACCGCCTCCAATCATCGCCCCTTCACTCGCCAGTCCCGCCGCCGCCGCAGAGTTTCCGTTGCCTGAAGCATCGGTCGGAGCCGCCCCACGATCATTAAAATGATACACGAGACTGGTCGCCGCATCGTAAAGCGTCGCCGGGACCGCCGCCGCTCCGTCCAACGAACCAGCCGCATTCCCCGCATATAGCCAAAATGTGGACGTGCCCCCCGCCTTCACCTCCGGCAATCGAACCCACGCAAAACCCTCACCCATCAAGCTGTCATACTTCTCAATCCCATGAGGAAGCACCGTCTTGCCGTCCGCCGCAATAAATCGCAAATCACTCCCGTCTTCGCGAGCCAGTCCGAATTGATACTCCCCCTCCATCAATCGCACCAAAACCACCGGATCAACCGCGGGCTCCGAAAGCCCAGCCCCCGAAGAACCACCATTAATGGTAATTTCTTTGCGCAGCGTCCATTGCGAGTTCCACCACGGTGCCGGCTCCCCTGAGGGCTCCGCCGCCCCGGAAACCGGGACCGCTGACACCAAGGCAGCACTCATCGCGACCCGCAAAAAATGCCGGCCAAAGTTAGTTGGAATAGTTGACAAACCCATGATGGATAATGTGATGGACAATTTGTGTACCTAGTGAAACGGCCCGCTTAAAATTCGGTCCAGAGTCGGAAAGTCAGACGCCAGTCCCCCTCCTCAGTGCGCCCCTGATCAATCAGCGGAAACCCGGCATCGAGCGATCCATGGAAATGGTTCGCAAATTCAAAGCGCGTCCCGATCCCGACACTCGCCAAATCAAACCGGTCTTCCTGTTCCGGAAGCGGATCGTTCAGTGTCAGCAGCCCGCCTTCCAGAAAAGCATGAAACCGCCACTCGTGCGGCGCTGCCGCGGGCTCGCTCCCACCACCGGCTGCCTCTTCCTTTCCCTCAACACGACGCCGCTTCAACAACGAGGGAGAACGTAACTCCATCGTCCCAAACACAGCATTGTCCCCTAACGCCTCGGACTCAAGATAGCCGCGCACACTGCCCAACCCGCCCGCTGCAAACTGCTCGCTGTTGATCAGCGGCTGGCTCGCCAACTGCCCCTGCGCCTTAAAGTAAATCTCCGCGCCGCCCGGAAGCTCGCGCGTGTGCGCGGCATCACCACGCCACTGGATCCAACTCCCCCGTGCATCAAATCGCTTGTTGTCATACTCACCCCAGTCCGCCCCCAGCCCCCGCAGCCCCATCGTCACCGCCATATTTAAATCAGTCTGGCCGCCCCGGTGCATCCACACCGCGCCATACCCAGCCGTCATGGGATAATAATCAATCGGAGTACTAAACTCATCCACCCCCAGCGACACGTCCTCTTCAAATTTTTTGTAGTCCATCCCCACACTCAGATTCTGGGAAAACTTTTCCGCACCCGGCAGCGTGAAACCCACCCGACCCCCGACGACATACCCGCGACCAGCCACCGCTGAACCACCCAACGTACTCACATTGCTGTCCTGCTTGGTGCCCATCACCATCAAACTCATCCCGTCCACCGCCGACACCGGCGCCAGATAATAACCGGAGTACACTTTCGCATCGTCGATCCGCTCGGGAGCCACCTGGAAACTGAAACCTGCCGCATGACCGGCCTGCCACAGATTGGAGTAACTCAAGGCCCCATTGATCCGGAGCTCCGTCGTATCCGGGCTGAATCGGTTGTTCAACTCCAGACTGCCCTTCAGCGGCAGCGAATCCTTCACTACCAAATCAATATCCACCGTGTCGGGCTCAACCCCGGGCTTTAACTCCGGCGAAATGCGCCGGTCAGGCCACTTGTTCAGCGCAATCAAGTCACGCTGCACTTCCGTAAAATTCGGAACGGTGCCCTCCGCCATCGAGGCCGCGCCCGCCTTGATCGCATCAGGAGAAAAATAACGCGATCCACGCACCCGGAGCCGCCCCACTTTCTGCTCCAACACCTGCAGGACAATAATCCCCCGACGACCACTCTGCTGCGGCACCAGCACTCCCACCGTCTGGTACCCACGGTCACGATAAGCCTTCTCCAAAGCCGCCCGAGCCCCCTCAACATCATCATTCGTCCGGCCCGGACCAAGAAAAGGATAAACCGCCCGCTCCACCTCCACCCGCGGCAACCGAGTCGCTCCTGTCACCCGGTACTCACGAATGTACAAACGAGGCACCACCTCCGGTGAAGGCAAGCCCAACGCCGCCTCCTGCACCGCGGTCAACGCCGGTGGCAAATCAGGTTCGCCCGCCGCCCGCAGCCCGCCCGCCCCCGGGAAAATCCACTCACCCGCCCCCAGCAACAACGCCCCAACCATCCATCCCACCTTCGTGGAAACAGAAGACAGGCTGGTCGCGGCCGCAGTTGGACAGAGGTTCGATTTCACAATTCAAGCTTCCTCATACTTGCATCGAACACGGCGAGTCTCTCAAGATGACGATTGTGACGGTTATGTGACATGATCCGCACGGTCCTCATCACACGCCGGAATTCCCATCATCGTGTCTTCACTTTCCGTGTGACAAATTCGTCATAAAGTGACTGACACTACCTGTTTTCGATCAGTAAAATACCACGCCCACCC
Organism: uncultured bacterium; assembly: GCA_903954065.1. GTDB lineage: Bacteria > Verrucomicrobiota > Verrucomicrobiia > Verrucomicrobiales > V1-33 > CAJBME01. The sequence goes on from CAJBME010000345.1 coordinate 27,314, forward strand.
GGCCGGAATAACTCGATCCAACCGGCGCGTCCATTCGATGTTAAATCGAACCCAATGATATCCTCGAAGCCTCACTGTCCGACGTTTCTTGTGATAACACTGTCGCGGAAACCTCTAATGATCTTGAGCTTGTGCTCTCTCTCTTTTTGCGCTTGACCTCGCGGCACTCAGCCCTCAGCGCCGCCTGACGCCACTTGATCCACCGAATGATCCCCCGCGGCACACTGACTTCCACAGGCGCCTGATCACCATCAGCCGTCGATGGCATTCCATCCGGAACTCTATCCTTTGAAGGCGACATGAATAATGACTCAGGTGGGTTAAAACAGACCGTATTAAGACCCTCCACTCATGGAGAATGAGCAGAAAAGGTGCATACGGCTTCAATTTAATCCCATAGCTCACGTTTCACCCGATGCGGAGAAGTTTACGGCAACAAATACGTCACCAAAGGCTTAAGCCATCATCCGTTTCCTCATGCCAGCCCGCCTGCGGCTCCGCAAGCACCGCCCATGGTGTCCCGTTTATTGAGCGCTGCGCTCGTAGCGACTAGCGTACCCACCAAGCAGCGCCAGCGCCTGGCCCACAAGATAAAGCGACCCGCAAATGAGCACTGGCGGATGCCCTACCCCGCGCGGCACCACGGCCAGCGCCTCCTCAAGGGTCGCCGTCATCATGGCCTCAGGAGCGGCCGCGGCCAGTTCAGAAGCAGGCACGGCGCGCGGACTGTCCACCGTGGTCAAAATCAAACGCTCCGCCAGTCCGGAAAGAATAGAGAGCATTTCAGCATGGTCTTTACAGGCCACGGCCCCGAAAATAATCACCGGTTTCTCGTCGCCGAAAATTTCCCGCCAGGCGACCAACAGCGCTTTGGCTCCATGAGGATTGTGCGCGCCATCCAGCACCACACGACCGTCGCCCCCCAGCCGCTGCATCCGTCCCGGCCACTCCACCTGCGCCAGAGCCCCGGCGGGAGCCACCAGTCCAGCCGCATCCATGGCCGCCAGAGCCACCGCCGCATTCCACCGCTGATGACTTCCAGCCAGCGAAACCGGCCCCAGCCAAGGGGACTCAACCCGCGTCAGCGGCGCACCCCGCTCATGCGCCACCCGCTCGATCACTGCCATCGCTTCTGGATCCTGCGGCGCCGTCACCACCGGCACCCCAGGCTTGATAATCCCAGCTTTCTCTAGGGCAATTTTACCAATGGTCTCCCCCAGCCACTGCGTGTGATCCAGACCAATCGCCGTGATAACACTGACCCGAGGCGTCAGGACATTGGTGGCATCAAGGCGCCCCCCAAGCCCGGCTTCCAAGACTAAAACCTGTGCTCCCGCATCCCGGAACCACCACAAAGCCAATGCCGTCGTAATTTCAAAAAACGTCGGATGCGGATCCCACCCACTGATCTTTTCACGAATAATCCGCAACCGCCGCGCCGCCTCCACCTCAGGAATCGGCTCGCCATTGACCCGAATACGCTCCGTAAAATGAATCAAATGCGGCGACGTAAACAACCCAGTCGAATGAAACCCCGCCCGGCTCACCGCATCAAGCATGGCACACGTCGACCCCTTGCCATTGGTGCCAGCCACATGAATGATGCGCTGCGCCTTGCCTGGCAACCCGATCAGCTCAATGAGCCGACGCATGTTTTCCAGCCCCAGCTTGATCCCGAACAACTGCGTCCCGTAAAGCCACTCCAGCTCACGGGAAAAAGCAGACGACGACGGACCCATGGACGCAATCGAATCAGACACAGTTCGACAGTTGTTTTAAACCGGTATGTGCAAAGAGCAAAAGATCATAACCCGCCCCGTACCACTCAATCTTTCAATTGCCGCGCGTTGTTCTGCATTTGTTCGATCATCGGAAGCAGCTGCAATTTGGCATCCGGCGGCAGTGAATCGTAAAATGTTCCCAGACCTTTTTCAGAAATTTGTTTAATCAAGGCCGGGCCCGCCGCTTCCATCAAGAGTTTGGCCGGAGAATCAGCGATATTTTCCAGCAATTCTCGGCGGCTGCGCTCCAAATTTTTGACCCGCTCCCGTTCGTCCATCCGGCCAAATCCGTCCAGTAGTTCACGGAACCCACGCGGCAACGAGCGCTCGATGAAGTCAGACTTCTCCTCGTTCGTCAGTCCAGCGAGAAAGCTTTCAAACTCCCCGCCCGCACCAGCCGCCCGCAGCTCGCGCTTCTGCAGGAATGGAAGCCGCACATAATCTGAGGCAACTCGTTCAACCACACGAGCGCGCGGTTCGCTAGCAAACGGCTCGCTCCCGATATACGCCAGTAGCTTGCCAGCCGTCGGAATCGAGGCGTCAACGAGGCGTGACGTCGCGGCCACGGCGGACCAGACGAGCGCCAGAGCGATCACAGCATGCATGACAAAACGGCGTTTCATGATCCTTGTGTACGCCCGAATCGGCGTTTCAGCAACGCCGTGAAATCACCAGCCTCCGTGACCCGCAGCACCCCACACACAAAAAAATACGTCGCCGCCGCCATCATGATCGTGCCAACCAGAGCCAAAAGTCGCACCCCGAAGGTCAGCTCCGGCCAATGGGCTAGAAACCACCACTTGGGCGCAACACACACCAGCAGCATGGCCGCCGCCGCCACCCCAATCCGCACCAACCCGTTCCACGTGACACGAGTGTCCAAACCACCCGCAAACCGCCGCATCGCCACATAACTCACCCCAAAATTCAATGCCAACCCCGCCGCCGTCGCCCACGCCAACGCAGCATGATCCCACTTCAAAACAAACACCGTGAATGAGTTGACAATAATGTTGAAAAGAATCATCCCCAGACTGACCACCATGGGGAAAAACCGCTTGTCGATAGCAAAAAACGCCGGCTGTACGACTTTCAGCGCCGCATAAAATAACAACCCAAACGCATAAGCCTGCAGCACACGAGCGCTCTGCCACACGTCCGCCGCCCCATAACGACCATGCTCGAAAATCACGCTGAGAATCTCCTGGGCAAAAAGCGCCAGCCCAGCCGCACAGGGAACCACCAAAAATAAGACGAGCCTCAACCCTTTGGCCAGAACTTCCCGGAAAGCAGGCGTGATCCCGTCCGCCGCCGCCCGCGAAAGCGCCGGCAATGTGACCGTCGCCACCGCCACCCCAAACAATCCCAGTGGCAACTGCTGTAGCCGCTGCGCCAATTGCAGCCACGTCTTGGCCGAGGCCTCACCCCACGTAAAACTCGCAAAAATACTGTTAATCTGAACGTTTATCTGCACCCCTCCCGCCGCAATCAACGACGGCCACATCAACCGCAATACCTCCCGCACACCGTCATCCCTCCAACCGAAATCAGGACGATACCGAAACCCCACCCGCCGCAACGCCGGCCACTGAATCATAAATTGACACAGCCCGCCAATCAAGGTGCCCACCGCAAAACTCGCCAACGACGTCCACGAAATCTCGCCACGCCGGAAACCAGGGTCCAACAGCCACGCCAGTGAAAACCCGCCCACAATACAACCCAGATTAAAAAAAGCCGAGGCCACCGCCGGTACGAAAAATTTCTTTTTCGCATTCAGAATCCCCATCGCCAGCGCCGTCAGCGAAACGATCGCAATAAATGGATACATGATCTGCGCCAGCGAGGCCGCCAATTCCTGCTTCCATGGCGCCCAGCCCGGCACCAGCAATCGCGTCAAGGGCAACGCCACCACAATGCCGACCAGCGAAACCACACTCATGAAACACGCCGCCAACGTGAACATCTTCCGCCCCAGCCGCCACGCCGCTTCTTCCCCTTCATTCTTTAGCTTTTTCGAAAACGTCGTCACAAAGGCCGTACTCAAAGCCCCCTCCGCAAAAAGATCGCGCAACATGTTGGGCGTACCAAAGGCCTGCGCAAAAATCCCGTTGTACAACGCTCCAAATTTGCTCGTCAACACCTGGTCCCGCACCAACCCCAGCAACCGACTGCATAAGACCGCCAACGAAACGACACTCGTCGACTTCGCAGCCGTCGCCACATCGCGGTTCACCGCCGAGCCTCCCGTGGCACGGGTCGGCGGCGTCAAGGAATCTGGTGGTGGCAGGTCAGCCATAAGAAAACGAACTCTGGCCCGGAAACCGCCATCGCGCGCAAAGAAAATGTGACTTCACGCCGGCTCCAAGAATCGCCAACGACTGGAGCCCTCGCCATCACGCCAAGAAGTCTCGGGAAAATGAATTGCTTACCGGTTGGAATCAGGCGGAGGAGAGTCGGGAAACCGAATATCCTCTATCCGCGCGGGTTGGGCCGGGTCGCTCGTCTGCTCCGGCGAAAAATTCTTCATCCCAGTCACCAAAAGCGATCCAAAACCAAAAACCACCACCGCACACACCACAGCTAAAAACAAAAGGATCAACGCCATAAACAGAGCGTGAAAGTAAAAATATTTTGCCATGTCCACATTGACTTGTTCTAATGAACGAGCATCTCCCGCGGCATGGGCTTTCTCAAGGCTGCCGACCACCCGCATCAACGCCACCCCAGCCAGTATCAACACCAGCCCCCCCAACGCCATCGGCAAGAACAAGACGCCGATGACGATCAACATAACCGCGAGAAATTTCACCGATCCCTTGCGCTGAAACAGCGGGGACGCCAACCGCCGCACCGCCGCCGGATCAGGAGCCGACACCGAGGCCCCGGCCGCCGTCGCCCGCCCCGCGGCCGTCAACGACGTCACCGCCGCCTCGCGCGCCAGCGCCGCCGATGGCCCGCCAATCATCGGCTGCGTCACCGCCGCAGCCGATGACATGAATAATGCCGGAAAAACCGAAGCCGCAGGCATCCATTCACTCATCCCCTCGCGCCACATCAATGTCTGCGCCGAAATCTGGCCCGACTGCACCAGCGCAGGCACATCCGGTTCATGGGCCGTGAACTGCTGCCCGGAGGAGGAAACGAATAGCCATTGCTGCATCATTGGCGTTACCCCGAGGCAGCATCACGGTCAATGCGGAAGCACCCCAGACAGCCCAGCCCATCATTTACTTTTTTCCAAACATCTGGGCCAACCCAGCCAAAGCCTCGGGCGCCGCCGGAGTGCCGGCCGCCGCAATAGCCGAACGCTGCAATTCAATAAGCTCTGCAATACCACGACGCGCCAGCTCCAGCATCTCCGCCATCTGCGCACTCGTGAAGGTGGCCTCTTCACCACTCCCCTGCATCTCGACAAATTCACCTTTTTCCGTCATCACCACGTTAAAATCGGCCGCCGCATCCCGGTCCTCCACATAACACAAATCCAACAAGGCTGTGTCTTTGTACAGACCAGCACTAACCGCCGCCACCAGCTGGCGCAGCGGATTGCGCTTCACTTTTCCCTCTGCCACCAGCTTTTGCAAAGCCAACGCCACCGCCACACTGGCCCCAGTAATCGCCGCCGTCCGCGTCCCGCCGTCAGCCTGCAAGACATCGCAGTCAATCCAAAGCGTGCGCGGCCCCAATGCCTCCAAATCCACCACCGCCCGCAACGACCTCCCAATCAACCGCTGGATCTCCGAACTGCGACCATCAAGCTTGCCCGAGGAAATGTCGCGCCGCTTCCGGTCCAGCGTGGAATAAGGCAGCATCGAGTACTCAGCCGACAGCCAGCCCCCAGAAACATTTTGATACTTCATCCACGGTGGAATGCTTTCCTCAATGGTCGCCGCCACAATAACCCGGGTGTTGCCAAACCCCACCAAAACCGACCCCGCCGCATGGGGGGCAATAAACGGCAGAAATGTAACAGGGCGAAGCTGGTCAAGAGCGCGGGCGTCAGGTCGAATCATGGCGTCCAGAAAAGCGCGCAGTCACCAAAAAGGGAAGCAGAAAGGTGAGGTCTCGTTTCACCGCTCCGGCCACACCGCCGCAGGCCGCGCGGACCGCCGCTGCAACCATCGGCGCAGCTGCCCCTCCGCCAGTCGCGGATCCAGCCGGGCCAGCAAAAAATAAGCCACCTGCTGCTTCAATCGCTGCCACCACGTGCGGTGCCCGCGCCACTGCTCAAGCGTCCAGGAACGGGAATGCCCAATATCCTCCTCAAATTGCTTCCACGCCTGGGCCGCCACTCCCGCATCCTCGATCCGCAGCATGACCTCGAAATTAATGCGCAAACTGCGTGGATCAAGATTCGAGGAGCCAATGTAAACCACGTCATCCAACAACAACACTTTGGCGTGCAGGATCTGCGGCTGGTATTCGTAAATCTCCACACCTCGCTCAAGAAAAAACCGGTAAATCGAGCGCGATGCCAGCTGCATCAACGGCACGTCCGTCGGCCCCGCCAACAAAATCCGCACCTCCACCCCACGGCGCTCCGGAGCCACCAGCTGGCGACGCAAACCCCGGCTCGGAAGAAAATAAGGCGAACAAATTCCCACCCGGCGAGCTCGCTTCAAATCGCGCGCCACCGCTTCACGCAATGGATTGCGCCCAAACCCAGGGAAAATAAAAAGGGCCTCGACCTCCGCCCCGCAGGCCACCACGCCCGCACGGGGGCGCCGACGACCGCGGTGTCGCCATTGTTTTTCCCCAGCCAACGCCCACTGGGAATCAAACTCCCGCTGCAAACAAAAAACGACCGGACCGCCAACCGCCACCCCGCCATCGCGCCATCCCTCCACCACCCCGTCCCCATTGTACTCAGAACCAATGTTGCAGCCGCCCACAAAAGCATCCTCCCGGTCAACCACCAATAATTTGCGGTGATTCCGAAACGACCACGTGCCCAGACTCGGCCGATTAAACCACTCAATGGCACCGCCAGCCGCCCGTAAACTGTCAAAGTATTCGCCAGGCAACGCCACCGACCCAAAGGCATCAAGCAAGATCCGCACCCGCACCCCACGCCCCGCCGCCGCCACCAAGGCCGCGCAAAATTCGTCCCCCACTCCCCCCGCCTTAAACGCATACATCTCCAACAAAACCTCCAGCCGCGCCCCCCGAATAGCCTCCAGTTGCGCCTGCAAAAAAAGACGACCCGAAGCCAGCCATCGAAACCGATGACGCTCCAACGGAGACCCATCGGCCGACAAACTGGGAACCGTCGCGCTCGTGGCCATAAACAGCCACCCTGCACAGCTCCGCCGATCGCGCGAGCTCGACCACGCAAGCTCGACCACGCAAGCTCGCCAGCCCCTCGCCAGCCGCCCGCCCGGTCACGCTAGCCAAACCCCGGCCGCCAGACCCAGTAACGCCACCTCCGGCCACCACGCCAAAAACCGCCCCCACCCAGACCCAGAGCGCCCGACTCTCACCACCACCGCCAGCACACACGCCCCGGCAGCCACCCCCAGCAGCACGACCCGGGGCGCGCCCACCGACCACGCCTGACCCGGCCATCCTCCTCCCAAACCCGTCGCCACTGCCAACGCCAACGCCGCCCATCCCACCCAACCCCGCCCAGCCCGACCGACACCTGTCGCCTCGCCGCCTACCTCAGGACGCGCCCAGGCAACAAGCAACACCAGCGCGAAAAACGCGGCATTCTCCCATCGGAGAAACTCCATCAGCAAGGCGCCCGGCCGCCACCACGCCTGAGGGAGCCAAACAGCGGAGGCAAAAACAAAAGAGCGCGCCAACCGCTGGGAACCGTCCGAAATCCGCACCCGGTCCGCTTCTCGCCATACGGAATAGGCTCCGGCTACTACGAACGCCGCCACCGCCACCCGCATCATGGGCGCCCACCCGAATGGCACCTGCCAAACCACCAGCAACGCCGCCGCCCCCCCCATCAAAACTGCCCCTCGCAACAAGATGGGATAATGGCGCCCCAAACCCAGTAGACATTGAAAAAACGCCAGCCCCACCACCGGCACCGCTGTAAAAACGAGTCCTCTCGGCACTTTCCAGCCAGCCGCATACACCGCCAGCCCCGCCGCTACCACCACCAACCCCGCCGCCGCCTGACGCTCGCGCCAGGAGCGCATCCCGGGCCACTGCACCAGCACCGCAAAAATCCATGCGCACAGCGCCACCGCGGCCACCGTCGGCCCATGCCATCCATGCTGCCAGGCCCGCGCGTAAGAGAGAATGCAAACCACCGCCACCACCGGCGCCCCGAGCGCCCAGCGGACAACCCAAGGCGGAGAAGAAGGGATCACAACAGAATCAACCATGGCTCACCCTAAGCCCAACCACCCCCGCGTCCAGACATCTGGACGCCTCAAGCGGGGAGAAAAGCATCCGCTCTCCTCCCCGCTTCTTCCGGTCAAACGAGTTTAGTTATTCTGCTCGTCGTCATCATCACTGTCATCATCGTCAGCTTCCAGCTCCTCGATGGCAAAAACCGTGGTCGTGCCGCTGACTTCGTTACCCACCACCAGCAGAGGCGTACCAACCGGGCTGTTTTCTTCGCTGATGAACACAAGGCCTTCAGGTCCCAGATCACCCGCCAACGGGTTACTCACCCCCGGAGCACTTTGCCCAGCTTGGGCAAAATCGCGGAAGTTGACGTAGTCCACAAAGACCGGCGCCTTGGGATTGCTGATATTATAGACAACCACGCCGCCAATCCGCTCCAGTCCGATAAAGGCATAGTCGCGACCGGAGACTTTTCCAATCACCACTCCTTCTGGCTCAGGACCTTTATCATCACTGCGGTTGTCCATCGTATTGTTGGTATGCGAGGTGTTGAAAAAATCCGGATAAGCCTGAGCCGTGATGCGCTCAAGGTCATCTCCGCTGTCATAAACCAACTTGCCGGCAGCATCCCAAATCGAGAACGACCGGGCCCCGAAGGAGTACAATTCCTCAAACATGCCAGTCGCTGGATTTTTCCCCAGCGTGCTCAATATGTTCAAACGACCCAAATTACCGTTGTTTTTCAACACCGCTGCATCAGGAAACCGGACAGGGTCCAGCAGTACGCTGTTACTGCCAACCCGCACCGGTTCAATAAAGGTCCCATATTCACGGGCATCCCCCTCATTGGCCGTCACCAAAAAGGTACGCTTGCCAACCTGATAGTTCGCAATGGCATCCGGCATGTACACGCCTTTAACCGGCCATGGACGAATCTTGATCTTCTTGTCGTTGTCACTCGCGTCCAGTCCCTGGTGCCGCACCGTCACCAAACCAAGGGAAACAGGCTCCGGAGCAGCCGTCCGCACAAATGAACCATCAGGATTCACCGTGATCGCGGCCACACCAAAATCGTTGTCGTTGACCACCGCAATCGTCCACGGATCAATCACCGCCAGTCCTTCAACTTTTTGCGTACGATTGTACCCGGCTGCATTCAGATCCGCATAGAGCGACTTCGCCACCGGATTGATCTTGTTGGCTACCAACTCAGCCACAGTTAACTGGTCAACAGTCTTACCCGTCGTCCCAATCGGACCGCTCATCGCAGAAACGTCGGTCGCTCCATTCAAGTTGAATTGATAGACTTTTTTCTGAATCGTGCCCGGAAGGTCGCCCGGCAACGAATCGTCATCCCTCTCAACGACCAGGAATTCACCATTTCCCAGCGCGACAGCATCACCCATTTTATCAGCACGACTGTCATCCACACCCGTCGATGGCACATTGTCCATCGCGTAAATGTACTGCTTCGTGGCTAGAGTGACCGGATTGAACTCAACAACCCGGACGTTCTGCATTCCATTCAATGCGCCGTTGCTCAACGTGCTAGGGTTGCGCACAGGGCTCTGCACAAAGGCATAAATGCGACCCTGATCCATGGCGATACCCTCAAATCCACGGTTTTGACGCCGCTGCGCTAGCACCGCCGGAAGGACCTCCACCCCAAACGCCCCCGGAGCCGCGCCCGCCGCCGCCGCCGTGCCGATAGGCACATACCGCTGCTTCATCACGCCATTCGCATCAAAATGATACAAGGCCGGACGATACTCGTCACACATCCAGAATGTCCCGTCAGCAGCAAAAACAATGCCTTCAAGATCCGCTCCCAGTGGGTCCAGCGCCAGTGGCTGGCCGAGCAAATCAACAGGGCTTTCATCATTGTAAGCCGTACTGCCCGTGCCACCCGCTATCGCCGTGTTCGGAAGCCCCGTCAACGGCACCCCCGCCGCCGATTGCAAAGGCAGCCGCTGCGTCACCGTCAGCGAACCACTCTCACGATCCAACTCAAACCTGATCACTTCCGGCGTAAAGGCAGGTAGCAGAAAAGGACGAATCGACCCCACCGGCTCCGCATTCGGCCCACGATCGGTGTGCGCCACAAACTTGTAACGACCCGAGGTCGCATCCACCCCCTCAAAGGCTAGTCCAGAAAACCCACCCAAGGGAATCGATTGCCCCGCGAGCGTCGTGCCAACCGATGGCAGATCGCTAGCCTTGAAATCAAACGTCGCCGTCTTGGCCGTGCCCGCCGCATGATCTTTAAAGCCCAGTCCCACCAACGACGTGATCCGACCCGCCGCAATATCAACCATCGCGATGGCATTGTTTTCCTGACACGTCACCCACGCCGTCTTGGAATCAGCCGAAATCGTCACATACTCCGGCTCCAAATCCTGAGCCACACTCGCCCCCGGCCCGAAAATGCGAATGCTCGCATCCAGCGTCGTGCCGTTGAATCGCTGAAAACTCGCCGTCTTGACTTTCGACTGAGTCAGCCTTTTAACTCCTCCCGAAATATTGATGATACTCACAGATCCTTCAGGATCGATCCCATAATCCGCGCTGGGTTCACCTTCGTTGGCCACCAAAACATAACGACCGTCCGGCGTAAATGTCACCATGTCAGGCAACGCCCCCACTTGCACCCAAGCCACAAAACGAAGCTTGCTATCAAAGAAAACCACTTTCCCCGGGTTTGTCTTCACAGCATCCTCAACCGCCACCGCAATGACGCCATCATGAAACGCGACCGAATTAGCCACCGCTCCATAGGGCTTGATGTCCAGTGAGCCCGCCTTCACCGGAGCCGAGGGATCAATAATGCTGATGACTTCAACTTCAGCAAGTTGCGCGTTAACAACAAAAAGACGCTGCGTTTTTGGATCATGCGCGACAATCTCAGCCGCCCCCACCTCATATAAACCACTGGAATATGTTCCAACAGGCTTAAGAGAAAGCCGCGGAGAATCATCGGAAGCCATAGATCCTGAACAGGCCGCCAACAATCCGGCCGCCGCAAGTAGGGGAAAACGCGTTTTCATGTGTATTTAAGTTTTTTCTCGTATGTGTCGCACAATTGCGAACGATTTCATACTGAGATGAAACTCCATACCGACAAGACACGTCGTGTGACGTTTTCGATCGAGTCATGATACCCTATTATGTCACCTTCGTCACATACCCACCACCATGACGCCCCAACTCACCCCGGGATCGACTGAATTTGAAACACCCGCATCCGTCAGGATGAGCAGTCGACTCAGTGGGCGTCTCACAGGCGTCAGCCGCAACCCCAACCTCGGATCCGAAGGCTCGCAGACCCAACAAGGTGTCCTACGATAGACTAGTACATCACCCTAAAAATAAATTCACAAAAACAATTCCCAACAATGAAGGGACGTCCTGTGGCCACCGCCTGATAATTGTCGGCGCCGGGATCTTAAACGAAAACCCTGCACCCAATCCCACGGAATGAGTGAAAGAGCCGATTAATCCTCCGGCAACGGAACCGGCGCCGTTTCCGCCCCACTCTCGCCGGGCACAGCCGGAACTGGTTCCTGCGGCGCTTCCGTCGCCGCCTCTACCTCGCCAGCCTCGCCAGCCTCGCCAGCCTCGCCAGCCTCGCCAGCCTCGCCAGCCTCGCCAGCCGCCTCATCCGTCGAAGCCGTTTCCTCAACCGCCGATTCAAAGCCCGCTCGCCCACCCGCCTCATCAAAACCGAACGGAGGCAGCAGCGAGGCACTCAGAGCCTCGGCATCCGCAGCGGCCGCCGCCGTCGTCTCGGCATTGCTGGGCAGGTCAGGCATCTCCGCCGCAGGAAGAATGAAACTCGGCATAGCCTTCTGATTCAGCTGATCGGGCGAAAGCGCCGCCATCAACGAGGAGGCCCCGTCACCAAAACGACGGGAAGGAATCAGATCGTGGACAGAGGCCTGACGCAAGGCGCCGCGATCGACAATCCCAGTGCGCCCATCTGGCAGCATCACGGTGGCCCACCCCCAACTCTTACCCGTCATCGTCACCACCGTTCCATTGGAAAGATAAGCATCAGGCGGCGTCGCCTGCTGCGGACCAAAAATATAAAAGGCCGAATCATCCTTGGTGATAACAAATGTATCGCTCGAGGGAACCGTCGAACCCATAAATCCAGCCCCCTTCGGCACAGCCGCCGTCGTCTGAGGCTTGGCCTCACTACCCCGTCCCGGCGTCACCACCGAAGCCATCCGCTCCCACCATGATGACTTTTCTGCCGATACCTCGACCCCAGCCGCCGCCGACGAGACCACGGCCGTCGTCGCTTTGTCTTTTTTGGCCTCCCCAGCCACCGCCGGCACCCCAGCCCCAGCCACCTCCTTGCGGTCGGATAACCCATTTCTCGCCCATGAAAATATCCCCGGCCGCTTGACCTCCGGCTCCACCACCGATGAATCCCCACCCCGAGAGTTCCCGCCTCCCTCCCCGCGCCGCCCCATCCCCGCCCCAGTGACCCTTCCCCCTGCAGATGACTCCCCCTCAGAAAGCATCCCTGCCTCAACCTCCGCCGGTTTACCCAAAAACGGCAACGACGGCAGCGACGGTAATCGCGTCAAAAATGACTTTTTCTTCGTGGTTGCCGCCGCTTCAACAGAAGGTGTCTCCGATCCAACCGGCGGCCGCACCGCCGGCTTCGCTACACTCCCCGCTTTCGCCGCACTCCCAGGCTTCGCTGCACTCCCAGGCTTCGCTGCACTCCCTGCTTTCGCTGCACTCCCAGGCTTCGCCACACTCCCCGCTTTCGCTGCACTCCCAGGCTTCGCCGCACTCCCCGCTTTCGCTGCACTCTCAGGCTTCGCCACACTCTCCAGTTTCGCGCCACTCTCCGGCTTCGCGGCACCCGCGAGGGAAGCCGGCGCCGACGCCGGTGTTTTATCCGCACTCCAGAAAGCCAGTTTTTTGGGTGTGGCAGAGAGCCGGCTCATCCATCCAGGCTTGGATTGTTCTACCGGGGGCGCCTCTGCAGGTTTGGGAGCCGCAGCGGCCACGTCCGCGCAGAAGACAAGACCGGCGGTTGCGCCGAGGAACAGACAGGAGGGAGCGGGCGGGCGATTCATGGCAGCAACAAAAAGGACGGGATATGAGTTTAGGCGGGATCAGCCGGAGTGACAAGCCTCGTCCTCGCCAATTTCCCCGCAGGACAGAGCCAACCGCCAGCACACCACCGGAACGGACCGGGCCGATCAATCAATTCCCGCCCGCACTTTTCCCGCCACGAAATCAGCCAGCAACCGCAAAGCCGCCGGATCCAGCCCGCCGGTATGCCCGGCCAGCGCATCATCCACTTCGTGCCGTCGCAGGATGCGCCCAGCCTTCCATACCCACGCCCCGGGATCGTACGGCCCCACCTTGCGCGGATCAGACCATGTATGCAGCCCCAGTAACGGCCGCCGCAGGGCGCTGGCTAAGTGCATCGGCCCGCTGTCGACACTGACGACAAAACGAGCCCGTCGCAACAAGCCGATCAATTGCAGCAACGTGGTGGCATTCACCAGATTGATCACAGACCCCGGCAGCGCCCGCGGAGACGGCTCATCGGTGCGCCCAACCACCACAACCGGAAAGTCCCGCCACACCTCAGCCATGGCCACTACTCCCTCCCACCCCAGCGACTTGCCCGCCCCCCGCGCAAACGGATGCAACACCACAAACCCTTCTACAGGCCATCCCGGTCTCACCTCTCCCGCCGGCAGCCAGTCGCCAGCCACCGCCGCGGCCGAATCACACCCAGGCTCCAAAGCACGCACCAAACCCAAATACCGATCGACCGCATGACGCACCCGCGCCTCCCCCGCCGACGGCCCGACGCTCGCCGTATGAAAAAACCTCGAACCCTCACGGGCATCATCCAGCCCGAGGATGCACCGAGCCCCGCTGCCGCGGGCCAGCCAAGCGCTCCGCAGCAACCCTTGAAAATCCAGCGCCAGTCTGACCTCTAGCGGAGCCAAGCTCTGGGCGTAGGCTTTAAACCACTGTCGTGACCGCCATAACCCACGAACTCCGCGGAACTCCCCGCGGGGAAAAACAATCACACTTTCGAGAAGCGGACAGCCTTCCAGCACAGGAGCCCATTCGCGATTCACCACCCAGTGCAGCCGGAGCTGCGGCCACCCCTGCCGCAGCCAAGCCACCGCCGGCAGCGTGTGCACCACGTCACCCAGAGAACTTGGCTTGATGATAACAACATCACCCTCTGCCCCCGGGGGCAGCAGTGCAGAAATCAAAGCCGGCGTCATCATGGCGCATCACTGCACAAAACGGCCCGCCGTCTACTTCCCGAGCGCCAGCCGATCGGCCAACTGCACCGGCAGGCCGGCCGCCAATATTTTCTTCTGCGCCGCAACAATATCATACTCAACGCGGTGCAGAGAAATATGGCCCGTTACCATGTCGTAAAGGACATAGGCCGCGCGCCAGTCACCATCCCGCGGCTGCCCCACGCTCCCAACATTAACGAAATACTTACGGCCCGGCTCAATCGTCAATTGGGTCCCCTCCTCCACCGCCACCGCCAGTCCTTTCACGTAAAACCGCGGTACATGCGTGTGCCCGAAAAAACAAACCTGCGTAAATTGATAACTGAAACTGGCCATGGCATCAAACTTGTTGAGCACGTACCCCCAGTTGGATGGGCTGTCGAGGCTGGCATGGACCACCGTAAAATCACGCACCTGCCGCACCAACCGCAATTCACGCAGCCACTTTTTGTCATCATCGGTCAGATTCTCCCTGGTCCAAAGCAAGGCGGCTTGAGCCAGCGGATTCAAACCAATGATTTCCGTATCCGCACTGGCTTCCTCATCATGGTTTCCTTTGACCACCGGACAGGCCAGCCCCTGAATGCGGGCCACACACTCATGAGGATTGGCATTGTACCCCACCAAGTCGCCAATACAGACGTGATGAGCCGCACCACGCAAGGCGGCATCGGCAAGAACCGCCTCGAGTGCTTCGAGATTGGCGTGGATATCACCCAGTATGGCAAACTTCATCGATGAGATGGAAAAAATGAGCTAAAAGAAGGAGCTTTCACACGGCCCGGCGCATTGCAAGAGAGGAATCACCCGCTGACAGTACGGGCGCACGCTCACCCCCCAGGCTGGAACCCGTCCGGAAGAAAGGGCGCAAATTCCGCAGTCAGCGGCGCTTCCCACACCAGACGTTGGCCGCTACGGGGATGCGTGAAACCAAGCCTCCACGCATGCAACATCAGCCGCGGCACTCGCACCAGCTGCCGCACCGGCCGCGCATACACTTCATCCCCCAACAGCGGGTGCCCAAGGCTCTTCAAGTGAACCCGGATCTGGTGCGTGCGGCCAGTATGCAAATGACACCGGACCAACGACCAGTGCGCCCCCGCATGCACCACTTCATAATCGGTCACCGCATGACGGCCTTTATCAGCAGCCACCACCGCCATCTGCACCCGGTTGCCCGGATTGCGGGCCAGATGATTCTCAATCCGGCCCGCCCGCGGCTGCGGCACCCCCTGCACCACCGCATAATAAATCTTTTCCGTCTCACGCCCCGCAAATTGCGCACTCAATGCCGCATGCGTCACATCATTGCGAGCCACCACCAGACAACCGCTCGTTTCTTTGTCCAACCGGTGCACAATCCCCGGCCGCTGCTCCCCCCCAATCGTCGAAAGTGGCCCAAAATAATGCAACAGCGCGTTGACCAAGGTGCCATCCTCATGCCCAGCCCCCGGGTGCACCACCATGCCGCTCGCCTTGTTCAGCACCGCGAGATCATCATCCACATGCAAAAATGATAAGGGCAAATCCTGGGCCACCGCCTCCACCGGCCGCGCCTCCGGCACCGTCACAACGACTTGCTCCCCACCCGCCAACACCTGGCTCGGCTTCACTACCCGCCCGTCCACCCGAATCGCCCCCTCCTTGATCAACGCCGCCACCCGCGAACGCGAAATCCCCTCCACTTTCTCCGCCACCAAACGATCAAGACGGACCCCACAAGCAGTGGCATCCGTCAGAAAACAAATAGGCTCAGCGTCGGTCATGCAGCAATAAATCAGAAAAAACCCGTCCCACCATCATACAGCAAAGCACCACCATCGCCTTTCTTCGAAAATCTTTTTCTTGTGAGAAAAAGAAATGTCCTCTCTGCTCCAAAGAATGAGGAACCACATGATCATCAAAAATTGTCGCGTCATCTCCCCAGGCCTGGATCTGGATCGAGCCACCGTGGAAATAGAGGACGGCCAGATCAAGCGCGTGCTCGGCCCAGAAAACCAGCCGCTACCCGCAGAATACGCCGCCACCCCCACCCATGACGCCCACGGCGCCCTCCTCATGCCTGGGTTTATCGATATCCATACCCACGGAGCCATGGGGGCCGATACCTGCGACGGTACCGAAACAGCCGTGCGCACCATCGCCATGGCCAAACTTCGCGAAGGCGTGACCACATTCCTGCCGACCACCCTCACCCTACCCCTGCCCAACCTGATGGCCGCAGCGCGCGCCGTGGCCGCCTACCGACACAACATGGACGGCGCCCAAACTCCAGGTCTGCACATCGAGGGCCCATTCCTCAACCCCAGATTCATCGGCGCCCAAAATCCAGCCTTCGTCCGCCCCCCAGACGCCACAGAAATTTTCGCCCTTCAAGAAATCACCCCAGTCCACATCGTTTCCATCGCCACCGAAATGCCCGGCGGCGTCGATTTCGTCCACGCCATGACCAAGGCCGGAATCACCACCAGCCTCGCTCACACCGCCGCCACCCGTGAGGACTTTCTCGCCGCCAAAACCGCCGGCCTCACCCACCTGACCCACTTTTGCTGCCAGCAATCACCTCTGCACCACCGCGCCCTCGGCGTCGTTGGCTCCGGCCTCCTCGATGACGACGTTCGCCTCGAAATCATCAGCGACACCATCCACCTCAACCCGGATATGCTCCGGCTCGTCTTTAAAATCAAACCTCTCCGCCAGCTCATGCTCATCACCGATTCCATGGCCGCCTCCGGCCTCGGCGATGGCACCTTCAACCTCGGGGGATTGGAGGTCACCGTGCACAAGGGCGTGGCCCGCCTGTCCCCAGAAACCCTCGCCGGAAGCACCCTCAAATTTAATGACGGCCTGAAACACGCCGCCCACCTGTCCGGCGCACCACTCAGTGAACTCGTCGCCACCACCTCGTGGAATCAAGCCCAGTCACTCGGCCTCCCAAAAGTCGGCAAAATCGAGCCCGGCTTCGCCGCTGACTTCGTTCTGCTCGACCATGACTTCGCTGTGAAATCGACATGGATCGCTGGTACTCAACGGTTCGCCGCTTAATTAGCCAGCACCCACTCCACGCGGCCCTCCCTTACCAGCCGGCGGAGCCGCCGCGTCGCGCCTGCGGTTCCACGCGCGCCGCCACACCCAAGCCAGCCCCATCGAACACGCCGTCAGTACCAGCGCCGCCAGCCCCGTCAGCCACGGATCCAGAACCGGTCCGATCCAGCGGGCCGTGGGCACAAAATAAAGCAGCGAAAGATGGACAACATACAGCACCAGCGATTCCCGCCCCGTCCACAACAGCCAACGAGGGACCGGCACACGCTGAGCCGCACAGCGACACACCGAAGCCGCTAGCAACAGCCATCCCAATCGCTCCAGGAAAAATGTCGGATGACTCTTCGAGATAAAAGGAGGTGACGGCAAGGCCAGCAAAAGCAACCCCAACACCGGCCAACCCCAGAGCGGCACCCGCCACCGCGCCATCAATACTCCCGCCACCACAAAACCCGCCCATGGCACCAACGGGAACAGCGAGAGCCCCGACTGGTCAAACCACGCCTCCAACGGCCAAAATCCCGTGCCCAGCCCAGCCCGCTCAGCCGGTAACGCTCCCCACCCGACCATGACCGCCGCCAACAACGCCAGCGCTACCCCAGAGCGCCGCGGCCACCACTTCTCCACCGCAATCACCGCCAATAACGTCACCGCCAAACACTGCAATACATCGACCCCGAAAAACAGCCGCCACGTCGTACCAGTTCCCGGCAGCGGCAAATGAATCAAATAACCCAACCCCAAAACCAATACGAGCCGACGCAACGTGCGAGCCGGCCAGCCGCGATCGCCACGGCCTTCGCGACGAATGGAACCGAGCCCGTGCGCATATCCGGCAATCCACAAAAAGGTGGGTGCCACCAACCCACTGACGTAAACCGAGCGGCCAAACATCTCCCCAGTCTTCCACTCCGACGCCAGCAAGGTGTTGATCGTATGCGTCACAATCATACCGAGCACCGCCAACCCGCGAATCGCGTCCAGCCAGCTGTGTCGCTCGCCCGCCACTGCCACCGGCGCCTCACCATTGGAAAAAGAATGCCCCATCCCCACAGCCAACCGCAAAGCACCCGCATTGGAAAACAAAGTTTTTTGTTTTCAGCCACCCAGACGGCCCGTAAACTCTCTTTACCCCCCTCTCACTCACAATTTTAGACCACGCTCATGGGACTCATGGATTTCATCAAAGGTGAACTGCTCGAAATCATCGAGTGGAACGACGACTCGCGCGACACCCTCTCTTGGCGATTCCCCGATGAGGACAAAGCCATCAAGAACGGAGCTCAACTCATCGTCAGGGAATCACAAACCGCCCAGTTCGTCAGTACCGGCCAGTTCGCCGATGTTTTTGCCCCCGGAAAACACACTCTCACCACCCAGAACATCCCCATCCTGTCACGCCTCCAAGGATGGAAATACGGCTTTGAGTCGCCTTTCAAATGTGACATTTACTACGTCAATACCCGGCTCTTCACCGGCAACAAATGGGGCACCAGCAACCCCATCATGCTCCGCGATGCCGACTTCGGCGTCGTCCGGTTGCGCGGATTCGGCACCTATGACTTTCGCGTGGTCAATGTGCCCGTGTTCCTCAAAGAAGTCGCCGGTACCGATCACAATTTCCGCCTCGATGAATTCTCCGACACCATGCGCTCGCGCATCGTCAGCGTGTTCTCCGACGCCCTCGCCACCGCCCACCTGCCCGCCCTTGATGTGGCCTCGCGCTACAGCGAGCTCGGCGATGCCCTGCTGCCACTGATTAATCCAGCCGTTTCCAGCAAATACGGCATCGAAATCACCAGCTTCACCGTGGAAAACATCTCGGTGCCGCCAGAGGTCGAGGCCGCTATCGACAAACGCTCCAGCATGTCCGTCATCGGCAACCTCAATGACTATGTCAAATTTCAGGCCGCCGAAAGCATGACCCAAGGAGGCAGCGAGGGAGCCGGGGGAGCCGGCAGCGCCGCCCAAATGGCCGTTGGCTTCGCTCTGGCCCAAGAAATGATGAAAGGACTGCAATCCCCCACACCAGCCGCCGGAACCACCACTCCCCCTCCCCTGCCAGCCAGCCCGCCCGCCGCCAGCATCGACATCCTCACCCCAGCCCAGATCGCCGAATCCCTCGGCGTCACCGAAGCCGACGTGCTCTCCACTCTCGAGTCAGGTGAACTGAAAGGGAAAAAAATCGGAACCTCCTGGCGGATCACACGCGCCGCCTTCGACTCCTTCCTCGCCGAATAACCGACGCCGCCCGGCCCCGTCATGGCTGAAATCGCCGCAGCTCTGCACAAACACCCCTGCCCCGAATGCGGCGGTGACGCCGTTTGGAATGCCGGAAAACAAGCTCTCGGCTGCCCGTACTGCGGTCACGTCTTTCCATGGCAACCCGGAAAAGAAACCGCCGGCACCACCATCAAAGAACACGACCTCGTCACGGCCCTGGCCAACGTCCCCGACCAAGACCGCGGATGGCAGGAAGACAGACAAACCGTTCAATGCCAGTCATGCCACGCCATCATGGCATTTGCCGCCACCAGAGCCGCTCAGAATTGCGATTTTTGCGGATCACCTTCCATCATCCCTCATCAGGCCGCACGTGAGGCCATCACCCCGGAAAGTATCCTGCCGTTCAGCGTGAGTGAAGCCCACGTGCGGGAAAATCTTCGGATCTGGTATGGCTCGCACTGGCTGGCGCCTCGCACACTCAAACGCGCAGCCCTCACCGATACTCTCCACGGATTATACATTCCCTATTGGACATTCGACTCCCACGTCCACGCCGCATGGCAAGCGGAATCCGGAACATACTATTACGAGACCGAACACTTCACCGACACCAACGGCCAACGACAAACCCGCCAGATCAGAAAAGTGCGATGGCAACCCGCCGCCGGCAAGCTGGACCATTTCTTCGATGATGCCCTCATCCCCGGCACCGTCGGCGTGCGAGCAGATTACCTGCGGAAAATCGAGCCTTTTCCAACCACCGGAGATGTCTTAAAACCTTATGAACCAGCCTTTGTCCGCGGGTGGGTGGTGGAAAGATACCAAGTGGACCTGCGCCAGGCCGCTGAACAAAACTTCCAGCAAATGGAGACCGCCGTCGAGCAGATGTGCGCCGCCCAAATCCCCGGCGACACCCATCGCAACCTGCACGTGCAGAGCCAATACGCAGGACGTACCTTCAAACATGTCCTCTTCCCCGTCTGGATCGTCAGCTACACTTTCGGCTCCCGAACGTTCCAAATCGTCGTCAATGGTCACACCGGAGCCATCCACGGCACCTACCCGCACAGCTGGGTGAAAATTTTCTTCTTCATCATCCTGCCACTTTTGGCTCTGATCACGGTTGTTTTCCTCAACCAGAAATAATCCATCCCTCTCCGTCCAGCCCGTCTCACCGTGCCCACTACCCCATCCACCGGCCGGACACTCCGCGCCCCACACCCCGCCACCCCGACCTCCCACCCACTCCAAAATCCGTTTGCCGCGTCGTCGCCCGCCTCCTAGTCTGTAGTTTCCCGTTTTCCGTTTCAATTTCTCGCCACCGCCCCACCGCCCCCACTTTTTTCCCCATGCTCGCCCTGATTCGCAAACACCAGTATGCCCTGTTCATCGTCGTCCTGATCGTCGGCATCGCATTCTTCGTCTTCCCCGACAGCCGGTCCGCCCAAAACAACCGCTTCGGCGGACCAGACGGCCGACCCATGAACATCTTGGGTACAAAGTTCACCCCGGAAGAAGTTCAAGCCATTCGCGAAAGCTGGGACATCCTCTACGTCCTGGGAACAGGCAGCGGCGGCGGCTTCAACTTTAGCGACCCCATGTTTCAACACCTGATGAGGGTCAACGCCATCGCTCAAAGAACGCAAGGGTCCACCCCCGAGGAACAAGAACAACGGCGCGACTTCGTCGTCAATACCGCCATGACCCGAGTCCTCGCCCGCGAAGCAGGAATCAGCGCCAGCGAAAATGAAATCAACGAGCGCATCCAGTCGCTGCCACGCTTCCAGACCGACGGGAAATTCGATTCCCAAAAATGGAGCGTCTTCATCGATGCCTTCGGTGGTGAAGCCGGCGCCCGACGCAAAGCCATTTATGCCGCCGTTGCCGATGCCATCGTTTTTGACAAATTAGTGGCCCTGACCGGCCCGCCCGCCCCCAAAACCGCCACCGAACTCACCCTCGCCTACACAGCGGAAAATCAACAGCTCACCACTTCCGTCATCAGTCTCTCCAAAGCAGACTTCGCCAGCCAAGAAGTCACGGAACAAGAACTCAAAGACTATTACGAAAAAAATAAGGCCCTCGACGAACTCAAATCCGAGGAAAAACGATCGATCAGCTACGTCTTCATCCCCGCCCCCAAACCCGAAGAACTCAAAGACCTCGACGAAGCCGCCAAAACCGAAAAAGAACGCGCCCACAAAAAAGTCGCCGCTGACTTTTCCGAACGCCTCGTCGCCGAGGATCGCGGTAGTAAAACCTTCGACACCATCGCCGCTGAATTAAGCCTCGAGGTGAAAAAAGCCGGCCCCCTCACCGAAGCCACCCTGCCCGAAGACCTCAAAGACAAAGGCCGTCTCTCCACCCGGATCTTCAGCATGATCGAGGTCGGCCGCAGCGAGGTGGAAGCAGCCCCAGATGGCTACTACGCCTTCGAGGTCACCGCCATCGAACTACCCCAAACACTGGAATTCGAAGCCGCTAAGGAGAAAATCACCACCACCCTCAAAACTAAAAAACAAGAGGAGAAATTCCAGGAAACCCTGAAAACCAGCAGGGAAAAATTGCAGGCCGCTCTCACCGCCGGTAAACCATTCGCCGAAGCCGTCACCGAGTCCGGCTTGGCCGCCGCCCCACGCGATCTGCCCGCCTTCAGTCAGAAAAAACCCCTGACTGGTGACACCGATGGCCCGTCGATCGCCGCCGCCGCCGCCAAAACCGACATCGGCCAAGTCAGCGAACCCGTCACCAACGCTACCGGGGCCCTGCTCGTCTACGTGGCCAAAAAAGAACTGCCCCAAGATCCAAAAATGGAGGATGACAAAAAATCGCTCGCCCTGCGCCAGCTCATGATGAGCAGCCAACAGCCCGAAAGTAATCCGCTCTTCTCCGCCTGGTTTAATAAAAAACGCGACCTCACCGACGCTAGCTTGAGCGTCCGTTAAGACTGCCCATCCTCCCATCCTCCCATCCTCCCATCCTCCCATCCTCCCCGCGAAGGCTCAATCACAGAGCATTAACTGGCCAACCTCCCCATCAGCCGCAGGCCAAGGGCCTCAGCACCCGCCAAAACGCGCCTCCCCTTGGGAAAAAAAATACCGCCGATCGTCCTGGCAGCCACCACCGACGCCGCCCCTCCCCGCCCACCGGAAAATGACCGTCCGCTTGGAACAGGTCAAATCCGTGTCACCCGGGCGCCGCCATCCCCGGGATGCCTTCCGCCTGAGAAAAACATGACGCCCCCGGCCCTAGCCCCCGTAAATCCAAAAACACCCCACGGGCCCGTCTGATACACGAACGAATTTTCCCCGGTCTGCCTTTTCAGCAGTCCGCTGCCCACCCAGCAGGCAATTCCTCCCAGTCGCTCAGGCTAAAACGCATTCTGGCTGGCGACGCTTCGCATACCACAGGACACACCTCCTGTCATACGCTCGTCATCGCCAGCCAAAATTGTCGTAGCCACCAGCCCAGCAGGCAGTCCGACCGCCCTCTGAATTAGCTTTTACAAATCCGCCGGCTCTCCAGCGGCTGGCTTCCACGCATCCACCACAGATGCGCGAAGCCATTGTTCGTTTTTCCCAAAGTGTGATCCACCAGTCAGCGTCTGCCAGATGGCAGACGCCTCCCATAAGGCCGCCAGCACCGCCCAGTTAGAGCGGACCCTCCGGCAAAACACCGCTAAAGAAGAGTGTCTCTCCCCGACGGATCACCATCCTTTGACCAGCAGCTGCAAAATCGAGCAGCCGATCAGCTGGATCTTTAGGAACAGCCATGAATCGCAGCACGCCGCGCTCCTGACCGCCCTGACCAACAACTGTCACCACACCGCGGGACACACCTCCCACGATGAGCTCATAGTCGCCAGCCAAAATTCGTTCAACTTCCACCTCAAGGGCCACCAGACCAGCCACTCCAAACTGGACTTTCACCACCGCCTTCGCCTTGGCACCAGCCGGAGCCTCCGCCGCGCGAACCAACACCACTTTGCCCCCCCCCGCACCCGGGGGAGGCGTCGTCGGCACCACTCCCGAATAATGGTCGTCATCATCAAATCCATCCCCATCAATGACGTCCTCCTCCGCCGCCCCATCCTCACGACCATCCCCGTCCATGTCCGTCTCCGCCGAAGAATGATCCAGCCGATGATCCCCATCCACGTCGCCTTCCACTACGGAATCATCACGCTTCCCATCGCCATCAATATCCGCCTCCCCTAAGGAATCATCCGCCAACCCGTCATCATCAATATCCTTCTCCGCTGGATTATCGTTGTCCAAATGATCACCAATATGACGTCCCTTGTGAGGACCCGATTTGGGGATCCCCCCGTCAATATTGCGATCCAACGCGTTCGGTATCCCATCGTTGTCAATGTCCGGGTCCACCACGTTAGGCACCCCATCACCATCCAAATCAGGCCCCACCGCCCACACCGGAACACACGCCAGCGCCAGCACAACCGCGCTCGCCAGCGAAAGTGTCCAAAGTGATGAGGATGGGAAATGCTTCATGAATCCAAAGGAAAGACAACCAGTATGGTTCTTGCTGGAAATAATAGCCACCCGTCTACGGACTGCAAAGGACATTAGGTAACAGATTGGTTATAATTATCATTATTGTGTCGCGTCCGCGCCAATAACCTCCCGCTCCCCCCTTCGGACCTACCAAAGGTTCACCCACCCCTCTCCTGCTCCTAGGCCCACTTTAGCCCTCACCCACCCAAACTTCAGACGCCAGTACCCACAGGCACCGCGGCAGCCGGTAATCCCAACGCAAAGCAGGTCCCGCGTTCATCGCTATAGACCAGCCAAACGTCCCCGCCTTGAGCCCGGGCCAGCTCTCGCGCCAAATTCAGCCCCAAACCATGACCCGCCACGTCCTCGCCGCGCCCCCCCCGATGAAACCGTTCAAAAATGCACTCGCGCATTTCTTCCGGGATGGGTCGGCCCCCGTTGGCCACCGAGACAACGACTTGCTCGCCGCTCCGCCGCCCGTCCACCGTCACCTCTCCCCCCGCCACCGAATATTTGACCGC
This sequence comes from uncultured bacterium, assembly GCA_903954065.1. Lineage (GTDB taxonomy): Bacteria > Verrucomicrobiota > Verrucomicrobiia > Verrucomicrobiales > V1-33 > CAJBME01. The sequence continues at coordinate 52,003 of CAJBME010000345.1, forward strand.
ATTTTCAGCAAGATTCTGAAAAATCACCGCCAATCGACGACCGTCCCCCAACCCCACCATGTTTTCCTCCCACTGCTGGCGCAACCCAAGTCCACGGGTGTCGCACAGTGCATCAAGATCATCCAGTTGGGGCGCGAGGGTCAACGGCAAAGCCAAAGCCTGAGTCTCAATCTGCAGTCTTCCCGCATCCGCTTGCGCAAGCACCAGCAAATCCTCCACCAAACCGGAAAGTCGGCGGGTCTGACCCAACAGTTGATTGATCTCCTCCCTCTCAGCCAAACCGGTTTCCGGGCGTCCTCGACGCTCCTCCAACGCCGTGCGCAGAACCGCCAGTGGCGTCTTTAATTGATGTGACGCATCGCTGGAAAACCGAGCCGCCGCCTGATACGCCTTTTGAAGTCGCTCAAAGGACCGATTCAACACCTCGGTCAGCCGCGCAATCTCGTCGTTCGCCAAAGGCATGGGCAGCCGCTCGTCCGGATGCTCGGCATCAATTCGCTGCGCCGCCTTGGTCAGCTGCACGACCGGCAGCAAAGCCCAGTGCGCCAGCAACCAAGTGGCCAGAAACCCCGCTCCCGCCGAGACCGGCACAACCCATAGCAGAATGCCCAAAAGCTGCGCCTGCATGTCCTCCAGCGTGCCCAGCCTCGTACCCATATACAACGTCAGATACCCGTGCCGGAAGGTACCAATCCGAGTCTGCCGGCCAAAAAGTGGCACCGTCCGCAAAACCCCAGGCTCACCCGTCAAATCAGTGCCTCGCAAATTGGCCGATCGATACAACACCTGCCCCTCGGGTCCTTCTATCTCCAAATACCTCCCACGCAAACTGACCGGGACAAAACGCTCAGCCACCGGCTTACGGAAATCACTCGGCGCCCCACGGAAATTCTCCAGTCCGTGAAACAGCTGGCCCGCATTCTCCGACAACAACGTGTCCAATTCATTGAGCTGCAGCCGAAATATGATCGGCCGAGTCGCCAGACCGGCAGCCAATACCGTCGCCGCCGTCACTAAAGCGGCTCCCAGCGAGACTTTCGCCTTGAGGGGGAGTCGTTTCATTTAGGGACGTAAACGATAACCAGCACCTCGGACCGTCTCAATAAGCGTCTCGGAACGCCCGTCATCAAGCTTCTTCCGCAATCGCATAATGAAAATCTCCACCGTGCGGGTCTCATATTCATGCTCCCGATTCCAAATTCGTTCACATATTTCATCGCGCGAAAACGTCCGGCCTGGCTCCTGCATCAAAACCTGTAAAACTTCAAACTCCCGCGGCGACACCGCCACTTCCTCCCCGCCACGCCACAATCGTCGCTGCCGTACGTCCATCCGCACGTCCTGCGCCGTCAAAACATCGCTCGGCTCCACACCCGCCGCTCGCCGCCCCAAAACTTCCACCCGCGCTAACAACTCCTCCAACGCAAAAGGCTTACTCAAATAATCGTCCGCCCCAGCCTTTAAACCAGCCACTCGATCACCAATCTCCGATCGCGCCGTCAACATCAACACCCGCACCGGCAAACTCGCCTGCCGGACCCGGCGTAATACTTCCAATCCATCCGCTCCAGGCAAATTCACATCAAGCACAATCAACTGAAAGGGTGTCTTCAAAGCCGCATCAATCGCCTCAGCTCCGTCGTTGATAATCCTCACCTCATGCCCCTGACGCTCAAGCGCCAAGCCAACATGAGCCGCTAACTTTGCTTCGTCCTCAACCAAAAGTATCTTCATGGATTAATAAAAAGGCGCCTGAAATGCCTCTAAACAGGGAAACCGGATCGAGAGACACACACAAGCTGATAATCCTTACCATTTGGTCAGCATCACCCTCCCCCCACTAAATAATAATCTCTCCGGCCAAAAAATGAAGGGAAAAGTGAACTCCTCTCGCGCCCCACCCACTGGCCGCACAGCGCCACTCCACTTCAAAAAACCTCCTCCCGCCGACACCTACCACCCACCCTCAATGACTGAGCTCGCCCAGCCTCGTCCAACAGCCCAAACACCGAAACCAACCAAAATTTACCGACGCCGCCGCAGAACCGGCGCTAGCCCCAGCCCCATCAAAAGCACACTCGAGGGCTCGGGCACTTGCGCATTGCTCAAATAAAGCAACGCCCCATCACTCTGCACCAGCTCACTGTAATGTCCGGGATTGGGATTCGAGGCCGCCGCATAATGAGAAAGTATCTGCTCCGGAGTGAGCGCCCGCCCGTAAAATGCCGTCTCATCGATCAATCCATTATAAGAGGCGCGCCCTTCATCATAAGCTCCCAACGTCAGATTGCCTGAAGTGTTCACTTTATACCCTCCCGGCCCCGTAGGCACCGCCCCCGTGTCCACCCCGTCAACATACAGCCGGGGTGCCACCCCGTCCCAAACAGCCGCCACATAACTCCACGAATCCACCGTATAAGTGCCACCCGTCAGATCATAACCCACCGTGCCCCCAGCCCCATTGTGCATCCGGAAATTCCACCCGATCGACTCCGCCCGCTGGAAAAAAACCCAACCGCCCGCGGACTGGTCTTAATCCGATTAAAAACAGTCGTGTCATCGTTGTCGCTGCTCGACGGTTTCGCCCAAAACTCGATCGTAAACGGCTGATCCTTGGGAGGATTTAAATCAGCCCGATACGGGACCGTCGTGATCGCACCGTTGCTCACTCCTCCCCCATAACTGTCCGCCAGAAATTACCGGCGACGACGGAAGACAACAGCCAAACCGCCCATCAGCACGAAAACGGCACTGGCCGGCTCAGGAACCTGCGCATTGCGCAAATAAAGCAATGCTCCATCATTCTGAATCAAGGAACTGTAGAAACCAGGAGTAGGATTAGAGGCCGCCGCGTGATGGCTCAGAATCTGCGCCGGGGTCAAGGCCGTGCCATAAAACGCCGTCTCATCAACCAATCCGTTGAAAGAAGATTTTCCGTTATCATAACCACCCACCGAAAAAGTCGCCGATGTGCTGGCATTGTACGTGCCGGAAACCCCCGGATCAGCAGAGGCATTGGCATCCACACCATCCACAAAAAGCTTGGCCGTCGTCCCGTCCCAGACCGCCACCACATGGCTCCAAGCACCCAACGTATACGTCCCACCCGTGATGTTGGTGCTCATGTCGCTGCCAACCCCGTTGTACATGCGGAAGTTCCAACCAACACTTTCAGCCCGCTGGAAAAACACCCAGCCCGAACGCGCACCGGCCGAAACACGGTTGAAAACAGGAGAATCATCATTATCCGTGGACACTGGCTTGGCCCAGAATTCAATCGAAAACGGGCTCGATGAGGATGGATTCAACGCCGCCGTGTACGGCACCACCGTATTCGCCTCGTTATTGAAAGTGTTTTGCGGCGTGACGCCGTACCCCGCCGCCCGATCATTCGGGTCAGCCAGCGGGCCCGCCTGATCCAGAGTCACCGCGTCGTCATTGGCGCCATCGGCCAGAATGCCCAAACTGCCAGAGTTAAAGGAAGTGGTCACAGCCTGAGAGGTCGATGCAGCAAGCAGCACACTGGCCAGCAGGGTCGCGGACTTAAATTTCATAAAAAACATGAATGGGGATTATCGAATGAATGTGCCTGAACACCAAGCCGCCAAGATTCTCGGCGACTGGGCCAGTCTTCAAAAAGAGGAGTAAAAAAACATACCGTATGAAATTTGTCAATATTCATCCGCCCTAAAGGCGCCTCAAAATTTTGGAGTTCAGCCGTCGTCCGCGTACAATCACCTCAACCCCCCTCTGCCGAGGGCACCAATTCCTCCCCACCCACCTCCTGCTACACGCCCGACATCATGACTCCCCCCTATTCGCCCAGTCCCTCCCCCGACGACACTTGGCAGACCAAGGATGTACTGCAGCAAGCAAAACACGATCTGCAATCACACGTGTCCGACGTCAAAGCAGCCGCCGCCCGCACCTTCGACGAAGTGCGCTCCACCGCCGCGAGTACCGCCGCCGCCGCACGCGATGGCTGTCAGGCCGTGCGACACGACGCCACCCTCAAGTTCCGCTCATACCAGGAGGAAATTGAACACACCATTCGACAACAACCGCTCAAAGCCGTCGGCTTGGCCGCTCTGACCGGTTTGTTCATCGGCCTGCTCTCCCGTAAATAAATCTCCCCCCCTCCCGTACCCCACCCCACCCCATGAAAACATCCCCCGTCACCCGCCGCCTCGAAGAAACACGCTACCGCCTCACCCGCGAAGTGCGCGATAATCCGCTGCTCTGCCTCGGCCTCGCCATCGGCGTCGGCGCCGTCATCGGGGCCCTCGGCAGCCGAACCGCCACCCCCAGCCCCCACACCCGCACCCTCAACCCCGAGTGGCTCACACGACTGACCAACGGCCTGTCCGACGAAGCCCGGCAACTCACCAAACAAGCCGCCCAAACCCGCCGCCACGCCAAACGTGAGCTAAACTCCGTCGCCCGCCACGCCTCAGATTCCTTGCCCGAAATCGACCTCGATCAGCTCGTCACCCGTGGACGCGACTGGCTGCGCTCCACCCTGCGCGCGTAACAAACGAATCGAAAACGGCCGGATAACGGTAAGTCCACAGCCCAAAAACAGCCTGATTCTAGATCGTCAATAAGTGGCGCATCACACGATTCGTCCTCGTCACCGGTCGCTCGCCATCGCCGGAACGAACCAACACGCCCCCCGCCTCACCCCCATAATCAAGCCCGGCCAGATGGCGCCACCCGCGTTCCTAACGCCCGCGTCTGTACCCGCCAAACGAGATGCTGCAGCGAAAGCCGCACACACTGCAAACCATAAATCACCGCCTTCTTGAACGGAATCGAACTCGCATCCGTCTCGTAACTGGTCGGACAGGTCACTTCACACGTCGGCAATCCAGCGCGTAAACACGCCACAAACATCTCATTGTCGAAAATAAAATCATTTCGAAATGAATGAAAGGGCACCGTCTCCAGAAGCCGACGCGAATAAGCGCGATACCCAGTATGATACTCCGTGTGGTGCGTCCCCATCGCCACACTCATAAAATTGGTCAGTCCCCAATTCGCCAGATACCGCCAGACCGGCATCCCACCACTCAGAGCTCCGCGCCCACTGGTTCTCGACGCCAGACAAAGATCGTAAAAACCCGTGGCCAACATGGCCGCCATCGATGGCACAAGCTTGGGCGTATATTGATAATCAGGATGCAATAGCACAATAATATCAGCCCCGGCATCCAGTCCCGCCTGCAAGCACCGCTTGACATTGCCGCCGTAATTCAAGTTGGTCTCGTTCCGAAAAACCGTGATCCCCAGCCCCTGCGCCACCTCCACCGTGCGATCCTTAGAACAGTCATCCACCAGAATAACGTGGTCCACAAGATCACGCGGAATGTCGCCCACAGTCTTGGCAACAGTCTTTTCCGCCCAGTAGGCGGGCATAGTCACGGCGATAATCTTTCCCTGCAGCATAGCTAAATGTCGCTATAAACGTGCCAGTCGATGGGAGCGAGAGATTTTCGCAGCGTTACTGAGGCAATTCGCCCGGCAACTCAAGATCCGGAAAATCAGGCACTTGCTCAACCGGCCCCGATGGCTCTCCTAGCGGCGGCAGCTCGTCGTCAGCCAATGCCCCGTCCGCCCCGCTCCCACCGGCCACCGCCCCGCCGGAACCGCCACCCCCCAGATCCACCGCTCCCACCCCGTAAGCCTCCAGACGCGGAGGCTCGGTCGAAACGACTTTTTCCGTCGTCGGGAAAAAAACCACCGCGCCTACCACCGGCACTCCCTCCAGAATGTCGGCCGCTATCATGTTTCGCTTTCGCTCCGGCGACACCTTGAGCTGCGCCGTACTTCCAGCCTCCTCCCCGGCCCGGATCACCAGCCGACTCTCAGCCGCCACCTGCGCCGCCAAAGGCGAACGCACCAGCACAAACCCACGCTCCGTATCCACCATCGTCACCTGCCCCATCGGCCGACGCCCCTCCCGCATGTCTCGCCCGACGCTGCCATCAGAAGCCGCCGGACGGCGGCGCATCAGCCCGCACCCAACCCCGGCGGTCACCACCGCCACCCCCAGTGCTATGCTCACAGATCGCTGAACCCATCCCATCTGCCCACTTTCCACCGAATCCACACACCCGCAAGCCCCCACCTCCCGCCCGCCTCCCCACACCCCATCCCATACAAATAGCTCTCCCCACCCTCCTCACCCCCCAGCCGCTCAAGAATAAATTCTCATTCACTCCTCCGCACCATTCTCGGCAATTGAGTATATAAATAATTGAATATAATGGTATTACCATAAAAACTTTCCCTCAGATAACCCTGCCTCCCGGACGTCATGAGTGAATCCATGTAAATCCCCAGTTGACGCTCGCCGACTCCTCAGCATCAATTTACTTCTGCCGCAGTTCAACTGCCTCGCGCGCAGCAAACGGAGAGATGGCTGAGTGGCCGAAAGCAGCACTTTGCTAAAGTGCCGTAGGGGTAACCTTACCGAGGGTTCGAATCCCTCTCTCTCCGCCACTGCGCTCCCAAATTGCCCCCAGCCTGCCCGTGGAGGATCAACCAAGGCGCCGGCTCCAGTGACCAAATTAATCGCCCACCCGAGTCGGGAGTGGCAAGGTCCTCATCGCTCGCCATACTGCGGCTAGCCTCCTCGAAGGAACCCGCTCCATGACCGCCACCATTCCAACCAATCACACCGATCCGATCAACGCCCAGATCCTCGCGGTCTCCGAAGACCGCCTTCAGGGGTTTCACAGCGAACCATTTCAAGAAATCGCCCGCCTCTCCGGAGTGGATCTCTCGGTCGTCCTCGAAAGAGTCCGCGCCATGCTCGAAGCCGGAGTCATCCGGCGCGTCCGCCAGACGCTGAACTCGACCAAGCTGGCTCACGGCGCCCTCGTCGCATGGAAGGTCGACCCCGCACGACTGGACGAAACCTTCGACTTCATGTTCCGCGAAGACCCCTTCAGCGGTCACGTCGTCACCCGCTCCACCGATCGCGAGGTCAGCGGCTCAGATTACAAATTGTGGACCACCCTGAAAGTGCCGCTCGGCGAATCGCTCGAACACCACGCCGAAGTCCTTAAAAAAATCACCGGAGCACACGACTACCTGCTCCTGCCCGCCAAAGGAATCTTCGCCCTCGGCGTCGGCCACGTGCGGCGGAAAATCATCGAGCCCGGCGACCGCGCGGAGGAACCCGCCCATATGATCCACACCGACGCCGTCGATCTCTCCCCTCGCGAATGGGAGGTCGTCCTCGCACTCAAAGAAGAACTCAAACCCGAAGAAATCCGACCCGATGTGTGGACCGAACGCGCCCAACAGGCCGGCGTCAGCCGCCAGGAATTCGAGGAAATAGCCAAAAACCTCCAAACTAAAAAACTGCTCGGCCGCTTCTCCACTTTCCTCGAACACGTCAAACCTTCCGCCACCGGCGAACGCGTCACCCGCTTTAACGGCCTCTTCCATTGGGCCGTGCCCCCAGGTCAAGAAATGCTCGCCGGCGGCGAAGTCGGCCGCCATACCTGCATGACCCATTGCTACTGGCGCGAAGGAGGACCTCGCTTCGCCAACGTCAACATCATGGGCGTCATCCACGGTCAAGAACGCGACCGCGTCCTCAGCCACAAGGCCGCCATCGACGCCCATCTCGCCGAAGAAGGAATCAATGTGACCTATACCAACGTTTTTTGGGGCGGACGCAGCGAAATTAAACCCAGTGAAATTTCGCCTAAAATCTACCGCGTCTGGCACGCAGCCCACGCCGGGAAATAAATTCACCGGCTTTTCCACGCCTCCTCCTCCCAGCCACACTCCTCCTCCCAGCCACACTCCCCCTCCCTTCCGAGCGGCTAACGAAGCGCGCGCTGCAACTCGCGCTGAAATGCCGCCACATCAGCCTCAGGAGGCTGATAGGTGCGGTCAACACCCGACAGCCCAAGCTGGCCCATCTGGTCAAGATACCAGCCAGCCGTCACCCCGTCAGTGAAGGTCACTTTCCCGCTCACCATGGTTCCGGGAACCGTCACCACGTCCACCGTCACCCGCACCTGAGCGACACCCGACAACCCGTCCGAGTCACCCTCGTCACCAGGCAAAACTCCCGCGTCGTCCATGCCACCACCCACTCCAGTCTCCGCCCCGCCGACGTCCAACACCTCCGCATCGTCCTCCTCACCAGCCTCCGGTTTCAAGGTCAATCCCAAATCCGAAAGCAAAAACCGAGTGTCCATAAACGTCAGCGTGACTCCAAGTTCGTTTTTAAGGCGATCCTGAATTTCATTCAAGGTGGCCCCGGCAGCCACCCAAGTGGCCACTGCTTCTTTGTGCTCGCTGGTAAGTTTCATGATGTATTCGACTTATTCATACCCCGGGATGCACCGACTTGCAACGCATGGTCCAGTGGACCACCCCCTGTCTGCCTTCTCCCCCCAACCCGCCATCCTCCTCCAATCATGACTCATCGCCCCCGCGTGGCCGCCGTAATCTGGCGGCGCAACGACCGGAATACTCTGGAATTCCTCCTCGTTCGCACCACCACCGGCCACCGCTGGACATTTCCCAAAGGCGGAGTGGAACCACAAGACGCCAGCCCAGCCGAAGCCGCCCGACGTGAAGCCCAAGAAGAGGCCGGAGTGGATGGACTCCCCGCCTCCACCCCGCTTCGCGTCTACCAACACACCGCCATCAACCAACACGGCCACCACCTCACCCAGCCAGTCGAAGCCTGGCTGGTTAAATTCACCGCCACCATCGGCCCCCCGGAACCCGGCCGCCAGCCAGCTTGGTTCCACCCCACCGACGCCCGCCGCGCCTTGTCAGAAAATCAACCAGACCCGGCCTGCGCCATCGAAACCCACCAAGTCCTAGACGCCGCCATGCTCGTCCTCGAGCCGACCGCCGCCCCGCTCCCAGCCCTTCACAACAATTCCGCAAAAATCAATGCCGTTTGATGCGGAACCATCACCCCATCCGCCTGCGGCATCCCGCCAGACAACACCGGAGCCCAGTCCCCTGCCGGCAGCTCAAACACACCATCCGTGTCCGGTGATCCATTAAAAATAATCAGCGCACGCTTCCACGTCTCCCCCGCCAGCCCGCGACCGTCAATTTCAAGAACGATCGTATCCCACCACGCATGAGGATGCCACTGGCACCGCGCCTTCACCTCCTCCGCCGTGCGCAACCGAAACAACGGGTGCGCCTTCCTCAGCGCAATCAGCCGACGCACATGCTCATATAAACCTCGAAATTCCAACTTTCGCCGCCAGTCAATCTGGTTGATCGCATCCGACGATCGATAGCTGTTCGCATCACCTCGCTTGGTGCGAAAAAACTCGTCCCCCCCATGCAGGAAGGGCACTCCCTGCGACACCAAAAGCAGCGTGTACCCCAACCGAGCCATCCGCTCATAGGCTGGATCACCCGCAGCCGGACGAGACACCACCAGCTTGTCATAAAGACACAAGTTATCATGGCAGGTCATGTACTGCACCACTTGCACCGGATGCGGCGCCCAGTCCGGCTGCCCCAACAACCCAAGCTTCACTCCGTGACAATGCCACCCGGCCTGGATGAATCCAGGCTCGCCCCCGTCCGGAGGGCCTTTCATCGCATTCCGAAAATCATCGTTAAACGCCCCATACCCAGTCCCCGCCAATGCCGGCTTGTCCATCGCCACCCCTTCCATCGCCGTGGAGGCCGCCGCCCAAGGCTCCCCATACAACAAAATATCCGGACGAAGCACCCGCAGCTCCGCCTCCGCCTGCACCATCGTCTCCCGGTCCAACAACGCCATTAAATCAAACCGAAACCCGTCCACCCCATACTCGCGCACCCAAAACTTGAGACACTCAATAATAAACCGCCTCCCTTGATCCGATTCCGATCGAAAATCATTGCCGCACCCGGAGCCGTTCGATCTCCCTCCATCCGGCCAGTGACGGACATAATAATCCGGAGCCACCGCATCAAAACTCGCCGTCCGCCCGAAATGATTCGGTACAATGTCCAAAATCACCCCCAACCCACGCAAATGAAGGCTCTGAATCAAGTGCTTCAACTCACGGACCCGCGCCTCCGTCATCGGATCAGTCGCAAACATCCCCTCCGGTGAAAAAAAAGAGGCCGTCATGTACCCCCAAAAATAGCAATGCTCAATGTCATCACTGTCGAAATCCTGAACAGGCATCAACTGAACATGTGTTACCCCCAGCTCCACCAAGTGGTCCACCGCCGTCGCCACCTCAGAACATCCCGCCAACGTCGTACCCTGCTCGCACCACCCCAGATATCCGCCGCGTCGTGAAACCCCCGAAGTGGCAGACATTGTCAAATCACGCACATGCAGCTCGCAAATAACCGCATCCGTCGCGGACGCTAAAAACGGCCCCACCTTCCCACGCTCCCACCCCGCCGGATCCGTCGAACCCAGCACCGTCAACCGAGCCCGCCGCGCCGAATCCACCGTGTTCACCGCCCACGGGTCCACCACCTCCAGCCGCTCATCATGACCGACACCTGAAAACCGCAGAGTGTAGAACTTGCCCGCCCACACCCCAGTCAACATCAGCTCCCACGTCCCGCTGCCCACATGCACCAAAGGCACCTCAAAACGCCCAGCCAAACCCGTCGCTTCATCATAAAAAATCACCCACGCCGCCGTAGCGGAGGGCGCAAAAACACGGACTCCCAGTCCCATCGACGTCAGATGAACCCCAAAACAACGAGGAGGAAAGGATGGCTGCATTGAACTGCGTGGACGCTGGGACATGATGGATCAAGATAAAGATTCGCTTCTACTCTACCAAGCAGACCGCGTGCCGCATCCCCGCCCAGCCCCGCTCTCACTTCATCCATCGGCAAAAATCCACACTTTTTCCCGTCAAAATCGACCGCCACATCCCGCTTCCTCACGATCCATCGCGATTTAATAAAAACTGTTTGCGCCTGGCCGCCGTCCCGCATAGGTTGTTGGCTCGCCATGCCTCAGAAACCAGGAGCTTCCAAGACCAAGAAATCCGTATCCAAGCGCTTTAAAGTGACTGGAACCGGAAAACTCTTGCGTCGCAAACAAGGCCGTCGGCACTTGCTGATCAAGAAAAACGCCAAACGCAAGCGCCGCCTGGCGCAAGCCACCACCGTGGCTGCTGTTGACGTTCCACGGATCAAAGCGTGCATGCCATTCGCCTAAAACGAATGGTACCCTGATGGGACCAACACCCTAATGATCACGCCGCCTGATCAGGCTTTACCGCCCGGTCTGACGAACGAATGAGACGGCTGATCTTTTTACCCACCAACAGTTCGTTCACCCGGATAATAACTCATGCCACGTGCAACTAACGGCCCCGCCAGCCGTCAACGGCGGAAACGCGTTCTCAAGAAAGCCAAAGGCTTTCGCGGAGCCCGGAGCAAGCTGTTCCGTTACGCCAAAGACGCCATCTACAAAGCTCAATATTGGGCCTATAGAGACCGTAAAACCCGCGCCCGCAACTTCCGCAGCCTCTGGATTCAACGAATTGGCGCGGCTTGCCGCACCAACGGCCTCAACTACAACCGCTTCATCGAAGGCCTCAATGCCGTAGGCATCGCTCTCGATCGCAAAGTTCTCGCCGACCTCGCGGTTAATGACCCCGTTGCCTTCACCGGCCTCGTCGAACAAGCCCGAGCCGGTTTCGAAGCCAAATCAGCAAAAGCCTAACCGCTCTTTCAGCGTCACTCCTTCAAAAACGCATCGTCCTCCAAGACGATGCGTTTTTTTTGCGCCTTTCTCAATCCCTCGGCTAAAGCGCACAGCCAAAGGGCCTGACCCTTTTGTCCGAACCGTACGCGTCAACCGAGCTCCGAGTCAGACCGCTCTAAAAAGTGTCTGACCCTTTTTTTTGCAAGGCACTCGACCCAAACGCTCGCTCGCAAGTGCCCCCAAAAAGTGTCTGACCCTTTTTGGCTCTTTTACATTTTTTGAGCACCGTTCATATTTTCACTAAAAACGTATTGACTTAAATGGTTTTCAGAACA
>CAJBME010000346.1 GCA_903954065.1 uncultured bacterium
CACTACCCACCCGCCCGCTGAATTGGCCGCATGGACCATGATGGCCAATGTCCTCATGAACATGGACGAATTCGTCACTCGCGAATAGCCCCCCGCCCCGCCAACGCCAATCCCGCCCGCCGGACCCACACGCTTTCCATCAGTCCTATGAACTGCAACGATCACCACTTTCTGACCGCCCCCGCCGCAACCCGCCTCGCCCTGAGCCGCCGCACGTTCCTGCGCAACTCCGCCTCCGGCATTGGCCTCGGCGCGCTGGCCACCCTGCTCGATGGACGCGCTCTGGGCACCCCGACCAGCCCCGCCGCCGCCCCCGCCAACGGCGGACTCCCAGGGCTTCCTCACTTCGCCCCCAAAGCGAAACGAGTCATTTACCTCTTCCAATCAGGCGCCCCGTCGCAGCTGGACTTGTTCGATCCCAAACCCGGACTGGAAAAATACCGCGGAGAAGACCTCCCGGCGTCAGTGCGCATGGGACAGCGCCTGACCACGATGACTTCCGGGCAGTCGAAATTTCCGGTGGCTCCCAGCCACTTTAAATTTGCCCAACACGGGCAAAGCGGCGCTTGGATGAGCGAGCTGTTGCCCCATCTCTCAGGCGTGTCCGATGACCTCTGTCTCGTCCGCTCGATGTTCACCGAGCAGATCAATCACGATCCCGCCATCACCTTCTGCCAGACAGGGCATCAACTGTCCGGCCGCCCCAGCATTGGAGCTTGGGCCGGATATGGCCTCGGCAGCTCCAATGCCGACCTTCCCGCCTACATCGTCCTGACTTCGTTCGGCAGCGGCCGCCCGGAAGACCAGCCACTCTATGACCGGCTCTGGGGATCTGGTTTCCTCCCGTCAAAACACCAAGGCGTAAAATTTAGAAATCAAGGCGATGCCGTGCTCTACCTCTCCAATCCCCCAGGAGTCGATGCCCCCACCCGCCGCGGTACCCTCGATGACCTAGCCGCACTCAACACCGAACACCACACCGCCCTCGGTGACCCGGAAATCCAGACGCGCATCGCCCAATATGAAATGGCCTTCCGCATGCAGACCAGCGTGCCCGATCTGCTCGACATCTCCAACGAACCGCAATCGATTCTCGACATGTACGGCCCGGATGTGAAGCGACCGGGCTCGTATGCCTCCAACTGCCTGCTCGCCAGAAGACTGGCCGAACGCGATGTCCGGTTCGTGCAGTTGTTTCACATGGGCTGGGATCATCACGGCGGATTGCCAGAAGCACACCGCGGACAATGCCGCGACACCGACCAAGCCAGCGCCGCCCTCATCACCGACCTCAAACAACGCGGCTTGCTCAATGATACTCTGATCGTCTGGGGCGGCGAATTCGGACGCACGACCTACTCGCAGGGCGCCCTGACCCAAAACGATTACGGCCGCGATCACCACCCTCGCTGCTTCACCATCTTCATGGCCGGCGGAGGCGTGAAACCAGGCATGACCTGGGGCGAAACCGACGAATTCTGCTACAACCTCACCAATCCCTCCCACGGCGTCCACGTCCATGACCTTAACGCCACTATCATGCACCTCCTCGGCATCGATCACGAACGCCTCACCTACCGCCACCAAGGCCGTGACTTCCGCCTGACCGACATCCACGGCCGCATCCAACACCAGTTGCTGGCCTGATCACCGCTCACCACGCCAAGATCAATCCACCCGTCACCGAATACATCCTGATTCTCCCAAGCTATGGTGCCTTCGTGGCGGATGTAGGCCAGCCCGTCGAAGGCGGCAGGCGTCCAGACGGTAGCCAGACCGTCCCGGTCTGGATTATTTCACTCCAGAGCGAGACGCTCTGGCTAGAAAGAAGAAAAGCTGACATTGGGAAAGCTGAAAGCCGAAATTAGGAAAACTGAGAATTGGAAACCGGCTAGCGAGGGGAAAAGCGGATTGGAAAAAAACCA
>CAJBME010000347.1 GCA_903954065.1 uncultured bacterium
CAGCTTACAGGACGCGATCAACGCCTTCAACACCATCCATAGGCAGGTGATCATCGACGCTGCCAAGGAGATGTGGCCTTAGGCCACCCTGCTGATCAACGGGATGTACGGACCAAAAGCCCCGTGCCTCTACGTCTACACGGCCAGCGATGGAACGTTACACGTCGAGTGCATGCTGAGCGAGAAGGGCGCCCGGATGGGCTGCGTGGTCGGAGGAACCAATCTTCGACATGGCTGTCCACCTACGGATCTACAAGATCATGGCGGTTGAGTTCCCCGGATTTGTCCAGCGGGCCCTGACTGACGACTTCTCCCAATTCGGAAAACCAGCCGAGGACACCGTTCCAGGGTGGCTGTCCACCTTCGACTACCTGGCCAAGGCCTTGGAGAGGTATGACGCACTGGCTAACCCCATCGGCATCTTCAGGCATGCTGACAAGGGACGGATCCTCCTACCACCCAACGCACCGGACCCGCCGGCTGGCCACAGACTCCTCGAGCTGACCAAGGTCACAAGGGATGTGGTGCGCATCGCGGGGGGATTCTCCGGAACAGACGAAGCCACGAAGGCGCAGGCGATGATCAAAGCGGAGACGGGTGCACGAAAGGTGTTTGCGGCAGCAAGACTGGCCAAGGTGGAACCGCAGGCTGCGACTAAGATCCTTGCGTACGCCTCCCATCACACTCTGGACTACTTCTGGGGGGTCACTCCCACCCACCTGGTGGCGGACGCTGTCTCTTCCTTCCAAGGGACCCTGACGGAGGCGATGGACTCCGTCCTGAGCCCAGTTTGCTTTGACATCCCTGAGTGCCATGTCAAGCGCCACAAGAGAGCACACCAGGTCCTGCAGCTTCCGGCACGGTTCGGAGGAGGCAACATTACGGGGCAACACACGCTGGCCCCCGCAGCGTTCCTGGCCACTACCTGCGCTGTCTTGAGGGACCCCTGCGTAGCAAACCTGAAGGGATACCTCGCTAAGTACGTTGATGCTGCCTACACGGCTCTGTACGCGTCCTTCAAAGGCATCTCACCTATGGAGGCGGCCCTACTGACAAAGGGGTTCCCACCGGACACGGCGTCCTTGATTTCGACTTTCACAGCAATTGACCTGCATACACCCCCCAAGAGGCAAATGCTGCAAACGAAGTTGACAAGGGCGACATCGCGGCACCAGCGGCTGGCCTTACGTGCATCCTGCGACGCCTCCAAGGTCGAACCGTCCCCTGGCCAGTCACTGGTGGACATGCTTCAGGTGCACTTGGTCACCAGCCGATCGCAGCAGTCCAGGATCCTGCAGTCCCCCCTGTACTTCGTAGAAAACAGGGTACCGGCACTCCCGTTTGTGTACTTTTTGCGGTACTACCTTGGCCTGCCCCCCTTGCTGAAGAAAGGCCGACCAACAGCCCCTCTCGTTGAGTGCGGCGTGGCGTTCATACCCGAGGGAGACCGTGTCAAACCGAAAGGCAGTAACGGAGGGTACGTGGAGGAAGTCTGCTCCTTGAACCACGACACCCAGGCCACCCTCTGTCCGTCGGGCAAGCACGGCATCAGCTGCGTCTCCGGCTTTGAAGCACGATACAGAGCCCACAACATGCTCACCAGAGCTACTCAGTTAGCGGTCGGGCGGCTGGAGTGTGTCCCGTGCACCCGCGAGCCTAAGACACAGACCGTACTCATGGACGAGTTCTCAGCGGAGGAGTGCCGGGCATTGTGCCCCAAGGACGTGAC
>CAJBME010000348.1 GCA_903954065.1 uncultured bacterium
AAGACGGCGTAGGGGTCGCTGAGCGGGGCCAGCGGTTTGTTCGGGCCGGCATAGGTTTTGCGTGTCCAAGGGTCGGCGCGGTTGGGCACGGCCACTCCCAATTCCAATGAGCCAAAGCGAGTGGCGGTGGCGGGATTGGATTGGAGGAAATTTCGAATTTCCTGATCGATGGAAATATTTTTCGCCCAGCCGGCGGGTTTGTCACTGCCGCCTTGGATGTTGCCGGGGAACAATTCGTCGGCGGTCAGCAGGCAGCTGATGCCGCGCATGTGGCCGTCGC
The DNA here is from genome assembly GCA_903954065.1 of uncultured bacterium. GTDB lineage: Bacteria > Verrucomicrobiota > Verrucomicrobiia > Verrucomicrobiales > V1-33 > CAJBME01. The sequence continues at coordinate 281 of CAJBME010000348.1, forward strand.
CGTCGCCGCGAATTTTATTGGAGACGCCTTTGAGGGTGAGCGTTTTGTTTTTAAATGGTTCGAGCGGCGTCAGGATCCGTTTCAGTTGGAAGTCGGCTCCGGTTTGGTCGGGCCAGAAGTCGGTGGGAACGGTGCCGTTCGGGGTGAACATGAAGATGATTCTCTGCCGTGGGCGGGTCGCGGGCGATTGGGCCAGCGAAGGCAGGGCGGGAAGAAACGGCAGGACCGAGGCGGAAAGGCCGAGGCGGTGCAGAAATTGGCGGCGGGTAGTGATGGTCATGACGGCGGCGCGGAGTGGAAAATTGGAGAATTGGGAAGGAGGCGGGGCGGGGCGGGGCGTTTAGCGGCTGGCTTGAGGAGCTGGCGTGGGGCTAGGCTGGGCCGCGCGGGCGGTGATTTCGGCGGCCAGCTGGCGGATGTGGTGGCCAGAGGCGAGGAAGGAGGCATCGAGTTCCTCCACTGTTTCTGGGCCGTAGGCGGCGGGGGGTTGTTTGATGAAGCTATGAAACAACTGGCGGATGAATCCATGGCGGGCGCTGGCCGCGGTGGCGGCGTGCGCGGCGACATCGCGGGCTCCCCGCAGAGTGATGGTTTCGCCTTCGGCCGTGAGGTAAGCTGACTCGGGGTTGACCGGCTGGTGATTATCGATCGTCCGGAAGCGGCCGATCGCATCGAAGTTTTCCAAGCTGAATCCGAGTGGATTAATGGTCGTATGGCAGGCCATGCAGCTTTCTTTGCTGGTGATCTGGATGACTTTTTTGCGCATGGTGAGGGTGGGGTCGACGTGCGCGTCATCGAAGGCGATGGCTTGTGGCGGTGGTTTGAGCGCGCGACCGAGGATCTGACGGGTCAGAAAGACACCGCGGTGAATGGGCGACGTCGTCTTGAAATACGCCTGACTGGCAAGCAGAAACGGATGGGTCAGAATGCCAGCGCGCTGGGCGGGCTCGAGCTGGACCGGCAGGAAATCGTCGCCCGCCGCCGGGGCGTCGACCCCATAAAATCGAACGAGCCGGTCGTTGAGCAGCAAGTAGTCAGCCTGCAAGAGTTCTCGATAATCGGAGTGATCGCTCCAGACGACGCGGTCGACAAAAAGTTCGAGGGATTGTTTGAGGTCGGCGAGGATGGAGGCGTCGAACCCGGGGAATATTTCCGGATCTTTGCGCAGGTCGCGGCCTTTTTCCATAGCTAGCCAGTGGTGGAAGAACTCATGGAGTTTGGCTTTAGCTCTGGGGTCGTCCATCAAGCGGCGGGCTTGGGCGCGCAGCTGATCAGGCGAGCGCAGCTCACCGTTTCGGGCGGCTTCCCAGAGCAGGGGATCCGGGACCGAGTCCCACGCGGCCAGCGCTAGACGGGTGGCGACCGAAAAATCATCTGAGCGATGCCCCAGATCCGGATACAAAAACCGCGGAGATTTGAGAACCAGCAGGACCCCGCGCTTGACCGCTAGCTCCGGGGGAAGGCCATCCTGAAAACACCGGTCGACAAAAAACGCCCGGTCCTCGTCACTCAATGGGCGCCGGAAGGCCCGCTCCGCCAAGGTGGCTAGAAAGGCGCGAAGTTTGTCGCTGCGGTCGGGGGCGTCGTCATCGGCGCCGCTGAGTTGGGGCAGTCGATCCAGTACCTGCGTGGCCACCTCCAGCGCGGCGCGGGTCGTGGCTTCATGCCATTCCTTGTGAACAGCCGTGCCTCGTTCATACCCTTCGCTGGCGTCATCCGCAGGGAAATCGGTCGAAACCACCGTGACATGACGGGCCGGAGCGGGAGAAATATGCGGCGCCCCCACCACCTCCCACACGCCGTCCGGCTGCCGCCACTCCAGACGCACCGCCCCACGCCGGTCCATGTACTTGAAATAATCAAGTCGAAAGGGATAACTCCGCCCACCCAACAGAAACACCCGGACCGTCTCAACCCGCTCGGCATCGCCCGAGCTGACCCACGCGTCAATCAAGGCCGGAATGCGCTGCGCCGCACTGTCATCACGACGGTTGCCGTCACCTGGGAGAAAATCGCCATTTAAATACAGCCGCGCGCCATTGGGCGTCGTCAGCCGGAATTCATGCCAGCCCGTCTGGCTGACCCGCAGCGACCCCTGCCAAGCAATAGAATATTGCTGCGGTGAGCAGCCGACCACCGGCGCGCCATCACCAAAATCGAATTCCAACCGCCGGTCTTCGCGCGCTGCGATCTGCCGGGATTTTTTATTCATGCCATCTGACTCGTGGTAAACCGCTTGCAGCCCGACAGGCGGTCCGGGGGGCAGCGGCTCCTGAAAGCTGCCAAAGAGATCGGCGACTGATTCGCGGAACTGGCGGTTGGTCAATCGAGCCGCCGCAATCGCCGGTGGATGCAAACGAACACGGGCAGTCGGTGAATAAAATGCCTCGTAAATATAGGCAGCCACCCGCTGCGATTCCTCGGCCCCAATGGCGTCGGGGTTGTCCTCCGGCATGGATTTGTCAATATAACGAGCCAAGGACTCCAGCGTGCGCTCACCACTCAAAGCTTCGTCCGCTTTGCCCGCCACCCCTTCGCCCGCCGAGCCATGACACTCGACACAATAACGGGTATAAATGGCTGAGCCTTCGGCAGTTGAGGCGACCGACAGGGTGACTGGCGGTTCGCCGACTGGTGGAGCGACTGGTGGAGCGACGGCGGCTTCCGCTGGTGTCGCGGCCGCAGGGGATTCGAGGGTTGCTAATTCGACGGTTGGAACGGCCAGCTCCACGGTGGGTGACGGTGCGGCAGGGGTCGGCTGAGCGAGTAATTCCCGGGCTGTGGCTACACCCAAAGTCATGACGAGCGCAAGGCTGACTGGGAACGCGGCGGGGGAGTGCTGGATCAGTGAAAACACCATCTTTTCTAATTATAGCGTCATTTTCTGAACGTGGGACCTCAATTTGGGGTCAGGCAATTCCTGACATGAACAAACGAATTTTAGCAATGGGACGGGCTGCGGAGAAGCGGTTTCGTATCCGTGTTTTGATTGATGTGGCCTGGGGGCCAAGTGTGGAAACCGGGGCTTGAATCTACTGTAGCCGTGGGTCGCTGACCCCGGTCGCGGCGCCGAACGATTTTTGAGCAATGGGACGGGCTGCGGAGAAGCGGATTCGTATCCGTGTTTTGATTGATGTGGCCTGGGGGCCAAGTGTGGAAACCGGGGCTTGAATCTACTGTAGCCGTGGGTCGCTGACCCCGGTCG
>CAJBME010000349.1 GCA_903954065.1 uncultured bacterium
CAACGAAGACCCTCGCGGCGGCGGTGCGGCCGTCGGATCGTACACCACCAATACCTTCGGCAGCCAATTCCATTTCGTCGTTACCGTTGACGAAATCACCAAAAAGGCGATCGCCTATGAAAACGGGGTCAAAAAAACCGAGATGGGCTTGAATTGGGGTCTCGGTGATCTGCATGACATCAACAACTGGCTCGGCCGCTCCAACTGGACCAGCGACTCGAACTTGGCCGGCACCTTCGACGAATTCCGCATTTACAGCGGATTGATGTCGCAGGAGCAAATCACCGCCAATGCGGCAGCCGGTTCGGAAATCGTGCCGGTTTTTGACACCGATAGCGACGGCATCCCTGACTGGTATGAACTCCGGTACGGGCTGAACCGCAATCTCGCCGCTGATGCCACGTCCGACACCGACAGCGATTCCCTGAAGGCACTGGACGAATTCCGTCGCGGCAGCCGCCCGAATGCTGCTGATTCTGATGGCGATGGCCTGTCTGACGTGATCGAAACCAACACCGGCCTCTTCGTCAACGCCGGCAATTCCGGATCCCATCCGATGCAAGCTGACACCGACGGTGATGGCGCCGTCGACGGAGCGGAAATTGGCGGCAACAGCAATCCGTTGATCCCAGACACGGATGCGGACGGGCTGAGCGATGGCGTGGAACTGGCTCAAGGCTCGAATCCGAACTCGACTGGTCCGGCGTTCCCGCCGCTGGCTCACCGCTGGGCCTTTAACAATCCGGCGGCCGCCGCCAACGATGGCGACACCTCGCCTGACTTGGCCGGCAATGCTCCAGCCACGATCCGCGGCGAGGGGGCGTCCTTTACTGGAACCGCCGTACAATTGCCAGGCGGCTCGAGTGCTAGCGCTCCGTATGTTGATCTGGTCAACGGCATTCTCTCATCCCGCCGCGTGGTCTCGCTGGAAGGATGGTTCTCCGTCACCGACTCAGCTGGGGCCTGGGGTCGAGTTTTCGACTTCGGTGATTCCCTCGGAGAAGAACAATTCGCTCCTGGTGGCGGCGGCGAAGGCAAAGACTATGTCGCCTTGACGGCGTCCCGCGGTGCCAATTACGACCAGCAGCGGTTCGAGTGGCGCGACGAATCCCCGGCGGGCGGAGGAGCCGTGACCTATGATTCGGATGTGGTCACCCCCATCGGCGACGGTTCCTTGATCCATGTGGTGGTGACCCTCGACAACAGCGTGCTCGGCACCACGTTGATCAATTATTGGCGCGACGGCGAAATCCGCACCCCCGAAGCCGCTTCGTTCGTCGGCAATCTGCGCGACGTCAATGATGTCAACAACTGGCTGGGACGGTCCAACTGGGCGGGCGACGCCAACCTCGCTGGTACTTTCGATGAATTCCGCGTCTACGACGGCGTCCTCAACGAAGCCGCCGTGCAGGCGAACATGACAGCCGGACCAAACGTGCCGCCCGGCCCGCCGGCGACGTCAAACTTCGTCATCGTCAGTGCGACCCGCGATCAGGCCACCGGCGCCGTCACCTTGGTGTGGACATCGGAGCCCGGGAAAAACTACGTCATTCAGCAAGCGGCCGCACTCGCTGGCTGGACTGATCTGCCCGGCACCATCCCCTCGGCCGGTGCGACAACATCGGCGGTCATCACCCCTCCGGCCGGCACAGCCGCCACCTACTACCGAGTCAAGCTCCCATAATCCAGGGAGCCGCCGGTATCGCGGGCTGATTCGTCAGGAATCAGCCCGTCCCTCCCGTCAGTGAGGTTTCGCTGGAAAGCGGAACAAATGCAAAAAAAAGGTCCGCCGCGAGAACAGCACTCGCGAGCTAGAGCAGGCCCAGCGCCTCGTCAAACCCATGACGCAGGTTAAAACTCTGGATCGCCTGACCGGCCGCGCCCTTGATCAGGTTGTCTTCGGCGCTGAGCAAAATGACCCGGCCCGTGCGATCGTCCACCGCCCAGCCGATATCAATAAAGTTGGTGCCCACCACATTTTTGGTATCCGGGCAACCACCCTCGCCGAGCAAACGGACGAACCGAGCTGATTCATACAGGCCAGTCATGACTTCCGTCACGCGGGCCGCGGTCACACCCGGACGCAGGGAGGCGTAGGTTGTCGTGCAAATGCCGGCCGTGACGGGCACCAGATGCGTGGTGAAGGTGATTCTCACCTGTTCACCGGCCGCCCGGGATAATTCCTGCTCGATTTCACTTAAATGCCGATGTTTCGGCACGCTGTATGCCCGCACGCTTTCATTACATTCAGCGAAGAGCAGCGGCACCGACGCCTTGCGCCCGGCTCCGCTCACGCCGCTCATGGCGCAGGTGGTGATCGTCCCAGGATCAATCAAGTGCTGCCGCAGCAGCGGCACCAACGGCAAAATCACACTTGTCGGGTAACATCCAGGAGAGGCAATCAGACGGGCCGCCTTAATCCGGTCCGCATGCACCTCCGGCAATCCGTACACCGCCTCCGACAACCACTCGGGAGCCGGATGCTCGTGATCGTAAAACTCACGATACACCGCCGCATCCTCCAGCCGGAAATCAGCACTCAAATCAATGACCGTCATCCCCGCACTCAACAAGGGAAGCGCGATCTCCGCCGCCACACCATGAGGCAAAGCCAAAAACGCGGTCGCAACTCCCAGCTCCCGCAAACGAGCCGGATCCGGCTCGATGAAATATAACGCCTCCGCCCCGGGCCATCCACGAAATTTCGGCATGACCTCAGAGACTGCCCGGCCCGCTTCCTGCCGAGACGTTAAGGCCACTAACTCGACACCCGGATGACGGAGCAACAGTCGCACTAACTGCTCGCCCGAATAACCGCTGGCTCCAACAATCGCTGTTTTGATTCTCTCCATGTCCGCCATCATGCGCGGGCCGGACCGGGTGGCAAGCGGCTCGAACACCGCCTCGAGGCCGCCCAAAACTCTCACTTGCCTAATTGACCACCATATTTACCATTACATAGGACAGACAAAGGGGGGTTCGCCCCAGTGACAGTGACCGCGACGCAAGTCTTCATCGGTGCGGGCCATTCGGGCCCCACACCCTCGTTCGCCGCCCAACGCATCGCGCGTCGGGCCCACCTCGCCGACCCCCCTGATCTTCACAGTGACTTCTTTGCGATACGGCCGCCGTGCCGTCTCCAGATAGGTCGTCAGTCCACTAGGCCTGAGCGGCCCGATGAGCCAACCCGGCCCGCGCGTGCGGAATCCGGTGCAAGCCACCGCTCAGGACCTCGCCATACAAGGCGGCCGCCACGGCCGCCATTTCCTGAGACCACCCCACCCTACGTTATGAGCCAATCCTCATCCACCCCACCTCGCCAGCGGCGCGGTGGCCGCAACCGCAACCGGCCCGCCGACCACGGCAGCCGCG
>CAJBME010000350.1 GCA_903954065.1 uncultured bacterium
CCGTCATGGAGCACTGGACTGCTGGAGAACGTCCACAGGAACGCGAAGCGTCCGTGATCTTTTTGCACATTGCGTTTCCACTCGGGTTTCCCATCGAGGGAGAAGGAAGCGAGATCACCGGTGCCTGCGAAGAAGACGACGCGTTGGCCGTCCGAGGTGGGCGAGGGACCAGCGAAGTTGCTTCGGTCGTCACTGCGGAAGCCGTCGGCCACTGGGGCGCTCCATTTCAGGTTACCGGTTTTGGCGTCGAGGCAGAGGGCGACGACTTTTTGATCTTTTTCGACGGCGGCGGTCAGGTAGACGGAGTCGCCGACGACGATGGGCGAGCTACCGGCGGGGCCGGGCAGTGAGGCTTTCCAGCGGACGTTTTCGGTGGTGGAAAAGGTGGCGGGCAGCCCGGAGGACGGGGCTGATCCGTCGAAATGGGGTCCGCGCCAGTGGGGCCAGTCGTTGCCCCAGGCGGGGGCCATACAGGTGACGAGCAGGGTGAGGATGGTGCGTTTCATGGGATGCTGATGACGGGGTGGGGATGGGGCGCAGCTTGGGGGTGGCGGGCGGTTCAGGCTGGTTACAAAGCGGCGAGTTTCTTGATGGTCAGGTTTTTGACTTCGCCCACCGTATTGTAGGTAGCGATGCCCAGAGGGCGGCAGAATTCGATGTCACCGAAGCGCATAGTGATTTTTTTCCCTTCGGTATCGGCGTCGAAGATTTGTTTGTCGTCGATGAATCCGGTCAGGCGGTTTTCGCGCACTTGAAGGCGGAAGCGATACCACTGGCTCGTTTTGAACTCGACCCAGTTGGTGGTTTCATTTTCGTCGGCGGACTGGTATTGGAGGCACGAGATGCCCACGCATTTGCCGCCCCATCCGCCTAGGACCCAGGTGGCCGAAGTGTCCTTGTCTCGGACTGGGAACGTGAGGGCGGTGAAAAAGTCCTCTCCTTCCACCCGGCGGGCTTCGAAGCTCACTTCATAATCTTTGACGGGCAGAGGTTCCTTGCTGATGAGGGCGACGCCGGTGGTGGGTTTGCCGGCATTGAGGCGTAGCACCCCCTCGGTCAGGGAAACGTCGCCATGGTCCTTCATTTCGTCGACCACGCGCCAGTTGGCTTTGAGGTCGGATCCGGAAAGCAGAGCGAGTGGTGGCTCGTTGGCGCGGAGTGAAGCTGACGTGCAGGCGAGCAGAGCCAGGGCAAGAATCGATTTCATTGATTTATCCTGCGAAGATTATGGCGCTTTGCCAAGCTGGAACCGCCCCCATTTGGAACTTCGGTATTTCTCTGATCCCGGTTGGTTTTGGGGTTGGGAGGGCTGGGCGGCGGAGTGGAATCAGCAGCTGGCTGGTCCGAGCGGGTGCGAGCGGATGGCGGCGCGGACATCTTCCGGGGTCACGGCGGCCAGGGACCCTTCTGGGTGTCGAATGACCTGCACGTGTCGGCCGCCGGGAGCCCATATGGCAGGGTTGGTGGGGCCAAAAATGACGGTGGAAGGAACCCCGCAGGCGGCGGCGAGGTGGGCAGGGCCGGTGTCATGGCCGAGAAAGAACCGGCAGCGAGACAGTTGATTGGCGAGTTCTGGCAGTGGCAGGCTGTTGGCCACCGAGTGGGTGACGCCGGCGGCGTGGAGCATGCGGCAGAAATCATCGAGTACTGGCGATTCGGCCTCGCCTGCGACGACGAGGAGGCGGGCGCCGGTGTCTGCTTGCAGGTCTGCGGCCAGACGGGTCCAATTCTCGAGACCCCAATTTTTACGCGGGCTACCGCTGCCGGGGTGGAGGGCGATGAGGTTTTCTTGTTTGTCTGGGCGGTGTTCGAGAAAGACCGGGGTTTCGGCAGGGTCGAGAAAGAGGGCCAGTTCCGCGAGTGGGGTGGCTAACTGGGAAGACGCGTGCGGTCCGTCATCGACGGGCCGATGCCGTCCGCGCAGCAAGGTGGTGACACCGGCCCGGCGGAGGTTGGAGTGAAAGAAGTCGTCGGGGTCGTACAGATGACTGATGACCACGCTAAAAGAGGCTAAGTACTGACTCCAGGCTGGATCCAAGGCGGCGTGGGGCACGAAAAAGCGGGCGAGGGAGGCGTCCTCGAGGCGGCGCACGCCATCGGCTAGGCCGAAATAGCAGGCGAGGTCGACGATGCCTGGGGTACCGAGGATTTCCACATTTTGCCCGGGAAACGAGTTTCTGAGCAACCGCAGGGCAGGCAGGTGGAGCACGAAGTCTCCGAGGGCGCCGCCGCGGATGACGAGCAGGCCGCCGCGTGGCCGGGTCTGAGGGGTGGGGAAATCCACTGCGGGGGCTGGCGGCGAGCGGGGGAAGGGCTGTCGGATTGGTGGCCTCATGGGAGGGGAGGGCCTAGGTTCATTCAAGCGGGGCTCCAGAAGGCGAGGGCGCATCCGACGAGGAGTGTGCCGTAGGCGATGCCGGAGAGGGCCAGTTTTTTCCAACGGCCTTCGGTGGCGGTGATCCAGTTGGTATATTCGCGGAAGAGGTAAGGCAGTCCGACCCAAAACATGCCGAGGATGATCCATCCGTAGGCGAGCAAGGGCAGGATCAGTCGTGTCCGCGGTGATTCTAGGAAGGCGGCGTCGAGGACTGGGCAGGCGGCTAGCAGCATGAGGATGCCGAGGGCCCGGGCGGTCAGGAATTCATCGACGTAGGCGATCATGAGCCCGAACACGACGGGCAGCAAGATGAGGGCGATGCGGCGGACGCGCCAGAACTCGCCCATGTCCATGGACGAGACGAGGATCAAGGCCCAGACGAGGGCGATGGCGAGGATGGCGGTGCCCAGACTTTTATTGCGCGGGGCGGCGCGGAGCAGGGAGCGGAGGGTTTGGTAATTAAACAGGGCGTAGGCGTGGGAGGCGATGAGCAGCAAGCCGACGATCAAGCCGGCGGTGCGCAGGGACAGGTCGCGGTAGAGCCAGTCGTAGATGGAGTGAGCGAGTTCAGACATGCGTCGGGGATTTCTTTGACTACCACACCACGAGACGGGCTGCCATTGATTTCATCCATCGGGCGAGAATGTCTTGGGGGCGGGGGCCTGAGCGGTGGGGACGGGGGTTGGCGCTTGGGTATGCGGGTGCAAAAAAAGTGTCCGGCACCGTGAGGTGCCGGACACGCAGATGACCGGGGGGGCGCTGGGCGGATGGCCTAGCGACTGAGAGGGGGTTGGATCAGGCTTCGGCCAGCTCGATTTCCTCGTCTGTCTGGTAGATTGGCGGTTCGCCGACTTCTTCGATGGTGATGCCGCGGTTGGTGCTGAACCCGGTTCCGGCTGGGATGAGGTGACCCATGATGACGTTTTCCTTGAAGCCGCGGAGTTTGTCCACTTTGCCGAGGGTGGCGGCGTCGGTGAGGACGCGGGTGGTATCTTGGAACGAGGCGGCCGAGATGAACGAATCGGTTTCCAGCGAGGCCTTGGTGATGCCGAGTAGGACCGGTTCGGCTTCGGCGGGTTTACCCCCTTGCTCGGTGATCCGCTCGTTTTCGGATTCGAAGTCGAGGCGGTCGACCTGATCACCCCAGAGGAACTGGGTGTCCCCTGGTTCGCTGATCTTCACCTTGCGGAGCATCTGGCGGATGATGATCTCGATGTGTTTGTCATTAATTTCCACCCCTTGGAGGCGGTAGACCTCCTGAACTTCATTGGTGAGGTGTTCCTGGAGCGCCTGAGGTCCGGAGATCTCGAGGATTTCGTGAGGAACGACAGCGCCGTCGGTGAGCTGATCGCCTTTTTTGACGAGGTCGCCGGGGGTGAAGAGCAGGTGTTTTTCCCGGGCGATGAGGTGTTCGACCTCTTCACCGGTTTCCACGTCTTTGACGATGATGCGTTGTTTACCGCGGACCAGACCACCGATTTCGACCACGCCGTCGATACGGGCGATGGTGGAGTGATCTTTTGGTTTGCGGGCTTCGAACAATTCGGCGACGCGGGGCAGACCGCCGGTGATGTCCTTGGTTTTGGCCACTTTACGTGGGGTACGGGCGAGGTACGCCCCGCCGGTGACCTTCTCACCGCGTCGCACTGAGATGTGGGCGCCGGTTGGAATGCTGTAGCTGGCGAGCACGGCACCGGTTTTGGGATCTTCGATGACGATCGACGGGTGGAGGTCTTCCTTGTGAGGAATGACGACGAGTCCTTTGACGCCGGTTTCCTTGTCGACTTCGCGGCCGAGGGTGATGCCGTCGATGAGGTCCTTGAATTCCACGCGGCCGGGGCGTTCGGTTAGAATCGGCACGTTGTATGGATCCCAGGTGGCGATCTGATCGCCTTTCTTGATGGCGGTGCCATCGGGCTGGGAGATGTTGGTGCCGATGATGAGTTTGTGTTGTTCCAGTTCGAGGCCTTTCTCGTCGAGGACGGAGAGGGTGCCGTTTTTGTTCAGCACGATCCAGCCGCCTTCGGCCGACTCGACGGCGCGGACGTCGTTGTACCGGAGGATCCCCTTATTTTTGAGGATGATGCGGGGCTGTTTGAGCATTGAGGTGGCGACCCCGCCGGTGTGGAACGTCCGCATTGTCAGCTGAGTTCCTGGCTCGCCGATCGACTGGGCGGCGACGATGCCGACGGCTTCGCCGATTTTGACGACGGCTTGGGTGGCCAAGCTGAGGCCGTAGCATTTGATACAGCACCCGCGTTTGCTTTCGCAGGTCAGGACTGAGCGGATTTTGAGTTGTTCCACTCCGATGTCCTGCAGTTTGCGAGCTTGTTTCTCGAGGATGAGTTGATCGACCTCAACGATGGCTTCGCCGGTGACCGGGTCTTTGACGGCTTCGCAGCTGGTCCGGCCGTAGGCGCGGGTGCGAAGTTCCACGACTTCTTCATCGCCTTCGTAAATCGACTTGATGATGATGCCGTTGGTGGTGCCGCAATCCTCTTCGGTGATGATGACGTCCTGAGCCACGTCGACCAGTTTGCGGGTCATGTAGCCGGAGTCCGCGGTTTTGAGCGCGGTGTCGGCCAGACCCTTACGGGCGCCGTGGGTGGAGATGAAGTATTCCAGAACCGAGAGACCTTCGCGGAAGTTGGAAGTGATCGGGCGTTCGATAATTTCGCCGGATGGTTTGGCCATCAGGCCGCGCATTCCGCCGAGCTGTTTAATCTGCTGGCGGTTACCCCGGGCGCCGGAGTCGACCATGAGGAAGAGCGGATTGGGATATTTTTTGCCTTCGTTGTGTTCCAGCTGACGAAACACCGCTTTGGCGAGGTCATCACCGGCGGCGGTCCAAAGGTCGATGACCTTTTGTTGCCGTTCACCATTGGTGATGATACCACCGCGGTATTGTTTTTCGGCCACTTCAACGTGTTCGTATGTTTTCTCGAGTAGCCCGCCTTTTTCCGTTGGGATGAACATGTCGGCGATACCGATCGACGTCCCGGAGAGGGTAGCGGAGCGGAAACCGAGGGTTTTAAGGCGGTCGAGGGCGGCCACGGTTTCAGCGTGACCGGACACTTGGAAGCAGCGCCAGATGATGTCGGAGAGGTCTTTTTTACCGACGGTTTTATTAATGAATCCGAGGCCGATAGGCCAGATTTCATTGAAGCGGACGCGGCCGGGGGTGGTTTCGATGATTTTCTCGTCTTTTTTGCCGTAGACAGTGTCTTTGCCGAAGTCTGGGTTTTTGAATCGGATGAGGTCGTGGAGTTCGACGGCTTTTTCGGCGATGGCGAATTCGATTTCGGTGACATCGGCGAAGAGGGACTTCAGCTTTGGTACTTCCTCCTTATTTTCCTTTCCTGGGAAGTGGCGGTAGTGGGTGAGGAAATACATTCCGAGCGGAATGTCTTGTGACGGGGTGGTCACCGCCTTGCCGGAGGCTGGGGAGAACAGGTTATTGGTGGCCAGCATGAGCATGCGGGCTTCCATTTGGGCCTCGACGGAGAGAGGTACGTGGACGGCCATCTGGTCGCCGTCGAAGTCGGCGTTGTAGGCGGTACACACGAGCGGGTGAATGCGGATGGCTTCGCCTTCGATGAGTTTCGGTTCGAACGCTTGGATGGAGAGGCGGTGGAGGGTAGGCGCGCGGTTGAGGAGGACGGGGTGGCCTTGGGTGACTTCGTCAAGAATGTCCCAGACTTCCGGGGTCCGGCGTTCGATCATTTTTTTGGCTGAGCGCACGGTGTGCACGTAGCCCATTTCTTTCAGGCGGCGGATGATGAATGGCTCGAACAGGACGAGCGCCATTTTCTTGGGCAAGCCGCACTGATTGAGTTTCAATTCTGGGCCGATGACGATGACGGAGCGGCCGGAGTAGTCGACGCGTTTGCCGAGCAAGTTTTGGCGGAAGCGACCGCCCTTGCCTTTCAGCATGTCCGAGAGTGATTTCAGCGGGCGGTTGCCGGCGCCGGTGACGGCGCGGCCGTGGCGGCCGTTGTCGAAGAGTGCGTCGACGGCTTCCTGCAGCATCCGTTTTTCATTGCGGATGATGACGTCTGGTGTTTTGAGGTGGAGCAGGTTGCGCAGCCGGTTGTTCCGGTTGATGACGCGGCGGTAGAGGTCGTTGAGGTCGGATGTGGCGAAGCGTCCGCCTTCGAGAGGCACGAGTGGGCGCAGGTCTGGGGGGATGACGGGGAGGACTTCGAGGACCATCCATTCTGGGCGCGAGTAGCTGCCGGCGAACCCTTGGGCGAGTTTCAGCCGTTTAGCGATTTTCTTCCGCACTTGTTTGGACCGGGTGCGGGTCATGGCTTGTTCGAGTTCTTTGACGACCTCGACGAGGTTCAGGGCCTCGAGCAATTCACGGATGGCTTCGGCGCCCATACCGGCGCGGAAGCTTTCGCCATATTGTTCTTCGGCTTCGCGGTATTCCTGTTCGGTGAGCAGCTGGGCTTTTTTCAGCGGGGTGCTGCCGGCGTCGACGACGATATAATCTTCGTAATAAATCACGCGTTCCAGCTGGCGGGCGGTCATGTCGAGCATGAGGCCGATGCGGGACGGCATGCATTTATAGAACCAGATGTGGGTGACGGGCACGGCCAGTTCGATGTGGCCCATGCGTTCACGGCGGACGCGGCTGAGGGTGACTTCGACCCCGCAGCGGTCACAGACGACGCCTTTGTGTTTGATGCGTTTGTATTTACCGCAGGCGCATTCCCAGTCGCGGGTGGGCCCGAAGATACGTTCGCAGAAGAGACCTGCTTTTTCCGGTTTGAATGTCCGGTAGTTGATGGTTTCCGGATTTTTGACTTCACCGCTGGACCAGCTGCGGACGGTGTCGGGGCTGGCGATGGTGATGCCGACCTGATCGAAGGCGGCGGGTTTGGTCTCGCCACCGAAGAGTTCACCGAGATAATTGTCGACGCTCATGTTGGAAAAATTTGATTGGAATGGATGAAAGTGCGGAATGGGGGGAAGCGTCGCCTGGTGGGGGTGGCCAGGCGGCGCTTTCGGGGAGTATTTTTACTGCAGCGAGAACCCGGCGAGCGGATCATCGGCCAATTCTGGCGGGAGCAAGGCGGCGTCATCGCCCCCGGTGAGGCCGAGGGATTCCTTGCTGGAAGACACCTTAACGGAGAGGCCGAGCGACTGCATTTCCTTGACGAGCACGTTGAACGACTCTGGGGTGCCGGCTTCGAGGGTGTTGTCGCCCTTGACGATGGCTTCGTAGATGCGGGTTCGTCCCTGCACGTCGTCGGATTTGACGGTGAGCAATTCCTGAAGCGTGTAGGCGGCACCGTAGGCTTCCAGGGCCCAGACCTCCATTTCCCCGAAGCGCTGGCCGCCGTATTGGGCTTTACCCCCCAGCGGCTGCTGGGTGACCAGTGAGTAGGGACCGACGGCGCGGGCGTGGATCTTGTCAGCGACAAGGTGTCCGAGCTTCATCATGTAGATGTATCCGACGACCACGTCTTGGTGGAAGGCATCGCCGGTGCGGCCGTCGTAGAGTGTGCTTTTGCCGCGCAGGCCGATCCATTCGAATCCTGGAACTTTTCTGGCGTCGGCGAGGTAGCCCATGATTTTTTCTTCAGGGATGCCGTCGAAGACAGGGGTGGCGATGGTCAGGCCGAGGGCCTTGGCGGCGACGCCGAGGTGAGTTTCGAGCACCTGACCCACGTTCATCCGGCTTGGCACGCCGAGCGGATTGAGCACGATGTCGACGGGGCTGCCGTCTTCGAGGAACGGCATGTCGGCCTCTGGGACGATGGTGGCGACGACGCCTTTGTTACCGTGGCGTCCGGCCATTTTGTCACCTACGGAGAGTTTCCGTTTTGAGGCGATGTAGACTTTGACTTCTTTGACGATGCCTGGGTCTACTTCGTCACCGGCCTCGATGCGGTCCAGCTGTCGTTCCCGTTCCATGTCCAGTTCGGCGAATTTTGGTTCGTAACCGGAGATGATGTCGACGATGGTCTGGCGGACGGGGCTTGGATCGATCTCGATATTCTCGTGATTTTCCGAGAGGCGGGCGAGGAAGGCCTTGGTGATTTTCTTATTGGCTGGGATGAGGATTTCCCCGGTCTGGCCGTTGACGACGTCGAGGGGGATTTTCTCATTGAGCAGTTTCTCAGCGAGTTTCTCGGTGAGGGCGTCGATGAGTTCTGTACGTTTACTGTTGTATTCGTCCTCGATGCGTTTGAGTTCTTTTTTACTTTCGGTGGCCGAGAGTTTTTCTTTGGCTGTTTCCTTTCGGGACGAGACGCGAACGTCCATGACGATACCGGTGCACCCTGACGGGACGCGCAGGGAGGTATCTTTGACGTCGGCGGCTTTTTCACCGAAGATGGCGCGCAGGAGGCGTTCTTCTGGGGCCAGTTCGGTTTCTGATTTTGGAGTGATTTTTCCGACGAGGATATCACCGGGTTTCACTTCGGCGCCGACGCGGACGACGCCATCGGGCCCTAGGTTTTTCAGGGCTTCTTCGCCGACGTTCGGGATGTCCCGGGTAATTTCTTCGGGGCCGAGTTTGGTATCGCGGGCGCCGACGGCAAATTCCTCGATGTGAATCGAGGTGTAGATGTCTTGTTTCACCACTTTTTCCGAGATGGTGATGGCGTCTTCGAAGTTATATCCATTCCATGGCATGAAAGCCACGAGCACATTTCGGCCGAGGGCCAGTTCGCCTTTTTCGGTGCAGGGCCCATCGGCCAGGACCTGACCGACCTTCACTTTTTCGCCGCGGCGGACGAGAGGGCGTTGGTTGATGCAGGTGCCGGCGTTGGAGCGCATGAATTTGCGCAGCGGGTAGACGAATATCTCCTTATCGGCGTTGTGTTTGACGATGAATGGATCGGCGAGGAAATCGCTGTCGCTGACGGGCAGTTTGCCGTCACGGGTGACGATGATGACTTCTGCGCTAGAGGCGGCGACGATGCCTTTGGAGTCGGAGATGACGACGGCTTTGGAGTCGCGGGCGGCTTTGCCTTCCATGCCGGTGCCGACGAGAGGGGCCTCGGCAATCAGCAGGGGCACGCCTTGGCGCTGCATGTTACTGCCCATCAACGCGCGGTTGGCGTCGTCATGCTCGAGAAACGGAATGAGCGAGGCGGCCACGGAGACGAGCTGTTTGGGGGACACGTCCATGTAGCCGGCTTCTTCGGGTTCGACTTCGAGGAAGTCTCCGCGGTATCGCACGGTGATTTTCTTTTCCCGGAACTGGCCGGTTTCTGGGTCGAACACGTTGTTCGCCTGGGCGACCATGTAATTTTCCTCTTGGTCGGCGGTCAGGTAGTCCAACTTATTGGAGACCTTGCCATCGACGAGGCGGCGGTACGGGGTTTCGATGAATCCGAATGGATTGATGCGGGCGAAGCAGCTCATCGAGTTGATGAGGCCGATGTTTGGTCCTTCCGGCGTTTCAATCGGGCAGATGCGGCCGTAGTGGGAAGCGTGCACGTCGCGGACTTCGAAGCCGGCGCGGTCACGATTCAGACCGCCTGGCCCGAGGGCGGACAAGCGGCGTTTGTGGGTCAGTTCGGCCAGCGGATTCGTCTGGTCCATGAACTGGCTCAACTGGCTGCGGCCGAAGAAGTCACGCACGAGGGCGGACAGGGCTTTCGGATTGATGAGTTTGGCTGGGGTCATGCCCTCGACATTGACGTCGAACAGGGTCATGCGTTCTTTAACGAGGCGTTCGGTGCGGCTGAGGCCGACTCGGCACTGATTGGCGAGCAATTCACCCACGGCCCGCACGCGGCGGGAGCCGAGGTGGTCGATGTCGTCGAGCAGACCGTCGCCATTTTTTAATTTAAAGAGGTATTTGAGGGCGGCGACGAAGTCCTCCTTGGTCATGATCCGTTCTTCTTCGCCCAGCTTCAGACCCAATTTTTGATTGATCTTGTAGCGGCCGACGCGGGTCAGGTCATAGCGTTTGGGATCAAAGAAGAGGCGTTTGAGCAAGCCACGGGCATTGGGCACCGTGGGCGGGTCGCCTGGGCGCAATTTGCGATAAATGTCTTTGAGGGCTTCCTCTTCGTCCTTGGCAGGATCTTTTTTGAGCGACTTGATCAGGGTGTCGTCTTGATCTTTGATATCGACGACGGGCACTGTTTTGTGACCGAGGTCGAGCAGCTGGCGGACGATGCCGACGGTGAGTGGTTCGTAGGCGCGGGCGACGATGATTTCGCCATCGAGCACGTCGCGGACGGGGAGTTTGGTGGCGAGTGCTTCTTCCTCTGGGTTTTTCGAGAGTTTGAATTCGTCGACGCGGTAGAATTCGCGCAGGACGTCTTCGTCCGAGGCGTAGCCGATGGTACGGAGGAACGTGGTGGCGAGGAATTTCCGGCGGCGGCGGCGGCGATCCAGGTAGACGTAGAGCAGGTCGTTAGTATCGAACTGTACTTCCAGCCAGGAGCCGCGGTCTGGGATGATGCGGAAGCCGTAGAGTCGTTTGCCATTGAGGTGGAAGGTTTCCTCGAAGCAGATGCCTGGGGAGCGGTGGAGCTGGGAGACCACGACTCGTTCGGCGCCATTGATGACGAAGGTACCGCGTTCGGTCATGAGCGGAAGTTCGCCCATATACACGCGTTCTTCTTTTTTCCCGGTTTCGTCGGTGAGGGTGAAGGTGACGTACAACGGAGCCGAGAACGTCTCGCCATCGCGCTGGGCTTGGTGGGCGGACAGTTTGGGTTCACCAATTTCGTAATGCGAGAAATCGAGAACGCTCTTTTCGTCGTAGCTTGAAATCGGGAATACTTCTTTGAACACGGCCTGCAGGCCGGTCACCGCCCGTTTGGCGGGCAGGACATCTTGCTGCAAAAATTCCGCATAAGATTCGATTTGAACCTCAATCAGATTCGGCGGTTCAACAATTTCCTGGATTTTACCAAATGAGATGCGGTCGGACATGGCAGTGGGTCAGTTGGGGTGTGGGCTGGCTGGAAAAACTCAAAAAAAACTCAAAAAATTCGGCAAATGCGACCTTCTAGGGTCGCGGCATCGTCTTTAGACGACGAAGAGACGCTGAAAAATCAGCGTTGAAGACATAACGACCTGCGCTCCGGGCGGTCTCGTCCGGGCAGGGAAATCAACGCTAACGGTTGATTTTCAGTCACAACTCTCAAATCACGAAGGTCAGGGGCAAAAGCAGGCAGCATGGGCAAATAGGAACGTGACTGAAATTGATCTCTTGTCAACTAGACGACGAAAGCCGGTCTCGCTGGTGGTCGATTCGACCCCGAGCGATTCCGGCTGACTATTTAGAACTGTGTAAATACTACAAAATTCGTGATGGATTGTCCATTAAAAAATGGCTTTTGGGCAGGATCTGGGGGGCTTGGTGGGGGGCTTGGTAAGAGTTGGGGCGGGAGGGTAGAGGGTTTTTTATGTCGCGTTGAACGAAGTGATTGACGGCGGCGGGCGGGGCCATGAGAGTGTTCAAAGCGACAAAAATCTTTCGTCATGGCGGCAGTTTATTTTATTTTTTGCAGCTATTCGGTGCTGTGGGAGTGGTCGATCGTGATGATGGACTGTGGGTGGGGATTTTCTTTTTTTGGGCTGTGGAGTGCCGTGGGATGGGGTTTTTGGGGTTGTGAGTTTGGGGTGAGGGCTAGCGGACTGGGGGTTCGGGGCGGAGCGATTTTTGGGGAGGTTTTTTGATGTCTGGGGGGCGATTTATTGCGCATTTGGATGCCGATGCGTTTTTTGCGTCGGTGGAGCAGGCGTCGGACTGTCGACTGCGTGGGCGTCCGGTGGCGGTGGGCGGGGAGTCTCGTGGAATTATTGCGTCGGCCTCGTATGAGGCGCGTCGGTATGGGGTATGCACGCCGATGCCGACGGCACGGGCGCGTTTGTTGTGTCCTCGGCTGATTGTTTTGCCTGGGGATTTCGACAAGTACGAGCAATTTTCCCGGTGGATGTTTTCGTATGCGCGTGATTTTACGCCTGATGTGGAGCAGGCGAGCATTGACGAAGGGTATTTTGATTTGAGTGGGTGTCGTCGTCCGCCGGCGGAAGTGGCGCGGGAGATTCGGGTGGCGATTGAGCAATCGCTGAAGATTTCCGTGAGTGAGGGGGTAGGCAGCAGTAAATTTGTGAGTGCGGTGGCGTCGAAGTTGCGCAAGCCGGCGGCTTTTGTGGAGGTGCCTGAGGGGAGGGAGGCGGAGTTTCTGGGTCCTTTGTCGAGCCAGTGGTTACCTGGGGTGGGGCCGCACACGGCAGGGCGTTTGCGGGCGGCTGGGTTGACGAGTATTGGGCAGGTCGCGGCCACGCCGGTGGAGTTGTTGGAGCTGGTATTGGGGCGTGCGGCTTCGGGGGTGCGGCAATTTGCGCGAGGGATTGATGATCGTCCGGTGGTGGCGGTAGCGGGGCCGGCGAAGTCTTATGGTCGGCAGGAGACGTTTGCGCAGGATGTGACGGATGAGGGGTGGCTGGAGGCAGTTTTGCGGCGCATGGCGGACGAGTTGATGGCGGTGGTGCGGGAAGAAGGAAAGGCGGTGCGCACGCTGACGGTGAAAGTCCGTTATAACGACATGGATGAGGATCAACGGAGTGAGACGCTGGCGGAGCCGACGGATTTGGAGACGGATATTTACAGTCGCCTGCCGGTGATGTTGCGCCGGGCGTGGAAGCGGCGGGTCAGTTTGCGTCTGGTTTCGCTGCGTCTCAGCAATGTCTATGACGAGTGGTGGCGCACGGAGTTGCCGTTGGAGGCGCTGGCGCAGAAGCATGAGCAGGGGCGTCGATTGGCTCTGGTGGTGGATGCTTTGCGTCGCACGCATGGGCGGGATGTGATTTTGCGCGGGCATGATCTGCGTTTGCGGGAGGATCCGGTTCCGGAGGCGGCCCGCGGTCCGGCGGCGGCGGCGGCGGCGGGGGTGCGTGCGGGTGGGGGACGAATGGTTTCGACGCTGAGGCCGGCTCTGCCGCTCAATGTGCGCAGTGTGTATTCATTTCTTGATTCCACGTTGTCGCCGGCGGCGGTGGTGGCGCTGGCGGTGCGGCATGGACTACCTGCGGTGGCGTTGACGGATGCGGGAAATCTGCACGGCGCGGCGGAATTTGCGCAGGCGGCCCGCCAAGCTGGGATCAAGCCACTGATTGGTGCGGAAGTCCGGATGGAGGGAAAGCCGTTATTATTGTATGCGCAAAATGCACGTGGTTACAGCCATCTATGTCAGCTTTTATCGCGTTCGACGGCGGACGGGGCGGACGGGACGGTGGTGCGCCGGCAGCGATCGTTGACGTGTGATGAGGTGGCGGTGCATGCGGAAGGGTTGGTGGCGGTGGGGCGGGATGCGGCGTGGGCGGCGTTTTTTCCTGGGGCTTTTTACCAGGCGGTGACGCGTCGTGGGGACGTGGACGGTTTGTCTTATCCTGGGGTATTTGCGCCGCGTGTGCATTATGCCACTCCGGCGGACCGGATGTCGTATGACATTGTGCAATCGATTCGCACGCGGACGCTCTTGCGGCAGGCGCATCCGGAAAAGACGATGGGTGGGGCGTGTCATTTTCGGGTGCCTGGCAGCGAACCGGCTTGGTGTCGTGATCACCCTGAGTTACTGGATCATACGCATGAGCTGGCGGCGCGCTGCACGTTTGAGTTTCCTTTTGGGCCTCCGCAATTTCCGGTTTATGTGCCGCCTGATGGGGGATCACCGCGAACATTTTTGCGGCAGTGTGTTTTTCGGGGGTTGCACGATCGTTATGGGGATCGGGCGGCGGCGTTTTATTCGCAGGTGGAGGAGGAGTTGGAGATTATTGCGGCGGTTGGATACGAAGCGTATTTTCTTTTGGTTTGGGACGTGTTGCAGGAGTGTCGTGTTCTCGGCATTGAGTGGATTACGCGTGGCAGCGCGGCCGACTCATTGGTTTGTTATTGTTTGCGTATTAGTGATGTGTGTCCGGTTCGGTTTGACCTCTATTTCCGGCGATTTTTGAACCGCGAGCGGATGGCGTTGCACAAGTTGCCGGACATTGATGTGGATTTTCCGCATGATCGAAAGGACGACGTGGTGGCGTTGATTTTGGCTCGTCATGGGGCGGTTCATGGGGCGGTGGTGGGTGGATTTTCCACGTTTCGGGCTCGCAGTGCTTTTGCTGAGGTGGCCAAGGTATTGGGGATGGCGGAGCGCGACGTGCGGCGGTTGACGAAGCATTTTCCATGGACCTTTGGGGGTGGGGGATGGGGCGGGGAGGTGGAGGCGTCGGAGGATGCGGGCACTCGGTTGGCGGCTCGGCTGAAAGGGCGTTCGGAGTGTGCTGATTTGTTGTTGGATGAGGAGCCGTGTCGGACGGCGCTTCGGATGGCGGCTTTTCTTGATGGGGTGCCGCGTCATCCGAAGATGCACCCGTGCGGGGTGGTGCTTTCGGGCCAGCCGATGCACAGTCTGACGCCGACGTTTACGGCTGGTAACGGCTGGCCGGTCACGCATTTTGACATGGACGGGGTGGAAGCGGTTGGTTTGGTCAAGCTTGACATTTTGGCGCAAGGCGGGCTGGCGGTGATGCGGGATGCGAGGGCGGCGTTGGCGGCGCGCGGGATCAACGTGGATCTGGTTGCGCTGGAGCCGTGGGAGGATGAGAGAGTGTGGGCGATGATTGCTGGGGGAGGCGGGCGGGCGGTGCATCACATTGAATCGCCGGCGATGGTCAGCCTTTGCCGCCAGACTGCCGTGCGGGAGATAGACGGGCTGATTGCCATTGTCAGCGTCATCCGTCCTGGTGCGGCCAACGAGCAGAAGAAACTTCGGTTTACGCGTCGTTATCAGGGGCTGGAGCCGGTGGTTTACCCCGATCCATCGCTGGAAAGATGCTTGCGCAGTACGTTTGGTCTGGTGGTGTATGAGGAACACATATTGCAGATTTGCGAGGATTTTGCCGGGGTGACGGCGGGCCGGGCCGATGTGTTGCGTCGGGCGTTGGTCAAGCAGAAGCAGGATGTTATTGCTGTGATGCGTGACGAGTTTTTTGTGGCGGCGGCGGCCCGGGGGCATGGGGCTGGCAAGATTGAAGAAGTCTGGGGTTTGGTGACTGGATTTTCAGGTTATGCCTTTTGTCGGGCCCATAGTACGGCCTACGGGGTGGAGGCGTACCAAGCGGCGTGGCTCAAGTATTATTATCCTGCTGAATTCATGGCGGCGGTGTTGAGTCATGGGAAGGGGTTTTATGATCCGCTGGTGTATATTCTGGAGTGTTATCGTTTGGATTTGAGTCTATTACCGCCTTGTGTGAATGATCCAGGGCCGGCATTTTCGGCGCGGGGTACGGCTGTGCGCGTGCCGGCGTTGCGCACGCGGGGGTTGACTTCCCGGACGGCTGGGGTGTGGGTTTCTACCTTACGGGAGGGCGGGGCGTTTGTTTCTCTGGCGGATTTTTTCCATCGGGTTGGTCCGCTGGCTGGCGAACTGGAGTCATTGATTCAGGTTGGGGTGTTTGATGGATTTGGGGAGGCTCGAACCGCGCAGTTTTGGCAGGCGCAATTTCTTTTGCGCACCTATGGGGGGGGCGAGTCGAGGGCGACCGGTCAGGGGTGGTTGCTGCCGCCGCCGGGACTGGAGCAACTGCCCGCGGTGCCGCTGCAGGAGCCGACGAGGCATCAGCGTTTGCAGTGGGAGACGGAGTCGCTTGGTTTTGCGGTCAGTGGGCATCCCCTTGACTTGTTTCCGGACGTGGCTTGGGACAGTTACTGCCCTGTGGCTCGGCTTGGGGAGTATCCCGGGCAAACCGTTGTCGCGTGTGGGCTGATCGTTGAGCAGCGGATTCATCATCAAGTCACGGGAGAGCCGATGAAATTTCTCACGCTGGCTGATCGAACCGGACTGATTGAAACCGAGCTCTTTGCTGCGACCTATCGCCGTCATGGTCTGGCGACGGTGCGTTATCCGGTTCTTGAAGTCACGGCGGTGGTGGAGCCTTACGAGAATGGTCGGGGGTATTCGTTGCGCGTCTTAGAGGCGAGGGCGCCGAGGCAGGGTTAACGGGCGTGGCGGCTCGCGTGGCGTCGGTGTCCGATTACCTGATGTGTCTTGGATGTCTGATGCGTCTTGAATGCATGATGTGATTGCGCTGAGGCGGCGGCGATGTTCAAATGCGCGGCCGATCATTTGTTTCGGTCATCTTGTATTTTGTCATGAACACATTTTTGCGTTTTCTTTTGTGGGGATCCATTGCGTTGCTTGGGGCTGGGGCGGTGGGGGTAGCGGCCTTTCAGCGGGGGGAGCCGGTGAATGCGTTATGGCTGGTGGTAGCGGGCGGCTGCACCTTTGCCGTGAGTTATCGTTTTTATTCGGCTTGGTTGATGGCCAAAGTTTTGACGGTGAATGAACGTCGGGCGCCGCCAGCGGTGACGCATGCCGATGGCAAGGATTTTGTACCGACCAACAAGTGGGTGGTTTTTGGCCATCATTTTGCGGCTATTGCCGGACCGGGGCCGTTGGTTGGGCCTGTGTTGGCGGCGCAATTTGGGTATTTGCCGGGCGTTTTATGGATTTTGATTGGAGCGACTTTGGGCGGTGGGGTTCATGATGCGGTGGTACTTTTTGCGTCCATTCGCCGCGGCGGGAAGTCACTGGGTCAGATGATCAAGGAAGAATTGAACGTTTTTGTCGGTGTGGTGGCGATGGTGAGCCTGCTTGCAATTATGGTTATCTTGTTGGCGGTCTTGGGTTTGGTGGTGGTTAAAGCTTTGGCGGAAAGCCCGTGGGGGCTTTTTACGATTGCCTGCACTATTCCGTTGGCGATGGTGATGGGACTGGCGCTCAAGTCGGGTCGTCTGGGGGTGGGGGTGGTGTCTGCTTTCGGGGTAGTTGGGTTATTGTTGGCGGTTTTGGGTGGCAAATTTCTTTCGCCGGGCATGAAGGAGATGTTGACGTGGTCGGAGCCGGGGCTGGCCTGGGCCATCATGGGTTACGGTTTTGCGGCCTCGGTGTTGCCGGTGTGGTTGTTACTGGCGCCGCGCGACTATCTGAGTACTTTTATGAAGCTGGGCACGGTGGTTTTACTGGGGTTTTTTATTGTGGTGGTGGCGCCACCGCTGCGGATGCCGGCTGTGACGCAATTCGTTGATGGTTCGGGCTGGGTGGTGCCAGGACCCGTATTTCCGTTTGTGTTCATCACCATTGCTTGCGGGGCGGTGTCGGGCTTTCACTCATTAATTTCCAGTGGGACGACGCCGAAATTGCTCCAGCGTGAATCGTCGATTCGGCTGGTTGGGTATGGGGCGATGGTGACGGAAATGATGGTGGCCTTGATGGCCATTATT
The DNA here is from genome assembly GCA_903954065.1 of uncultured bacterium. Classification (GTDB taxonomy): domain Bacteria; phylum Verrucomicrobiota; class Verrucomicrobiia; order Verrucomicrobiales; family V1-33; genus CAJBME01. The sequence goes on from CAJBME010000350.1 coordinate 17,637, forward strand.
GCTGCGTGTGCGCTGGAGCCGGGCCAATATTTTGCGATCAACACGCCTCCGGTTCCGACGGTGGAGGCGGCTTTGGCCAAGATCAATGCGGCGGGCTTTCCGGTGACTTTGGTTGAAATGGAGCAACTCGCTCATGATCTGGGTGAACCGACTCTGATTGGCAAGACGGGCGGAGCGCCGACATTTGCCGTGGGCATGGCTCACATGTTTGCCAAAGTGATCCCGGGCACCGGCATGTTGAGCCTTTGGTATCATTTTGCGATCATGTTTGAGGCGCTTTTTATCCTGACCACGCTGGATGCGGGTACGCGGGTGGGGCGTTTTATTCTGCAGGATCTGTTGGGGTCTGTCTGGAAGCCGTTGGGGCACACGGGTTCGTGGCTGGGTAATGTGACGGCGACGGCCTTATTGGTGGGCGCCTGGGGGTATTTCTTATATCAGGGAGCGGTCGATAAGGAGGGTATTGCCAAGAGTTTGTGGCCAATTTTTGGCATTGCCAATCAGCTGTTGGCGGTGATTGCCTTCTGTCTTGGGACGACCGTCATCATCAAGATGGGGCGGGTACGTCAGGTGTGGGTGACGGTGATGCCGTTGATGTTTTTGGTGGCGGTGACGTTTACGGCGGGGTGGATGAAGTTGTTTTCGGTGCGGGCTGCAGGCTTTGTGCCTGCAATAGAGAAGCTTAAGGCTCAGATTGTTGATGGTACGGCGCCTGCGACGGCGGCGAGGAGTCTGCTTAATTTGCGGGTGGACATTGGCATCACGGCGTTTTTTCTGCTCGCGGTGGGGGTGATTGTGGTGGCTTCGGTGGTGGAGTGGGGGCGTTTATTGCGTGGCCGCAAGCAGTGGGTGCTTCGTGAGAGTGCTTTTGTGGCGCTGCCGGACGGGAAAGAGCGCTAAAATGGGGTGGGCAGGGGTATTTCGGGCGAGATTTGTAAGGGAAATACATGCGCACTATAGGAATTTCCTTGAAATGCCCGCAGCCGGCGTTAAAAAGCCCGCCCGGTCCGCAGAAATAAGGCTTTTACTGAGTTTTTTTCTGGCCAAGCTCCACGAAAGTGGTCAAGGTCGTCGATTCAACCCCTTAGACACATCACATGAAGTCCCGCTTCCTCAATTCCATGCTGGCCACCGTTGCGGTGGTTGTCGGCCTTGGTGTCTCCACTGCCCAAGCGCAGGATGCGAAGTTGATCGATCTCAAAGAGCCGATCATCCAAGCCCAGCAAACGCCAGACATCAAAGCGGCTGGGGTCAAAGACAAGCGATGGAAGCCGAAGGAGTGGCTTGAATTTGAAGTCCCCTTCATTGCGAATGCCCCGCGGAATGCGAAGGCGAACTTCACCAGCTACGAGCAGCTGACGTTCAAATTTTACATTTTCCTTTCGAATGCGGACAAAGAGAAGAGCCGGATTCTGACGGCCGAAGTGAACCATGTGAATGTGCCGGTCGGCGAAGGCATGGCCTCGGTGGTTTATTTGTCGCCATCGGCTGTACTGGGGCTGAGTGGTAGTCCGCGTGTGCAGACCAACGCCGTGAGCCTCTGGGCTGTTGAAGTCGCGCACGAAGGCAAGACGGTTGGCTTTATTTCCTCGAAGGGCAAGTCGCCCACCGATCCGGGTGCTGAGTGGTGGAAGGCCACGAGTGCTCCACCCACGGTGGCGGGCGTCCTGAAAAACAAGATGGAGACACCTTTCGCACCACTCTGGGGCGATTATCACGCCGAAGTCCAATCCAACAAGTAACGCGAACTCACGCGCGGATGGCGCATCCTCACGGTTCCATCATCTTCGCGTCTTCGGCGGCACCAGCACTTTTCGCTCATGGCTGACAAGAAATCGCATCTCACCCTCAATCTGGGTTCGCAACGTCTCGGGCTCGCGCGCTTCAATGCGAGCAGCAAGGGTACCCTGACTCTCACCAATTATGCGCTCGTTGACCTTGGCGGTGATCCGTCCTTGGACGCCGCGCGTGGCCCTCAACTGGCTGCTGGCCTCAAAAGCGCAGCGAGTCAGGTGAAGGCCGCCAAGGAAGACGTTCGCTACGCCATTTCCGGGCAACCGGTTTTGAGCAAGTTCGTCAAGCCGCCGCCGCTGGCGCCGGATAAGATGGACGAAGTCATTGGCTTTGAGGCTCAACAGGCCATTCCTTTCCCGATCCATGAAGTCTGCTGGCATTACCAGCGGGTCAACAAGGATGGCGGCCTGGCCGATACCGAAGTGGTTATTGCTGCGGTCAAAAAAGACCTATTGGAAGAAATCAATGGCGCGGTGGAGTCTCTCCCACTGACGACTGAAGGCGTGGACATTTCTCCGCTGGCCCTCTATAATGCGTTTGTTTTCAACTATCCCGACCTCGCCCAGCCTGCGCTGTTGATTGATTTGGGCGCACGGACCGTCAACTTGTTGTACATCGAACCCGGCGGGAAATTCTTTTTCCGGACGATTAACAATGCGGGTGGCGCCTCGGTGACGAGTGCGATTGCCAAGGAATTTGGTGTGGATTTCGTGGAAGCCGAAAGCCGTAAGGTGGCTCAAGGTTTTGTTGCCCTGAGCGGTTATGCGGACCATGAAGATCCAGAGTTGGCGGCGCTGTCGAAGGTGATTAAGAACGCTTTGACTCGCACCCACGGTGAGATCGTTCGCACGACTAATTTGTATCGGAGCCAGCAGGGTGGCAGTGCGCCGGAGGTCGTGTATCTGGCTGGTGGCGGCGCGTCGCTGGCTTATGTGAAAGAATTCTTCGAGGAGAAGTTGAATGTGCCTGTCGAGTTTTTCGATGCGTTGCGCAATGTTCAACTCGGGCCGAAAGTGACGGCTGAAGCGGTGGCTGCCGACCGTGCGGCGCTGGGCGAAGTCGTTGGTTTGGCTCTGCGGGGAGCACTTTCTTGTCCGATGGAGCTGGATTTAGTGCCGCCGGTGGTCGCGTTACGTCGTGATAATGAACGCCGTAAACCATTTTTGTTCTCGGCCGCGGCTTGTTTGCTCGGTTTGCTGAGTGCTGGCTGGATTTACAATCAATCGGCCGCTTCGGCCCTGGAACGCCAGACGGCGGATTTGGAGGCCACGAGGGCTGAGCTGGCCGGCTGGGATGGCAAGATCGCGGCGGCTGATCTGCAAGCGAAGAAAGAGCTGGCGCGGGCTGAGGCCCTGCAAACGGCAGTCCTAGACCGGACCTATTGGATTGAGCTTTTTAACGAGTTGAATTCACTCCGCAAAAACGATTTGATCTGGATCACGCAGTTTCAGCCGACGGCGTCCGAGAAAACGACCACCCCGGCGTTGCAAACGACTGGTGATGTGTTGACTTCGACCTTTGAGGATCTGTTGGTTACTCCGGTGGCGGCCAAGGGCGGCAAATCGTCCAAAGCGGCCAAAGGAGCAGCTCCAGTCGAGACGGAAACAGTCGTTGATGGTATTCACATCTTTGGATTGTATCGAAACCACGAGAACCCGAAAGGGAATCAGGTTGTCACCGAGTTCTTCGAGGACCTTAAAAAGAACACCAAGTTCTTTGCGTTCAATGAAGATACTGAGATCGCGCAATATGTTAAAACCGCTAGCCCTGACGAAGGAACGTGGGCTTCCACTTTCGAGATGCGCCTGCCTCTCAAGCGGAAGATCACCCTTCCCGTCGACGCCAAAAAGCCTTCTTCGAAATAATCCATGGACTCTCTGAAAAAGAACTCATTCCTTACCACTTACCTGGCTGTTCTAGGTGTAGGGGTCCTCGGCCTAGGCTATTTGCTCTACTCGAGTTCCAACGCCAATAAGGCGGCGGCTACCGCGTATGATGACCAACAGCAAGCACTGGCCACGCTCCAGGCGAAGCCACTGACGCCGAACGAAAAAAATCTCACATCGCGTCGAGCGCAGGTTGATGCGTTTGCGGCGACCGTCAGTGATTTGCAAAAAAGCTTAATGGCCAGCCAACCAGCGCTCGAGGTGGCAGCGCAGGGTGATGCGTTCCAGTCGAAATTGACTGAGACGCTGAATGCGGTGAAGATTCAGGCTGAGTTGACCAAGTTGAACAGCCGTGCTGGTGGTGGGTTTGATCTGGGATTTGGCAAATACTTGGACAAACTACCTAGCACCAAGGCGGTGCCTGATCTTCTGTATCAGCTGGGTGGTATTAATGCGATGGTGGGCACGTTGTTGACCGACCGGGTGGCCACGATTGATGACATCACGCGCACTGAGCTGGATGTTGAATCGTCGAAAGCTGACGACACGGCGGCGAAGCCTGCGGCTGGTCGTGCGGCGGCCAAGAAGCCATCGGCGGCGCCGACGGCTCTGGACGAGCAGCTAGTGTTGAAGCGTTATCCGATGGAAGTACGTTTTTCTGGCAGTCCTCGCAGCGTGCAAGACGTTTTGAACCATTTGGCGGCGAGCAAAGATTATTTCTTTGCGATTCGGAGTCTGCGGGTTGAGAATGAACGCAAAGATGGTCCGCCTAAAGGTCAAGCTCCCGCTGTTGACAGTTCTGAAAAGATCAAGAAGGACTCTGATATTGTCCTTGGCGGCGAAAAAATCATGGTCTGGATGGCGGTCGATCTGATACGCTTTCTTGACCCTACCGTGGCGGCAGCTGATACCAAAGCTGGTTCCAAGACAGTTAACTAGTTTTCACATTTCTGCCCCATTTCCATGAACTGGATTCAAAAGAATTACGAACGCGCCTTGCTTGTTGTTAGTGCCGTATTGGCCTTGCTTGGCTCAGGCTGGATTATTTTCAAGGCGAGCAGCTTTGGCTCTCGTTTTATGACGGATGCGCCGACGCTGCGGGAGAAGCTTGAGCCATTGTCGGCTGAGGCCATTACGGAGGCGAGTCGTCGTGTATCTGCGGTTCCGCAGTGGCCGATTAATCTCGACATGCCCTTGTTTTCATCGACTCCTTTTGTGGTGATGAACGACAAGCCATCGGAGCCTTTCCGGATGCGTGATGCGGAGGGTGATAAGCTCCGTAATCCAGTGACGAACATCTGGATGGTTGACAACGATTTGGACTATACAGCGATCGACGTGCTCGAGCAGGATCCTGATCGTGACGGCTACACCAATCTCGATGAATTTGAGGCTGGCACTGATCCCAACTCTAGTTTGAGCAAGCCTGGTTGGGAGACCAAGTTGTATTATGTTGAGCGGGTGGAAGTCCCTCTGACGATTAAGTTGAACTCGTTTGACAATGGCACCTGTTCGGTGGCTTTCATCACGCAGGGCGCGGATGGGGCTGAGCAGCGTCGCAACGAGTTTTTGAAGATTGGTACGCCGAGTGCGCGTTTCGAGCCTGGCCGTTTTACGATCACGGAAGTGAAGAATGAGACAGTCCAGCGTTTTGGTTCGCCAACTCAGGTAGCGGTTGCGCTGATGACGGATGCAAAAAACCCTCGGGCTGGCAAAATTCGCTTGGAGCAAGGATCATTGGTACCCAACCCGTCGTACACAGCCAAATTTTCTTACACCCTCACGGCCGAAACCTTCGAGACCAAAGAAGGTGAGGATTTCGAACTTCGTCAGCCTGCGGGCATGACCATCACTGTTGAGGAAATTTCCGCGGAGCAGGCTGTCATCAGTTATGTTCCAGAGAATGCCTCTGAACCTGTCAAACAGGTGAAAAAACTCTCCTCGCCACCCAAAGGCCAGTAAGTCCTCTGAGTGAAATCCCCCAGTTATCTAAAAAGATTCTTGCCCACTCAATCCCTTTCCTCTAAGCATCGCCCCATTATCCACATGAGACCATCAGTGCATTCCTCACTCACGAACCACGGCCTCGCTGCCGCGTTCCTCGCCGCTCTCACTCCGTGGGCGCCGACACCAACCAGCCATGCCGGTGAGGGAGTAAATAGTTCCACCGTTGACATTGCTGAGCGTGAAGTGATCCGCCGTCAGCAGCGCGTGACCCAGGCCGCCGAGGAGGAGCAGTCCGGCGACAAAGCCATGGCTGAGCGCGATTACGAAGCCGGCTTGGGTCATTACCGTGCCGCGCTTGATTTGATTCCTGACGCGGATCTTGTCCGTGACCAGCGCGATCGCGTGACGGCCAAATTTGTTGATGCGAGCATTAAGCTTGCCCAACAGCGTGGCGAAGCAGGGGAGTACGATGCCGCGCGCACGCTCCTCAACAATGTTTTGGCCATTGATCCTGACAGTCGTCGGGCCGCCCAACTGTTGGAGCGCTTGGAAGATCCCGAGTGGTTCAATCCAGCGAATTCCAAGGAGCACATGTCGAATGTGCAAGAGGTGAAAAAGAACCTCGATCTTGGATTGGGGTATTTCGATCTCGGCGAATTCGACAAGGCCAAGGACGCTTTCAATCGTGTTTTGGCGGTTGATCCTTATAATACGGCCGCTCGTCGTCAACTTGAGCGCACAGAGCGCCGGGTCAGCGAGCACCTTCTGTCTGCACGCGACCACACTCGGGCCAAGATGTTGCGCGAAGTGGACGAGCAGTGGGAAACGGCGGTACCGTCCTTGGGGACGGGTGGTGGTCTAGGTGATATCGACCGTGGTGGTGGTGTCGACGGCTCACAGGTCATTCTGGACAAGATGCGCACCTTGGTCATTCCTAGCGTGGCCTTGGAAGAGGCGACAGTCGAGGAAGCGGTGGAGTTCTTGCGGATGAAGAGCCGCGAACTCGACGCTGCGACGACTGATCCGGCCAAGAAGGGAGTTAACTTTATCCTTCGTCTTCCTGCGACGGGCGCGGCTCCTAAAATTGCCAGCTTGAATCTGTCCAACGTGCCACTCGAAGTCGCGGTGAAAGCCGTCGCTGATCAGGCAGGTTTACGGTCCCGCGTTGAGCCATTTGCGGTCATTATCTCCCCTGCAGATCAGGACCAGGAGCTTTATACCAAGGTTTTCCGGGTTCCACCTGACTTCCTGACTTTGGGTGGTTCCGCGGCTCCAGAAGCTGGCGGTGGCGATGATCCTTTCAACGCTGGCGGCGGCGGTTCAGGCGGTGGTTCGGCCATTAAACCACGTGCGACAGCTATTGAAATCTTGAAGCAGGCTGGTATTCAATTCCCTGAATCAGGGACGGCCTTCTTTAGTTCTGCGACATCGACGCTGACGGTCCGCAACACTCCGGCTAATCTTGATCTGGTTGATCAATTCGTGGAGAGCATCTCGAACAAGATTTCGAAGATGATCAACATCACGGCGAAATTCATCGAAGTGAACCAGAAGAACACGGATGAATTTGGTTTCGACTGGTTGATTGGTGCCTTCAATGTTGGTGGTGACCGGGTTTTCGGATCCGGCGGTACTGCTGGCAACCGTGGCGCGGGTCCAGTGGGCGGCAGCAACTGGGCGATGGTTCCTCCGGGCCAGGGCAATACGGCCGTTCCGGTGGGCGGATCTAACTTGCTCACGGGTGGTTTGCGCTTCGGTGACAATGCCATTTCCAACAATGCGATTGACGGACTCCTGACGGCCACCAGTTCCGGTGAAGGATCCGCTGAAGCGAGCGTGACTCCTGCGGTTCTCGGAGTGGCTGGCGTCTTCACAGACCCACAGTTTCAGGTTGTCTTGCGTGCTCTGAACCAGAAGAAGGGCACTGATTTGTTGACGGCGCCACAGGTGACGACCCGAAGCGGTCAACGGGCCAAAGTGGAAGTCATCCGCGAATTTATTTACCCAACTGAATTCGAGCCACCAGAAATTCCTCAAGACTTTGGTGGTGGTGGCGCGTATCCCGAGATCCACATGGTCCAATACCCGCTAGATATGGGCCGGCCCGGCTCCAAGAGTTCCGCCGTTGTCACTGTGGACGTGGACAGCTCCGGGGAAGTCCGCTACG